>JAZSGU010000124.1:0-19146 GCA_045532895.1 Acutalibacteraceae bacterium | reverse complement strand
CTTCAGAATGCTCTTGCATGCGCGGAAAGACTTTTCGAGCTTGTAGAGCAGACTCCGCAGACCCCCGATGCCGAAAATGCGGCAGAGCTTAAAAATGTTAAAGGAAATGTTGAAATTTCAAACGTTGCGTTTTCATATGATAAAAACGAAGAGCTTATAAAAGACCTTAATCTTTCGGTTGAAAACGGCAGCAGAGTAGCAATCGTCGGTCCAACGGGCTGCGGCAAAACAACGCTTGTTAACCTGCTTATGCGTTTTTATGATGTTGACGGCGGAGCGATTTCCGTTGACGGCGTTGATATTAACGCGGCAACGCGCAGGAGCCTGCGCAAAAGCTACGGCATGGTTTTGCAGGATACATGGCTCAAAGAGGGCACGGTTAAGGAAAATATTGCAATGGGCAGACCTGATGCAACCGATGAAGAAATAATCGCCGCGGCAAAGGCATCGCACGCACACAGCTTTATAAAACGCCTGCCGCAGGGCTATGATACGCCGATTTCCGACGAAGCGTCGGGGCTTTCGCAGGGTCAGAAACAGCTCCTTTGCATTGCGAGAGTCATGCTTTGCCTGCCGCCTATGCTGATTCTTGATGAAGCAACTTCATCAATCGATACAAGAACGGAAATACGTATTCAAAAGGCTTTTTCAACCATGATGCAGGGCAGAACAAGCTTTATTGTTGCCCACAGACTTTCAACGATTAAAAATGCCGATGTTATTCTTGTTATGAAAGGCGGCAAAATCATTGAGCAGGGCAGTCACGACGAGCTTATGAAAAAACAGGGCTTCTACTGCGAGCTTTATAACAGCAGAAGCGATGCAACGGCGTGAACAATAAAAAATCATTGACAAAATCGCTTTAGTATGTTAATGTAATAGCACAATAATAAAATAAAGGAGTAAATATCATGAAAAAGATTTTTGCACTGATTCTCGCATGCCTTATGATGTTCTCGCTTGCAGCTTGCGGCGATAACGCCCCCTCAAACGAACCCGAAAAGAAAGAAACAGTAGTTGTCGGCTACACAATTTATGAACCCATGAACTATCTTGACGAAAACGGCGAGCTTGTAGGCTTTGACACAGAGCTTGCAAAGGCAGTTTTCGGCAACCTCGGTTATGAAGTTATCTTCCAGGAAATCGAGTGGAGCAGCAAGTATACAGACCTTGATTCAAACACAATCGACTGCGTATGGAACGGTTTCACAGCCAACACAGCTGATGATGACGGTGTTCTCCGTTCTGAAAAGGTTGATTTCTCCTATAACTACATGGAAAACCGTCAGGTAGTTGTTGTTAAGGCTGATTCCGGCATTGCATCTGCGGCTGACCTCAACGGCAAGTTTGGCGTTGCAGAAAGCGGCTCAGCAGGCGAAGCTTATGCAAAGGCTTTCGAAGGCACAGCATTCAAGGGCTTTATCAAGCAGACAGAGTGCCTCACAGAAATCAGCGCAGGAACAGCAGATTTCGCAGTTGTTGACGCACAGCTTGCAAAGAGCTATGTCGGCAAGGGCGACTATGCAGGCCTTGCAGTTGTTGACGCTCTTTCCAGCGATGTTGAATACTATGCAATCGGCTTCAAGAAGGGCAGCGAGCTCACAGCAAACGTTAACGCACAGCTCGAAGCTCTTGCAGCAGACGGCACAATCGCCGCTCTTGCTGAGAAATACGGTGTTGCTACAACAGCAATCACAGATTTCTCCGACCAGAAATAATTTTTAAAGATATATTAATTGGAGTTTTAACATGTCCTTTTTAGAAGTCACGGTTTTTTTGTTCGACGGCTTTAAAATATCTTTGCTTATCTTTGCGGTGACGCTGCTTTGCGGTGCACCGCTTGGTTTGCCTATAGCCTTTTGTTCGATGAGCCGATTCAAAATAGTCAAATCAATCTCCAAGGTGATAGTCTGGATTGTCAGAGGCATTCCGCTGATGCTTCAGATATTTATCATCTATTATGTGCCGGGTCTGCTGTTCAATTATCAGCTTTTCGGGCAGATTGACCGATATATGTTCATCGAATACGGTATTGCCGACGCGGGCAGAATCACTGCGGTTCTGATTGCGTTTGCGCTCAACTATGCCTGCTATTTTTCCGAGATTTACAGAGGCGGCATCGAAAGCATTTCCAAAGGCCAGTATGAGGCGGGATATGTTCTCGGCCTTACCAAATCGCAGATATTCAGAAAAATCATTCTCAAGCAGGTTGTTCAGCGCATTGTTCCGCCCATGTCAAACGAGATTATAACCCTTATCAAGGATACTGCTCTTGCAAACTGCATTATGGTTTGCGAAATTATCAAAAACGCAAAGGAGCTTGCGGCAACAAAAGCTCTTATATGGCCGCTGTTCTTCACGGGCGTATTCTATCTTGTGTTTGTCGGTATTCTTACGGTTGTTCTCAACAAGGCGGAAAAGAAGCTGAGCTATTTCAGGAGTTAAATTATGGCGATATTAGAAGTCAGTAACATAAAAAAAAGCTTCGGAAAAACCGAGGTTCTCAAGGATATAAGCTTTACTCTCGAAAAGGGCGATGTTCTTTCTATCATCGGTTCATCGGGAAGCGGCAAAACAACCCTGCTGCGTTGCCTCAACTTTCTTGAAACCACAGATTGCGGTAAGATAGTTGCGGACGGTGAGGTTTTGTTTGACAGCGAAGATAAGACCCGCTTGACCGATGAAAAGATAAGGGAAAACAGACTGAATTTCGGTCTTGTATTCCAGAATTTTAACCTTTTTCCTCAGTATACGGTTTTACAGAATCTTACCCTTGCACCCACTCTTCTCAAAAAGGGCGACGAGGCAACCATAAAGCAAAAGGCTCTTGAGCTTATAAAAAAGGTAGGTCTTGAAGAAAAGGCGGATTTTTATCCGTGCCAGCTTTCGGGCGGTCAGCAGCAGAGAGTTGCCATTGCCCGTGCGCTTGCGCTCAATCCAAAAATACTTTTCTTTGATGAGCCCACATCGGCTCTTGACCCTGAGCTGACAATGGAAGTTCTCAATGTTATCAAGGGTCTAAAGGAATCGGGCTGCACAATGGTTATCGTTACCCATGAAATGGCGTTTGCCCGCGATGTTTCGGACAAGGTTATCTTTATGGATGGCGGCGTTATTGTTGAGCAGGGCGACCCCGAGCAGGTTATCAACAACCCGCAGAACGAGAGAACAAAGCACTTCCTCAACAGATTTAAAGAAAACAGTTAAAACGCAAAACAACCTGTGAATTTCAGTTGAAATCCGCAGGTTGTTGTATTATAATCTAATCGGTGATGATTATGAAATTTTTAATTGCATCCGATATTCACGGCTCGGAATATTATTGCAAAAAGCTTCTTGAAGCATTCAAAGCCGAAAATGCAGACAGGCTTCTGCTTCTCGGCGATATTCTTTATCACGGACCGCGCAACGATTTGCCCCGTGACTACGCACCAAAAAAGGTTATCGAAATGCTGAACGCCTTGAAAGACCGTATTTTCTGCGTTCGCGGCAACTGCGACACAGAGGTTGACCAAATGGTGCTCGATTTTCCGATTTTAGCGGATTACGCGGTTATCCCCGCGGGCAATTCGCTGATTTATGCAACGCACGGACATAATTTTAACGAAAAAAAGCTTCCTCCGCTTCAAAACGGCGATATCCTGCTTCACGGGCATACGCATGTTCCCAAATGCGTTGAGCATGAGAGCTATGTTTACATGAATCCCGGCTCCGTGTCCATTCCAAAAGAGGACAGTTGGCACGGTTACATGATTTTTGAAAACAGCACTTTCGTCTGGAAGAACTTTGACGGCGAAGTTACGATGCAATACAGGAGGTAATTATGGAACTTAAAGAAACAAGAGATCTTTCTGCGGGCGTAAAAGCCCTGCTTGTTCCGCTTTTTGCAATCATGTGCGGCTTTATGTGGCGCGTTCGAGGCTCGCACGGCTGGGGCTCCATGTGGGGCATGTTTGCTGTGGGTGTAATGATGGTTTTGGTTATCTATGCGTTTTTCGGCAACCGCCGCAAAATGAGCTATGAGGCAATTCCTGCCGCGGTTATCCTGCTTGGCATAACCAACGGCGGCTGGGGCACTCTTAACTCTCAAATGGGCGGCTATCTTGGCAGCACTGCTCCGTTTACGGGCGAAGAAGTTGCCGCAACCGTTGAAATCAACCCCTATTACGGCTTATGGGTGATGCTGCTTCTCGGCTTCGGCTGGATGCCGCTTTTCTCAATTTTTATCGGTTCGCTTTTCTCGAAAAGGGATTATAAAATCAAAAATTACATAGCTATCGTTGCTGTTTTCTATGCTTTGGTTGCGGTGTTTATGTTTGTTGTTTCTCATTTCATTCTGCCCTATATCAGCCCCACGGCTGTTGATATGTTTAAAGAAGGCCTTGCAGACAAAGGCATTGAAATGAGCCCGCTCATGGCGTTCATAAAAAATCTCGGCTCCGAAGCATGGTTTAAGAAAATTCCTTTCGGCAGAAATTATTATGCAAGCATCAGGGTTATTTCTTATTCGGCATCTGCTCTTCTGACCTCGCTGACCGTGCTTGTAGCCTTCCGCGACAAGATAACCGCGTTCATTTCAACGGCAATCAACGCCATCATGGCTCTTTCAATTACTCTTGCCGATGTTTTTCTTATTATTGATTCCGACAAGGGCTTCCTTGCAAGCGTTACCCCGCCCGCATTCCTTGCGCAGGGTTCATGGTCGCTCTGGGAATATTTCACGGGCTTCCTCATGGGCTTCGGCGTTATGCTTCTGCTTGTCTGCCTGCCCAAGAAAATCACGCAGGGCGAGGGAAGGTTTGAATACACCGAGCCTTTCGGCAAAAAATGGATTTTTGCCGCATACAGCGCAGTTCTGACCCTCTTTTTCACCTTTGTTCTGACCGTTGCAAGACCTGCAGGCATGCGCATTGCTGAAATGCTTGCCGCAAGGGGAATAATAGGTGAAACCGATGTTGTTGAAATCGTTATTATGGCGGTTATCGGCGTTATCGGCTTTGCTGCCTGCATACCCGTTGTCAAGAAAAACGTTGTTGCAAAGGCTTTGCCCGTTCCAGTGCCCAAGAGGGCGGAGGATTTCTGCATGAGCGCGGCACCTGTTTATTTCCTTGTTACTGCTCTGCTCTATTTCTTCACCGATGAAGCATGCCTTGTTCAGCTTATAAAAAATCCCTCGTCACTTTTGAATGTGACAAGGGACAGCGGTGTTGTTTTGGTGTTTCTCATGCTCGCAAGCTTCATTCTGTTTTATGTGCTTTATCTTGCGGCATCAAAAAAGTCTAAGAAAATATAATTTCATCAATCTCGTCGGCGCTGCCTGCTATATAGGTTGCGCCGGCTTTTTTTAATTCTTCCTCGCTGCCGTAGCCAAAGGTTGCACCAACGCTTTCAACCCCCGCAAGGCTTGCTCCGTCAATGTCAAAATGGCGGTCACCAACCATTAGAGTGCGCTCTTTGGTTACTCCGAGTTCGGCGACGGCGTTCAGAATAAGCTCTTTTTTGCTCTTGTGGTCATTGTCAAAATCGGGGCATGAAACGCAGTCGATAATATCGTCGAATTTGAGAAAATCGATTATTCTGTTAATGAATAACGCGGGTTTGGAGCTTGCAATCGCAATTTTTACGCCGTTTTCGTGAAGCTTTCTGAAAAGGGCTTCAATTCCGTCATACAGCCTGAATTTATAAATTCCGCCTGAGCTGTATGCCTTGCGGTATTCCGCAACAGCCCTTTCACTCTGTTCGTCATTCATGCCGGCTGTATTTTTAAACGAATCGAATATGGGCGGGCCGATAAAGGTGCGAATCAGCTTTTCGTCAAGCGGCGCAAAGCCGACCTGCTCTATTGCGATTTTAACGCAGGAAAAAATGCCCTCGCCTGTGTCGGCAACAGTGCCGTCGAAATCAAAAAGGACGGCGTCGTATTTTGCAGTCATCAAATCACTCCTTAATATTCTTGATTATATCATAAAAACTTACCAATTCAATATTATTTTTGATTTACAAATTAATTTTTATATGTTATAATACTATGGATTATTAAGCAATGTCGAAAGGACAATAAAAATGACATATAAGTTTGCAAAGGGCGTGGCATCGCTCAAGCCCTCTATTATAAGAGAAATTCTCAAAAGCTCGGGTAACACAATCCCCCTTGCCGCGGGCAACCCCGCACCCGATGCTTTCCCCGTTGACGATATTAAAGAAATTGTTAACAGTGTTTTCGAAAGCAATCCCGTGCTTGCTCTGCAATACGGCATCAGCGAGGGCTATACACCCCTTGTTGAAAAGCTGACCGAGCTTGCAAAGACCCGCTACGGTGTGGGCGCAGACAGCGACGCGCTGATTATCACAAGCGGCGCACAGCAGGTTATGAGCCTTATGAGCCAATGCTTTGTTAACCATGGCGACTGCGTTATCTGCGAGGAGCCCTCGTTTATCGGCGCACTCAACTGCTTCAGAAGCTTCGGTGCAAGGCTTTCGGGCGTTCCCGTTGACAGCGACGGCATCAACATTGAGGCTCTCGAAGAAAAGCTTAAAACGGAAGAAAACGTTAAGTTCATTTATACAATCCCCAATTTCCAGAATCCCGCGGGCATCACAATGTCGCTCGAAAAGAGAAAGGCTGTTTATGAGCTTGCAAAGAAATACGGCGTTCTGGTGCTCGAGGATAACCCCTACGGCGATTTGCGCGTTTCGGGCGAGCCCGTTCCCGCAATAAAGAGCTTTGACGAGGAGGGCGTTGTTGTTTATTCAGGCTCTTTCTCAAAAATTGTTGCACCCGGCATAAGAGTCGGCTTTGTGCTTGCAAACAAAGAAATTATTGCAAAGCTTACCGTTGCAAAGCAGACACAGGATGTTCATACCCCGCTCATTTCACAGCTTGTTGTTTATAAGTGGCTTACGGAATATGATTTTGAAGCTCACATAAACAAGATTGTTGAGATATACAGACGCAAGCTCAATCTGCTTTGCGACTGCATCGATAAAGAGCTCGGCGATTTTCTTACATACCACCGACCCGAGGGCGGTCTTTTCGTCTGGGCAAAGCTCAACGACGGCATTGACATGCTCGATTTTGTCAAGAAAGCAAGCGCGGCGGGCGCATCGGTTGTTCCCGGCAACGCAATGATGGTTGACGGCGAGGCTGAATGCAGCTACATCCGCCTCAACTTCTCAACTCCCTCCGACGAGGATATCGTTAAAGGTGTTAAGATTCTCGGCGAGGTTGCCCGCTCACTTTGATACAGAAAGGTAATTTACTATGGAAAATACAGTTCCCGAAAAAAAGCCGATAGTTCTGAGCATGATTCAGCCCACGTCAATCCCCACTTTGGGCAACTATCTCGGTGCGCTTAAAAACTGGAAAGCCATGAGCGAGGATTACAACTGCCTTTACGCTGTTGCAGACCTCCATGCGCTGACAGTTCACCCCGACCCCGCAAAGCTTCGCCAGCAGATTCTTGAAATGTATGCAATTCTGCTTTCAATCGGTCTTGACCCCGAAAAGAACATTGTTTTCATTCAGAGCCAGGTTGCCGCTCATGCAGAGCTTGCATGGATACTGGATTGCTACACGCAGTTCGGCGAGGCATCAAGAATGACGCAGTTCAAAGAAAAATCGCAGAAGCATGCGGATAACGTTAACGTCGGTCTTTTTGCATACCCCGTGCTCATGGCGGCGGATATCCTGCTTTATCAGGCAAACTTTGTTCCCATAGGCGCTGACCAGAAGCAGCATCTTGAAATTGCAAGAGATATCGCAACCCGCTTTAATACCCTGCGCGGCAACACCTTCACCCTGCCCGAGCCGTTTATCGGCAAGGTGGGCGCAAGAGTTATGAGCCTGCAGGACCCCAAACAGAAGATGTCCAAGAGCGACCCCAACCCCAAGGCTTCGGTTTCGCTGCTTGACACCCCCGAGGCAATCCTCAAAAAATTCAAGTCCGCAGTTACCGACAGCGAAGCGTGTGTCAGATATGCAGACGGCAAAGACGGCATAAACAACCTTATGTCTATTTATTCCTGCTGTACGGGTCTTGACTATGCCGCTATCGAAAAGGAATTTGAGGGTAAGGGCTACGGAGACTTTAAAGTTAAGGTTGCGGAAGCGGTTATCGAAGAAATCCGCCCCGTTCAGGAAGAATATAAGCGCCTTATGGCTGACAAGCAGTATCTTCTTGACACAGCCGCCGCGGGAGCCGAAAAAGCGGCGCGCATTGCAAACAGAACTTTAACAAAAGCAAAGAAAAAAGTGGGTCTTTTGCTCGGTTAACAGCTCAAAAAACTCAATTTTTTGTTGAATACGCCAAAAATGCATAAATATTCAAAATTTACTTGATTTTTTGAATATTCGATGTATAATTAATGCATAAACTAACAAACAGAACGGAGATATCACCATGAAAAAAGAAATTAAAAAAGTTGTTCTTGCCTATTCGGGCGGCCTCGATACATCAATCATCATTCCCTGGCTCAAGGAAAACTACAATAACTGCGAGGTTATTGCTGTTTCCGGTGATGTGGGTCAGGGCACAGAGCTTGACGGCCTCGAAGAAAAGGCAATCAAAACCGGTGCATCAAAGCTTTATATCGAAAACCTTCAGGATGAATTTGTAAGCGATTACATTTTCCCCACCCTCAAAGCAGGCGCGGTTTATGAGAAGGAATATCTTCTCGGCACATCCTTTGCACGCCCCATCATCGCAAAGAGAATTGTTGAAATCGCAAAGGCAGAGGGCGCAGACGCTATTTGCCACGGCTGCACAGGCAAGGGTAACGACCAGGTAAGATTTGAGCTTACAATTAAGGCTTTTGCTCCCGAAATGGAAATTATCGCTCCCTGGAGAATCTGGGATATCAAATCCCGTGAGGAAGAGATTGAATATGCTGAAGCACACAACATTCCTCTTAAGATAAACCGTGAAACCAACTATTCAAAGGATAAGAACCTCTGGCACCTTTCACACGAGGGTCTTGACCTTGAGGACCCTGCAAATGAGCCCCAGTATAACAAGCCCGGTTTCCTTGAAATGGGCGTTTCACCCGAAATGGCTCCCGATGCACCCACATACATCACAATTCATTTTGAAAAGGGTGTTCCCACCGCCATTGACGGCAAGGAAATGGGCGGCGTAGAGCTTATCAAATATCTCAACGAAATTGGCGGCAAGAACGGCATCGGTCTTAACGACATCGTTGAAAACCGTCTTGTAGGCATGAAGTCCAGAGGCGTTTACGAAAATCCCGCAGGCTCAATCCTCTTCAAGGCTCATGACATTCTTGAAACTCTTTGTCTTGACAGGGATACACAGCACTATAAAGAAATCATTGCTCATAAATATGCAGAGCTTGTATACTTCGGTCAGTGGTTTACTCCTCTTCGCGAGTCACTTGCAGCTTTTGTTGACAAGACTCAGGAAACAGTTACCGGCGACGTTAAGCTCAAGCTTTATAAGGGCAACATCATCAACGCGGGCGTAACTTCACCTTACACTCTTTACAGCGAAGATTTTGCAACCTTTGATGCAGACGAGGTTTATGACCAGAAGGATTCCGCAGGCTTCATCAATCTTTTTGGATTGCCGATAAAAGTAAAAGCAATTCTTGAGGCAGAACGCAATAAGTAAAAATAACAGAGCCGCCATTTTGACGGCTCTTTTTCCCGTATTAAGGAGGAAATATTATGAAGCTTTGGGCAGGCCGCTTTTCAAAAGAAGCGGATAAAAAAACCAATGATTTCAATTCATCAATAGCAACTGATTCTAGAATGTATGCGCAGGATATCGACGGCAGCATTGCCCATGTCACAATGCTTGCCGCAAAGGGGATTATCCCCAATGACGATGCTGCATCAATCGCGGCGGAGCTTGTTCAGATAAAGGCAGATATTGCAGACGGCGAATTGCTTATCGACCCCAACGCCGAGGATATCCACACATTTATTGAACAGACTCTTACGGAGCGCATAGGCGATGCGGGTAAAAGGCTCCACACGGGCAGAAGCCGTAACGACCAGGTTGCGCTTGATGTAAGGCTCTATCTTCGCGATGAGTGCGACCAGACACTTGATTTGATAAAACAGCTTATCAAGGCTCTTGCCGAAAAGGGTGATGAATATCCGAACGCAATCATGCCGGGCTATACCCATCTGCAAAGAGCGCAGCCCATAACCTTCAAGGCTCATTTGGAGGCATATATCGAAATGCTCACGCGCGACCTCGGCAGGGTAGAGGATGCAAAAAAGAGAATGAACAGATCTCCTTTGGGAAGCGGTGCACTTGCGGGCACAACCTACCCCATTGACCGCGCAATGACCGCCTCTCTCCTCGGCTTTGATTCATACACAAAAAGCACTCTTGACGGCGTTGCTGACAGAGATTTCTGCATTGAGCTTGCAAGCGCGCTTTCAATCTGCATGGTGCATCTTTCAAGGCTTTGCGAAGAAATTATTCTTTGGTGCTCATGGGAATTTAAGTTTGTTGAGCTTGACGATGCATTCTCAACGGGCTCCAGCATCATGCCTCAAAAGAAAAACCCTGACATTGCGGAGCTTGTCAGAGGCAAAAGCGGCAGAGTCATCGGTGATTTGATGACTCTTCTCACAGTTATGAAAGGTCTGCCCCTTGCATATAACAAAGATATGCAGGAGGATAAGGACGCAATTTTCGACGCGTTTGATACGGTTAAAATCTGCCTTGTAACCCTTGTACCCATGATTGAAACGATGAATGCAATCCCCGAAAACATGCGCAAGGCGGCGGCGGGCGGCTTTATCAACGCCACGGACTGCGCAGACTACCTTGTTTCAAAGGGTCTGCCCTTCAGAGATGCTTATAAAGCAACGGGTGAATTGGTGGCTCTTTGCATAAGAGAGGGCAAAACGCTCGAAACTCTCACTATAGATGAATACAAATCTGTTTGTGAGCTTTTTGATAACGGCGTTTATGAAGCCATCAATCTTGAAAACTGCGTAAAGCGCAGAGGTATGTAACGGAGAGTATCACTATGAAAGCCATGCGAAAAATAATTTCACTCATTCTTGCTGTTGTTTCTGCTTTTTCTCTTTGTTCACCCGCATATGCGGCTGAAATTAAAGATGCAGCAACGGGCTTCACCGCAGAGGATTTTCTCACAACCAAGGGTCAGGATATAGTTAACCAAAACGGTGATAAGGTTCAGCTTAAAGGCGTTAACCTCGGTGCATGGATGATATGGGAGGGCTGGCTTTGCCCCTATGAGGATGACCTTGACCATTACACCGTGCTTTCAGTTCTTACCGAAAGATTCGGAGAAGAAGCCGCATATGAGCTTTTTAATACCTATATGGATAACTGGATAACGGAATATGACCTTGACCAAATCAAGGGAATGGGCTTTAACTGCGTGCGTGTTCCGTTCTGGTACAGAAACTTCTATTATGACGACAACGGCAGAAAAATCCTTGATGAAAACGGCGAATGGGATTTTTCGCGTCTTGATTGGGTTATCGAAGAATGCTCGAAGCGCAGGCTTTATGTTGTTCTTGACATGCACGGAGCTGTCGGCTATCAGAGCGATGCTCCGCATAACGGCAAAAAAGGCTCCTGCGGTCTTTATGACGACACCGAGCAGGGCGAAAGATACCGTGAGCTGACAGATGAGCTTTGGACTGCAATCGCATCCCGCTACAAGGACGAGCCCGCCGTTGCGATGTATGATTTGCTCAACGAGCCCATGTGTGATGTTGAGGCGGGCGAAATTGAAAGAAGAAAAAACAACGAAATGATTTATACCCGCCTTTACGATACGGTGCGCGCCGTTGACAGCAGGCATATCATAACCATGGAGGCTATTTGGACTGCGATTGCTCTGCCCATGGCATGGACTAAGGGCTGGGACAATGTTGTTTATCAGGTTCATTTCTACAATAATTCCAATTTTATTTTTAACCTTTTTGCATGGTTCACAAAATTTGTTTATGCCGATGTTCCGATGATGATGGGCGAATTTTATCCTCATCAGAAAACAACCTGGGAAAACTGCTTCGACACGCTTGATAAGTCAAACTACAGCTGGTTTCTTTGGACTTATAAAGCAACGGGTCACGGCATGTGGGAATCCGATTGGTGTTTAAGAGGCAGTAAAGACGGCTTCCACAGAGTTAATGTTTATGACGATTCTTATGAAGAAATCGCCCGCAAGTGGGGCGAATGCATACGCACGGAAAACGGATTTCAGGATTCCGGCCACTATGATAAGAATGTAAAGGATTTCATTTAAAATATTAATATTATATCGACGGGAGGCAAAATGAAAAAGATACAGAGAATTACAGCACTGATATTGGCGCTGGCAATCGGTTTTTCGGCGTTGGGAATTTCGGCAAGTGCGGTTGACACCGAGCCTCAAAATTTTGAGGAATATCGGGAAATGCTTGAGGACGGCGGATACCCCGCAATGTCAACAAAGCAGTTTATGATGCTTTCTAAGGTGTTTAACACGGTTATCCGCTTTTTAACAGGCAGAGGGCTTATTGAGCAGGAGCATTTCAATTTTACCACCGATGCAATGCTGACAGAAATCTGCAACAACATGGCAGAGGAAACGGGTCTTGACCTTTTGATGATGCTTTCACAAATGCCCGAATCAAATCAGTATGCGGAATTTGTGACCGAAACATTTCAGATTGATACCACCCTTTTGCGCGACAAATTTTATGAAAAGCGCTTTGAGTTTGATGACCAAGGTCAAACAATCCCCGCAATGATAATGTATTTCCTCGGCCTTTATTTCAGCGTTATCGAAGAATGCGAGGCTTTCTGCATTCCTCTTGAGGAAATGGGTGAGGGATATTATGAAATTGCGCTTCGCATAACCGTGCGTGACGGTATGCAGGAGGTTGTCACAACCGGCGTTGTTATTGACACCGTCAACAACCTTGTTAAGGGCAAGGACAGCAGCGGAATGCTCGGGATAGGCTTTGAGTTTTCTTATACGGAGCTTTTGCTCTATTCGCAGGTTAATGTGTGGATGCGAGATTTCGGCTTCACCTTTTTGTATGACCTTTTCAGCTACACAACGCCGTTTTTCTTCTATAACACCCGCCGAATCAAGTTTGACTATGACGGGCTGGAGTGGATGATTCAGGTCTGGAAGGGCAACTATCTTGTCAGCAACGGCGCAGAGGTCGGCATTTACACCCGCGAGCCGGGCAGCTTCGGCACATATTATAACTGCGCAAACAATGAACAGATGATGAATATGTCCATGGAGCTTTATCACGGCGATGAATTGCTCATGAGCCGCCCGAAACAGCTTCATTGGTGGCTGACCGGATTTAAAATCACCGACACGCTTTATCCCGCAAAATCACAGACCCTTAAATTTTCAATCGAAATGAAGGATGAAGAAATGCTTAACGCTTTCTGCAACGCGGTTGAAAATCACTACAGAGGCGATATGGAATATACCGTTGACGGCTTGACCGTTAATGTTGTTTGGTAAAAACAGAGAGAATCGGAAAAACCGATTCTCTCTCTTTTATTTTATAAAATCTTCAATCGGTATTCCGTCAACAAATATTCCCAGGTAACGGAATTCACCTTTATAAACCGTTGCTTTTACGGTTATATCGTGGCTCGATTTCGCCACTTTGGTATCAAATATGCTCAAATACTCAAACTCAAAATCCAATGCTTCATAGGCTTCGGGAGAAATCTCGGAATGGAACGGGCAAGAGCTGATAACAAACGGCTCATAAAAGCTTTTGATATAGGGCTGATTTCTCGGCTTGCTCTGCGATACTTCGCTTATTTTCGAAATGCCGTTTTTGTCGGTTGAAATTATGCCGTATTTGCCGATAACCGCATGTTCCGAATCATATTCCGTTTTAATATCCGCATAAAAGTCTATAGTGTCGTGAAAATCGTCATAATAGACATGCATATGTGAGGCTTCAAAGGTGAATGTTTCTCCGAGATTATAAATCATCCACTCTTTAACGGGCTTAACCGCGGTCAGCGAAAGGGCAAAAACAAGCTGAACGGAGATAAGAATAATAATCGGTGCTTTTTTACGCATTTTTGTCAGCCTCCCTTTCTTTAAAGGATTTAGACAATGCTTTGTTAATCAACAGCAGGATTATGCCCATAACAGCGCAGGCAATTCCGCTGTAGATAAACTCAAATTCACCCATAAACAAGGTGATGAAAATGATATAGCAAATCATAATAAGACCGAGATTTACGGTTGACAGCTTTGCGTTTTTTATGCCGCTTATAACAAGAATTATGCTTGCGGCAAGAGCGGCAAAAATAACAAACACCTGCAGCTCAAAATCGAGCGTAAAGCGGTTGAATAATGAGCATGCCGCCAATGCAACAGAAACGGCGGCACAAACCGAAACAAAAGCAACTTTGAGCGGATTTTTCTTAAAGCTTTTTCTGCCCAATGCAATTCCCGCCGCGATTATTGCAAGCGCGGTTACCGCTTGAGGTATGCATGGGTAATTTTTGCTGTAGTCTGAAAACAGCCAGTCGATGTCATAGCATAAAACCGAAAGCACTATTGCGGCGGCGGGCACGCTCACGTATCTGAAAGGATAAGGGAAGTCGCCGCCCTTGTCCGCGGCATAAAGCGCGGTGAAAATTGCCAGCAAAAGATAAATAAAAACAGCCCATGGGTATTTGCTGTTGAAACAGCAGGCGGAAACAACCGTAACTGCGGCGGTGATAACGGATACCCAAACTGAATATTTGTGTTTAATACTGTTGCTTCTTGATTTGAAAACATAGATTAGCCCTGCGCCGAAAAGAGGAAGCATAACGAGTGAATATTCACATTCAAGCAGCATGTTCCAAGCGGTTATGCAGGCAAAATATGCCGTAAGCGGGAAAACAGAGTCAAGAATAAATGCCATGGGCAGAATAAGCACGGCATCAATTATAAGCAGGCTTATAAAGCCGATATCCGCATTGAAATTGGCGTTGACAAGGGCGTTTGTTATTGCAAGACCCGCCGCCCAAGCAACGGATGCACCCTCACACCAGGCAATGCTTTGCCGTTTTTTGAAATATGCAAAAAGTGCGGCGGCACAGCCGGCAAGCAGGGGCAGAAACATAAGCACAGCCAGCAGACCGTCGGGGATATGGTCCCATGAGGCAATGAAAACAATCAGCAGACCCGCAACCGTCAGCAGAGTGCCGAGAGTTGCAAAAACAACCGTCATCGTTTTGCGGTTATCGGATTTTGACGGCTCAAAACCGACATTGCGTTTTTCACCGTAGATGATTTCTTCAAGGCTCACTTCGAAAACATTTGCAAGTTGTTCGAGCATTTCGATATCGGGCTGTGTGCGGTCATTTTCCCAGCTTGAAACGGTTTGCCTTGTGACATTGATTTTTTCGGCAAGGATATCCTGCGTCATTTTTCTTTCACTTCGCAGTTTTTTTATATTTTTTGAAACCTTTGCCATAGCTTCACCTCCATGCAGGAGTGCTTCCTGCAATTAAATTAAAGCGAAAAATCCGATAAAAGTCACGCAACAATGTGTTGCAACGCTGTTTTTAACATTTTTATATTTCAAAAACCGTGCCTGCGGAGATATATTCGAGCTTATTGCCCATAATTTTTTTCATTGACGCAAATTGCTCGGTGCCCGTGCAATGGCAGGTGTAATATTTTGCCCCCGTGCTCAAAAGCTCTTCTGCGGCGGTATGAAGCCTTGGGGCGCAGGGCTCAATTTTTGAAAAATGGAAGCCGCCGATAAGAATATCCGGTTTGAGCCAATTTGCAATGTTCAGTATTCCCTTGTGCGAGCATCCGCTTATGACAATTCTTTTGCCGTTTTCAATAACCGTCAGATATTGCTCGTGCCTGAAATCTTCGGGAATTATTCTGCCGTTATCAATCATATTCAGCCCGAAGCATTCAATGGGATAAAGCGTGGGATTACCGTTGAAGGAGCAAAGCTGCATTTTTTCGGTAATTTGCAGAAAATCCTCCGTGAAAACAAGCCTTTTGCTTTCTTTCAGCGATTGGTCAACCCCGATGTAACGCTCTGTGCCCGAATAATGCGGCTCAAAAGCGTGGCAGCTTAAATATACGGGCGCAGACTTGTTGATTTCAAGAAAGCGTTTAAGACCTCCCGAATGGTCATAATGCCCGTGAGAAAGAACGGCAAAATCAATTTCCGCAAGGTCAATGCCGAGCTTTTCGGCGTTTGCTTCAAACAGATTTGTTTGACCCATGTCGAACAGAATTTTGTGTTCGCCGCTTTCGATATATAAACTCAATCCGTGCTCACAGCCGAAGCCGTCGCACAGAGAAGTGTTTTCGCACAAAACCTTAACAATCATTTTCCGGTATCCTTTACAAGTATATTACATTTCTATATTAATATTGAATAAATCAAAAGTCAACAAAAAACGGTCTGCCGAAGCAGACCGGTGAAATGACTTTGATTATTTCTCTTTGCTTGCTGAAAGGAACTTGTAAACAAGTGCTGCAAGAACGCCGCCAACGAGGGGAGCAACGATAAATACCCAAACGCTTGAAAGTGCATCGCCGCCAACAAGAACTGCGGGTCCAAAGCTGCGGGCGGGGTTAACGGAGGTGCCTGTGAAGGAAATGCCGAGAATGTGAACAAGTGTGAGAGTGAGGCCGATAACGATGCCGGAAACCGCGCTGTTTTCAACCTTTGATGTTACACCGAGAATTGCGATAACGAAAACAAATGTGAGAATAATTTCAACAAGGATTGAAAGACCGATGCTGTCATTATAGAGTGCGTTTGCGCCGAGTCCGCTCTCTTTGCCTACAAGAGCCATAAGAACAGCCGCGCCTGCTGTTGCACCCGCAAACTGAGCAACAACATAGCCGATGAAATCCGCTATTGAAAGCTTGCCGCTCACGAGCATTGCGATTGAAACTGCGGGGTTAATGTGGCAGCCTGAAACGTTGCCGATGGAATATGCCATTGCAACAATAACAAGACCGAATGCAAGAGCGGTGAGAAGGTAGCCCGTGCCGTTTTCAGCCGAACAGCCTACAACTGCCGCTGTGCCGCAGGCAAAAAGGACAAGAACGAAGGTGCCGATAAATTCGGCAATGTACTTTTTAACGGATTGCATAAAAATACCTCCAATATGTGTTTTTATAATTATAACAAAGAATTTTGGAAAAAACAACCGTTTATATTCATTTTAAATATTTTATCAGCATCCCGCCGTTTCCCAAAGGCTCGGTTTTAAAGGTTGAAAATTGTGGGAGAACGGTCACACAGTCCGCAAATGCAGGCTGACCCGAATTACCCTGAATTACGGGAGCGCATACAAAGCTGATTTCATCAATTAAATTTTCTTTGGCGAATGCTCCGCCGATGATTCCGCCGCCCTCAAGCAAAAGCTTTTCAATGCCGAAAAGCTCACAAAGCTTCTGCATGGCAAGCGGCAGGTCAAGCTGCTCCTTGCCTGCAAAAACATAGGAAATATTCTTGCTTTGCAAAAAGCCGATGTAAGCATCATTAACGTTTTCGCAAAGGATTTCGATTATATGTGCGTTGTCATAGCCGGGGTCATCGTCCACTATACGGTTCGCCTGCCAATTAAGCTTGCCCTTTGTATCAACAGCCACGGCATAAAAATCCGCCTTTTCGGCAACGCAGTCGGTACGCGTGTATTCTTTGCCCTGCCATTCCGCAATGTCAGGCAGGGCTTCGCCGGTGAAGCTGCCCTGCATTGTTACCCTGCCGCAGAGAAAGGCATCTGCCTTGAAATTGCGGTGGATGCTGTAGTAATGCTCATGCAGAGGAAGCACCTGCGGCTCTTCGAGAAATTTACCTGCAATTTTGCCGTCGAGCGAGGTTAGCATGTGATAAATTATATACGGTTTGTTCATTTTTAATACCTCTTTTTATTTAAGAAAAAACCGCCTCCCGAACGGGAAGCGGTTTCATCGTTTTAATTATTCAGCCTTGGGAGCTTCAACAGGGCAAGCGTCTGCGCAAGCGCCGCATTCGATGCAAGCGTCAGCGTCGATAACGTATTTGCCGTCGCCCTCAGAGATAGCCTCAACGGGGCATTCTGCTGCGCATGCGCCGCAGGAGATGCAATCGTCATTAATGATGTATGCCATTGTGAAATCCTCCTTAACATTTTTTCAAAACCATTGTACCACATTATTTTAAAAATGCAAGTGGTTTTTGCTGTATTTGCATGTATTTTTATACATGTGTGTCGAAAAATTAACCCTCGATATCCTTAAGGGCTTCAATCTCTTCCTTTGCAACCCTGATTTTAGCATCGCGGACCGTCTTAACATCCCTGCGGTTAAAGGTTTTCGGGGGAGCATCGGGGTTGTTGTGGAGTTGAACCTTCAATCTGCCGCGAAGCAGGCTGAAATCAACAACCGTGCCTGCGCCCTCTGCCGTTTCAACAATCGCACCCGGTTTGGGCGTGATTTTAAGCAGGTGCTCATAGGCATTCTGCTCATATTTGAGGCAGCACATGAGTCTGCCGCATGCGCCGCTGATTTTTGCGGGGTTGAGCGAAAGGCCCTGCTCCTTTGCCATCTTGATTGATACGGGCTGGAATTCGCCAAGGAAGCTGCTGCAGCAGAAGGGTCTGCCACACATGCCGAGACCGCCAAGCATCTTTGATTCATCTCTCACTCCGATTTGGCGAAGCTCAATGCGGGTTTTGAACACGCCGGCAAGGTCTTTTACAAGCTCGCGGAAGTCAACTCTTCCGTCCGCGGTGAAATAGAAAAGAACCTTTGCACAGTCAAATGTATATTCAACGCCAACCAATTTCATGTCAAGCCCGTGGCTCAAAATTTTCTGTTGGCAGATTTCAAAAGCATCGGCTTCTTTAGCCTTGTTTTCCTTAACTTTCTTAAGGTCATCCTCATCTGCAATGCGCATAAGCTTTTTGAGGGGCTTTACTATCTCTTCTTCGTCTATTTCTCTGTTATCCATTGCAACCTCGCCGCATTCAACGCCGCGTGCGGTTTCAACAATAACTTTTTCGCCTTTTTTTAATTCTTTTCCGTCGGGGTCAAAGTAGTAGATTTTGCCTACCTCTTTGAAACGGATGCCGACAACTTCAGCCATATGTTAAACCTCCAGTTTGGTATATATTAATTGGTTACCGCTTTACGCAGCTTTGTGCA
>JAZSGU010000121.1:0-6207 GCA_045532895.1 Acutalibacteraceae bacterium | reverse complement strand
TGGTGCGAACTGCCGCTGACGATTGATTCAACAACCATAGACAGCGGAATTTACATGGCAAACATAATTATTCAGGATTTGAATTTGCTGGGTGCCGTTTCGTGGCAAAGCTGGACTGCCGTTAACGGCGACGGGCTTATGGAGCTAAAAAACGGCGAATTGGTTATCTACAACCGATATTATGCCTACAAGCATTTTTCACAATTTATCGAAAACGGCATGAAGCGAATAGATGTAACAGACAGCTTTGAGGAAAAATCACAAATAGCCTCAACCGCATTCAGGGGCAACGGCAAAACGGTTTTGGTGCTTGTGAATAACGCGGAAACAGACCAAGAAATCAAGCTTTTCGGCTGTTACAAATCAATGAATGTTTATCGCACGGATGCGGAGAATAACTGCGCCGAAATCTATTCGGGCGATTATTCGCGCAGATTGACTTTGCCCGCAAGAAGCATAACAACAGTGGTTTTATACGAATATTTTTAAAGGAGAAGATGCTATGAAAAAGTTCAGAGTTGGTGTTGTAGGCTGCGGAGGAATTGCCAAAGGTTCGCATTTTCCTTCATATCTGCTTGAAAAGCGTGTTGAGATAGTCGGACTTTGCGATATAAAGCTTGAAAGGGCTGAATTTGCGAAAAAGACCATGTTTCGTTCAGCAAAAACTTACACAGATTATAAAGAAATGCTCAAGGATGAAACGATTGATTTTATTGATATCTGCACCCCGAACTATTTGCATTCGATAGTTGCGGTTGATGCTCTCAACGCGGGCAAGCATGTGCTGTGCGAAAAGCCCGATGCCGTCAGCGTTGAAGAAGCGCTTAAAATGAAAGAAGCCGCCGAAAGAAACGGCAAAAAGCTCATGGTTATCAGAAACAACCGTTATTTCGGCACATCGCTTGAAATCAAGAGGTTTGCCGATGAGGGCGGCTTCGGTCAGATATATGCAGGCAGATGCGGCTGGGTGCGCCGCAGAGGCATTCCGGGCAAGGGCGGTTGGTTCACAACCAAAGCGCAGTCCGGCGGCGGCCCGCTGATTGACTTGGGTGTGCATATGATTGACCTTGCAATCTGGTTTATGGGCAATCCGAAACCTATCAGCGTCAGCGGCAACGTTTTCTGTAAGTTTGCCGATAATGACTCGGAAGATTCACCCGAAGCAAAATTCGGCGATAAGATTGAAAACGGCACTTTTGATGTTGAGGACCTTGCAATGGGTCTTATCCGTTTCGATAACGGTGCAGTGCTCCAAATTGAATTTTCATGGGCTTCCAATATAAGAAAAGAGTATCGCTTTGTTGAGTTGAGAGGCGAAAAAGCCGGCCTTGAATGGGTTGACGGCAAGGCGGAGATATTCTATGAGGAGAACGGCGAGCAAATAAATAAAAAGGTAAAAGGCAAAAGAACTCCCAGTGCTCACAAGGTTAACATCAGCCATTTTGTTGATGTTCTTGAGGGGGCGGAGCCTGTGTTTGTTCCCGAACAGGGTGTTGACATGATTAAGATTCTTGCGGCAATTTATGAGTCTGCAAAAATCGGTAAAGAAGTGATTCTTTAAAGGAGTAGCTGTATGAACGGATTTATATATTTTTTATCATATGTTTTGTCGTTGATTATTGCTCTGCCGTCGATAATCTTTTCTTGGGGCGGCGTGGTTAATGACTACAGCTTCAAAATTGATGCATCTCAAATCGGCAGTTCCTTACCCAACGTTGTGAGCAACGTCAATATTTGGAGCATGCAGGACAGCAATCAGTTCACCGATTTAAAGATTAATGAAGAATACAACATCGGCGACTTTGTTGAGTATGTTCAGCTTATGCAGTGCACGGGCGGCAACGCTTCAAGAGATTTGTTTAAAGACCCGAATAATTTTGATGTGCTTGATGACTATGACTTTTCAAGCCTTGTTGCCAACTGCAAGGGTATTATTGAGCTTGGCGCAAAGCCGCATTTAAAGCTCGGCAGCGTGCCTCTCAAATATTCTTCACAAGCGCAGATGGGAGAATCTTTCGGAACTAACATCTATCCGCCCGATGATTATGACGTTTATTATAATTATATTGCCGCAATGGCGCAGGCGTTGGTTGATGAGTTCGGAGCGGAAGAAGTGCTTAAATGGCGGTTCGGCGTTATGACCGAATATGAAAATGCCGATTGGTTTATGGCTGTTGACAAAACCCCCGAAAGCTCCGCCGAGGCATATATGAAGCTTTATGACTACACGGTAGCCGCGCTTGAGGATGTTATAGGCAAGGATGTTTTTGTGGGTGCGCATTCAATGACCGTTACCGAGGGCTTGTGGGACGAAAGGCTGTTTATCAACCATTGCGCAAGCGGCACGAATTACAAAACAGGCAAAAAAGGAACAAGACTCTGCTTCCTTTCCGCCTCTTTCTATGATTATTCACCCGGCGAATACACATCAGGTAAAACCTTGCCCGAAACAATAGAGTTTTTGCAGAAAAGTGCCGACGAAGCGGGGCTTGAGGGCTTGATTTTCGGCATTGATGAGGGCAGGCTGCTTTGCGGAAACGCAAGCGGCGCAGACGATAACCAGCTTTTAACAAGAGTTGTCGGTCACACATATCAGGCGGCTTACGATGCGCGTATTTACAAACAGCTTTTTGACTGCGGCGGCGATTATTTTTCCGCGTGGGGCTATCTTTCAAACGGCTTGTTTGACGGCAATCCGACGGTAAGCTGGCACGTTGCAAAAAATATTTCGCGCTTTGCGGGTGCGAAAAGAGTGAACACCGAAAAAACTCAAAACGGCGTTATATATAATGCGCAGGTGGACTGCGTTTCCGCTTATGACGAAGAAAGCGGCACGCTTCGCGTTATGGCATATAACTTCAAAAACGATGTTGATTACAACAAAAACATTGACCTGACTTTTGAGATAAATGCACCGCAGTTTAACGGCAAAACCGTTGAAATAACTGCATATACCGTTGATGATAACTGCAATTATTTTGATGAATGGGTCAAGGACAGAGAAACCTACGAAATCGGCGATGAATGCTTCGGTTGGTCGCCCGATGACCCGCAGATTGACTCCACCGTAACGCTTAAAAACGAGGCGGCAAGAAATATATATTTCACCGAGCTTCGCGAAAAATATGCAGAATGCTCGCGCCTTGAGCCTGTTGTTACAACGGCATCGGTTGAAAATTCCGCTATAACACTCAATACACAGCTTGCACCCAACGGCGTTGTATTTTATGAAATTAAAATTAAATAATCGAAAAGCACCGCAGCAACCCTTATTAAGTGTCGCCCTTGCGGTGCTTTTTTTGTTATTCTTCTGTATCAAGATAGCTGTCGCTGTTGTTGGTGTAAAGCATATCAAGGGTTTTGAGGGTTCGATTATAAAGAATAAATACACCGTATTTTGCGCCGTTAATTGTTTTTGTAAGGTCAACCGAGAGAATGTCGCAGCCGTCAGCCTTTGAATAAACAAACGGGCCAACAAAGCCTGCCCTGCCGAGTTTATCCACATATTCGTTAATCTCAGGTTCTTCTACGCCTGCAAAGCAGTCATCGCCTACAAAATCCCAATGCCAATATGGTGATTCAAACGTGCCGCTGAATTCGGTTGTTTCGGATTGATTGGTTTCATCGTGACCGCAATATTTTCCCGTGCTTTTTGTGATGCCCTCAAATTTCGGAAAAAACTGCGTGAGTGCTTCGGGAAAGTTGTCGCTGCATTCAACAATATCCAAAACGATTTTTAATTCTCCGTCGGCAAAAGCCTCTGCATTGTTAATTCGGATAAGATGTTTGCCGTCCTGCCAATGGCCGTAATAGCCCGCAGGGTAGTATTCCGTTGTTCCCTCAAACTTTTTAAAACCGCCTTTAAAACCGTTTTCTTTAATTTTGTTTGCAAACAGATAAAATTCGGCTTCGGGGCAGGTAAAATAGAGCCTGAGCCAATTTGCACGGTAGCTTCCGCTTTTTTCGCCCGCAGCGCCTTTTGAAAAATAGAAGTCATGCATCTTTTCGGGCGGAGCAGGGAAGTTGGCGGGCAGGGGAGCGGTGCGCCAGTCCGTTTCATATTTAACCGTGCTTTCGGTCGCGGTGGATTGAGTTGTTTCCACGGGATTTTCGGTCTGACCCGTGCATGCGCACAAAAACAGAGTTGTTGCCGATATAAAAAGAGCGATTATTTTTTTCATGTAATTCTCCTTGATTTTTCGTTCCTAATATTTTAACACGGTATTTTTCTTTTGTAAATACCTATACATTAACGGCTTTTTGTGATATACTCAAAAAATCAAGGCTAAGGAGGGGAGAAAATGCCGAGAAATATTGATTACACCGTGCCGCCTGAATATGACGGACGGAAAACCGTTCATTTTTTGCGCGGATACTGCGGCTTTTCTTCGCGTCTTATGCGCAAGGTCAAGTATGCGCTCAAATGCAACGGCGAGCCGACCCGCACCATTGATATAATTAAATGCGGCGATATAATCAGCGTTTCAATCCCTGATGACGATTCTCTGCCCGAAATCACCGAGGCGGAAATAGATATCCTTTATGAGGATGAAGATATTCTTGTTATCAACAAATCCCCGTTTATGGCAATGCATCCCACCCACAACCATCAGGGCGACACACTTGCAAACGCCGTTACGGCTTATCTGACTCAAAAGGGCAAAAGCGCGGCTTTCAGAGCCGTCGGCAGGCTTGATAAAGGCACTTCGGGGATTGTTGTCTGCGCAATCAATCCGCTTTCGGCGTGCAAGCTTTCGGGCAAAATTGAAAAGGAATACTGCGCGCTTGTTCAGGGTGAATTAAAAGGCGAGGGCAGGGTGGATGTTCCGATTTACCGCCCCGACCCGATGAAAACTCTGCGGGCATGCTCATATGAGCTTGGTGTTGAGCCGGCATTCACAAACTGGAGGGTTGAAAAAAGCTTTAACGGCGCAACTCTTATAAGTCTGCGGCTTGAAACGGGCAGAACCCACCAAATCCGCGTTCACATGGCGTTTACGGGTCATCCGCTTGCGGGGGACACGATGTACGGCGGTTTTATGCCCGAAATCGGTCACCAGCTTCTGCATTGCCGCCGATGCTTTTTTGACCACCCCGTATCGGGCGAAAAAATGGAGTTTGAAGCGCAGTTTCCGTCCGATTTTGCCCAAACACTCACCAAACTTGGTGAAATTGAATAAATATCCGATTTAAATGCAATAATTTTGAGTTTTTGTTATAAAAATACAAATTTGCTTTACTTTTTATTTTAATAATGTTATAATATCGTTATCTTGAAAATGACGGAGGTAACTCTAATGAAAAAATTTGTTAAAATTTTGGCAGTTGTTATGATTGTTGCTCTTTCCGCAACTCTCCTTTTCGCTTGCGGCGGTCAGGAAGATACCGGCAGAGAAAAGCTTATCATGGGTACAAACGCGGCATTCCCTCCCTATGAGTATTATGAGGGCGACAAAATCGTGGGCATTGACGCTGAAGTAGGTGCACTTATCGCTGAAAAGCTCGATATGGATTTTGAAATCCTGGATATGGATTTCAACGGCATTATCAGCGCAGTTCAGAACGGCGTTGTTGACATCGGCATGGCAGGCATGACAGTAAGAGAAGACAGACTTGAGCATGTTAATTTCTCAACAACATACGCAAAGGGCGTTCAGGTTGTTATCGTTAAGGAAGGCTCCGATATAGCAACTCTCGATGACCTTGCAGGCAAGCTTATCGGTGTTCAGGAAGCAACAACCGGTGACGCATACGCAAGCGAAGATTACGGCGAGGAAAATGTTAAGAGATACACAAACGGCGCAGCAGCAGTTGCTGCTCTTCAGAGCGGCATCGTTAACGCTGTTATAATCGACAACGAGCCCGCAAAGGCATTTGTTGCCGCAAACGAGGGTCTCACAATCCTTGAAACAGCTTATGCAGACGAGGATTACGCAATCGCAGTTGCAAAAGAAAACACAGAGCTTCTCGAAAAGATTAACACCGCTCTTGCTGAACTTACAGCAGACGGCTCAATCGATGCAATCGTTAACAAATACATCCCCGCATAAATTATTTTAAAAAGCGTTAAGGTGAATGGAGTAATCCGAACCTGCCCAAAAGCGAGTCTTTTCGCCGCTTTTCGGAGTTTCGGCATTGAAAGGCGTCAGCCTTCCTGCAACCTCAACAACCAAAAATCGGCTGAAAATCCTTCGCTTTTGGGTCGAA
>JAZSGU010000045.1:0-3333 GCA_045532895.1 Acutalibacteraceae bacterium | reverse complement strand
TGTTTTACAGCCCCTTTTTGTTATTATCCTATATATGATGCAAGCTTACCGATTGTGTCGCATTCTCTGAAAATATCAGCGGTGAGCTTTACGCCGAATTCATCGTAAATCTCTTCTGCCAGGCAAACCAGGTCAAAGGATGACATTCCAAGACCGCTTTTAAGGCTTGTTTCTGCGGTTATTTCTTCATCGGGCTCAACATAGTTAAGAATAATTTCAATTAACCTTTCCATCTTCTTTCACCTTGTCTTCCTTAATATTTTTAAGAATTTCCGAAACCTTTACATCGGGATTTTCGATACCCATAAGCAGAGTATCGTGGATTTTATCATAGAAATGATTAAGCTCATCAAGAGGGCTGTTGGCGATTCTGTATTCAAAATTGAAGTCAAGACCGTTGTCATAGCTTCTGTGCATAACGGTAAGATAAAGGGGCTGAACAGATGAATCGTTATTATACCAGAAGCCTCTGCTTGTGCTCTTCATTTCTTCACCGTAATAGGGCATCGGAAAATGCGGATGATACGAGAATGTGATGCATTCGTATGTATATCTTGTGCCGGTTTTCATTGCAAGATGCCTGAGAATAACGGCTTCCATGGGGCTGATGTTTGAATGCTCAAAAATTTCGTTCTGCGCCTTTTCAATAACTCTTACCGCTTCGGTGAAGGTCATTTCGGGTTCAACAATGTTTCTCATTGAGTAGAAATGCATTCTGACGCCGCCCGCTTTTTTATCAAGCAGGGTTGCACGGCGATTGACCATAATCTTATATGAAATATCTTTTTCGTCATTATTGAATGATGAAAGCGCACTTCTCATACCCATCATCAGCACGCAGGGAACAGAAAGACCTCTTTCGGTACACATTTTTATCAGTTTTTCAGATGTTTCCGCATCAAGGCTGAACTTGATTGTTCTTGACTCGGGATTTGCGTCAAGCACCTCCGCTTTTCGCAGGTTGGGCTTGTTCTTTTCGATTCTCTGCTGAAGAAGTCTGCTCGGACGCACATAGTCGGTATAGATAGGCTCGGGATAGTTTTTGATTGTACCCTTCCAGAATTCCTTATCCTTTTTGTGCTGTTCGGATTTCTTGTATTCCAATTCCTTTTCAACCATATCTCTGTATCGTCTCATCGGCTTGGGATAAGCTGTGCCGTACTTTTTGTTAAGATATATTGCAATGGTATCGGCAAGGAACAGCCTTGAGGAATAACCGTCAAAAGCAAGGTGGTGAAGCTTCATATAAATGCCGTGATAATTATTTTCAAGATGAATTATCCTGATTTCGTTGACAGGCTTGTCCCACATATCTATAATTGAGTGAGAACGGTTTTTAAGAAATTCATGAGCATCGTCCCATTTCATTACGGATAAATCTTCTTCAATAATTTCAATTTCGTGCTCGTGTGCAAGGTATTGATAAACCTTGTTGAAAGGCTTCTTTGTGAAACGCAGACGGATTGCATCGCATCTTTCCATAGCCTCATAAAGAGACTCTTTCATAAGCTCGGTGTCAAATTCGCCCTGCCAATAGTAACCTGTAACGATGTTAAGAACGGGTGCGTCGGTGCTGTGATGCTCTGAAAGATAGAGCATAAGCGACTGTGCGGGGATAAGAGGATATGCGCTGACTTTTTTGCCGTCTTTAAGCTTGATTTTCATATTCAGCACTCCTTAATTAATATTTGATGTAATTTCTCTTTATCTTATTGGTTGTTGTTCTGGGGAACGGAGTTTCTCTTAAACGAAGCTTTGCAATCTCTTTTTCTGGCTTTTCGCCTTTATTGGCTTCTTTGATTTTTTCGTTAAGATATGCTTCAACATCTTCAATTCCCATTGCGGCGGCAAATTCGCTGTCGGGATAAATTTCGGCAACGATTCGGTCGTTTTCGGCGCTTACAACGATTTCTTTAACAACCTTTTCGTCGGCAAATTTCTTTTCAATCTCTTCGGGAGAAATGTTTTCGCCGTTTGAAAGAATGATAAGATTTTTAATTCTTCCGATAACATAAAGGTGGGTGCCGTCCTCGCTGAATCTGCCGAGGTCGCCCGTTTTGAGGTAGCCGTCATCGGTGAAAACAGCGGCGGTTTCCTCGGGCTTTTTGTAATAGCCTAACATAACGGACTTGCCCTTAACCTGAATTTCGCCGTCAACAATTCTGACATCGCAGATGCTCTTTATAATCTTGCCTGAGGAATACTTATTTTTCTGGCTGTAGTCCGCAGTTGTTATTTTGGGGCTTGTTTCGCTCATGCCGTAGCCCTGACGGAGCATAATTCCGTATTTTTCATATTCTTCAACCAGAGTGGGCGCAAGATATGCGCCGCCGACGGCAATCCAGCGGATGTTTTTGCCGAATACCTTTTCGGCAACCTCGCGCGGGGCAAGGTCAGGGAATCTTTTGTGGAGAATGCCGACCTTTCTGATAAGCGTTTCGCAAATCATCGGAACCAATCTCATTGTTGAGGGCTGGAATACCGCAAGATTTTTGCCTATATTGCTCAGCTCGCCGTTGAGGCAAACTGTCAGACCGTCAAGAAGCGGCTTGAAATAGTCGCATGAGAAGCAGAAAATGTGGTGCATCGGCAAAACCGAAAGATAAACGTCATCCTCCGCAAGGTCAAGCTCGGGATAGGTTATGTTGGCAATAAGATTTGCCGATGAAAGCATAACGCCCTTTCTTACGCCCGTTGTGCCCGATGTGTAAATAATAGCGGCGCATTCCTCGGGGTTAAGCTCAATTTCGGAAAGTGATGCGTATTCGGAGTCCGATGAATATTTTTCATAAATATCCGCAAACCACTCGGTGCTGCCCATGTTGACAACGGTTTTGAGGCCCGAATATTTTTCTGCAATTTCTTTTGCGGTGCTTTCATAGTCGTTTTCATAGAAAATGGCGTCAATATCGCCGTCATTGAAAAGCTCAACCGCCTCTTCAGCCGAGGTGTTGGGTGCAAACGGAACAAAAACATTGCCGCTGGCAAGAATACCCGTGAGAACGGTTATATATTCATATGTTGTTTTGCCGACAACCGCAATGTGCATTTTTTCGGGGCAGACAGAGCGGATATACCTGCATATCGCAAGGCTGTTTTCGCGAAGGTCGATAAAGCTTTTTTCGATGATTTCATCGCCGATAAGATATTTTATAAAAGGCTTTTTGCCGTAAAGCTCAGCACTGTTATCTATTAAATCCCTGACGGTATGAATTTTTGAATAAAAATCTCTGTTAATGTTTGTGTTATTCATGATTGCCTCGCTTTCATACTAATAATTAATTCCTGCCGAATTATATTTGTTTTTAATAATAAAGTAAACAGTCAAAAGCA
>JAZSGU010000080.1:0-3670 GCA_045532895.1 Acutalibacteraceae bacterium | reverse complement strand
CCCAAAAAGAACAGAATAAGATTGAACAAAAGCCAAGGGGTTATAAAAATCAGATAAGGTCTGTGCAGAATACAGTAAAACAGAAAAACGGTTTCCGAATCCTGCGGATAAACGGTTTTGTCGAAATCATAAAGGTCAAATATGTTTTCAGGCATCGAAGGTTACCTTTTCGCCTTTCAATTCAACTTCTGTTGCCTTGCCGCCGATGATAACATTGAATTTGCCCTTACCTTCAAGGCTGTATTTAACTGCCTTTCCGTCTTTCCATTCAATGTCAACAATAACGCCGCCCTTTGCAAGCAAGCCGCTGACCTTGCCGTTTTTCCACTTTGAGGGAAGAGCAGGCAGAATATAAATTTTGCCGTTGTAGCTCTGCATAAGCATTTCGGTTATGCCGCTGACAAAGCCGAAGTTTCCGTCAATCTGGAACGGGGGATGGGCATCAAAAAGATTTTCGTATGTTCCGCCGCCCTTTGTGTAGTTAACGCCAACGCTCTTAACGGGGCGAAGCTGAAGCTCAATAAGCTTGAGTGCATGGTCGCCGTCAAGAAGCCTTGCCCAGAAGTTGATTTTCCAGCCGAGGCTCCAGCCCGTGCCGTTGTCGCCTCTGCGTTCAAGAGTTCTGCGGCATGCCTTGGCAAGCTCGGGTGTTTCATCAACCGTGATAAGGCGTGCAGGGTGAAGCGCATAAAGATGTGAAACATGTCTGTGGTGTATTTCAACCTCGGGATAGTCGTCGTCAAACTCAAGAAGCTGACCGTCGCTGCCTATCTTGAAATCCGCCATGTTTGCGATTGTTTTTTCAAGCTCTAACGAAAATTCGGAATCAATGCCGAGAATGTTGCATGCCTTTATGCAATTTTCAAAAAGCTCTCTTGCGATTGACATTGACATTGTGGAATATTTTGCAACACAGCATTGTTTGCCCTGATATTCAAAGCTGTTTTCGGGCGATGTGCCGGGAGCAAGCACAAGCTTGCCTTCATATTCCGTCATGATATCAAGATAGAATTCAGCCGCCTTTTTCATAACGGGATAAGCGGTTTCTTTAAGATATACAAGATCGTTAGTGTATTCATAATGCTCAAAAAGATGTTCGCAGAGCCAGCCTGACGAGCCGTGCCAGAATGCCCATTGAGCACTGCCTGCAACGGGAGTTGAGAGCCTCCAGAGGTCAACATTGTGGTGGGAGGTCCAGCCCTTTGCGCCATATTGACCCTTTGCGGCTTTTTCACCGCTGATGCTCAGTTCTTTGACCATTTCAATAAGCGGAAGATTGACCTCGGGCATGCGGCACATGAGCACGGGCCAATAGTTCATTTCAGTGTTGATGTTAACCGTGTAGTTGGAGTGCCACGGGGGAGTAATTCTGTCGTTCCAGATGCCCTGAAGTGTTGAGGGCTGTGAGCCTTTTCTTGATGATGAAATTGCGAGATATCTGCCGTAGTTATAAACGAGCGTAATAAGTGAAAGGTCACTCTTGTCTCTTTTATATGCAACAAGACGTTTGTTGGTGGGTATGTTTTCCTTGCCGCCGCCGATGTCAAGCTCAACTCTGCCGTAAAGCTCTTTATAATCGTCAAGATGAGCCTTCTTTTCTGCATCGTAATCGTTGACTGAGGCAATGCGCTCCATGCAGGGCTTTATGTATTCCTTGCCTTCAAGGTAGGGATGTTTATCCCAGCCGTTAAAGCTTGTTTCGCTTGTGAAGAAAAGAACTGCTTCGGTTGCGTCTGTAACTGCAATGCGGTTTTCAACCGTTTTTGTTGAGCCGTTGGTAATAACCTTGACAACCGCTCTGAAGCGCATGCCGCGAAGCTCGGGTTCGTCAAAATATGCCTTGTTGTCCGATTCGTTGTCAATGTTGTTTTCACCGTGGCATTCGCCGTCCAGAATAACCATATTACCATCAACAAAGCTGTTGCTTTTAAGCTTTGAATTAAGAGCAATCTCAAAGCTCATTTTGTCGCTGCATGTAAGCTTTGCGGCAATTATTTTTGAGGGGTTTGATGCAAAATATTCTCTTTTGTATTCAACACCTGCGCGGGTGAATTCAACCGCGGCAACAGCATCTTCAAGGTCAAGAGAACGCTTGTAATTCTTAATTCTGCCCTTGAATCCGAAATCTATTTCAAGGTTGCCGAGGGGCATGTATGCCTGGCTCCATGTGCTCTGGAAATTTGTTTCAATTTCTTCTTCCGCCTCGTGAAGCTTGCCTGCAAGCGCAAGGTCGCGTGCTTTTTTGAAAGCTTCGGGTGCACCGTCACGGACTGTGTTTTTCGGCTTGCCGTTCCAAAGCTCGTCATGGTTGAGGCAGAGAAGCTCCTTTGAAGGGGTGCCGTAAACCATTGCACCGAGCGTTCCGTTGCCGATAGGCAGGCTCTGTGTCCATGCCTTGGCGGGTGAATCATACCATAAAAGTGTTCCTGATGACATATAAATATCTCCTTTAAAAAGGTTATTTTTTGCTGTAGTAATTATACACCATTGTTTTTATGCCGTCAATCATAATTTCACCGATTTAAACCGATGTGAAGTTTTGCAAGTTTAGGAAAGAAATCTTGCAAAAACCGCTTGCATTTCTTAATAATATAGTGTAATATTTATCTTATACGAAAAAGTGAGGTCTTGTATATGGCGGAAAACTTTCAAAAACATATAGACAGCGTTTACGGCAGCCTTTCCAAAGGTCACAAAAAGATTGCTGATTATATTAAAAAGAATTATGAAAAAGCTTCGTTTATGACTGCTTCAAGCCTCGGCAAAGCTGTCGGCGTAAGCGAATCAACGGTTGTCCGCTTTGCGGCAAATATCGGCTTTGAGGGATATCCCGAATTGCAAAAATACTTGCAGGAAATGGTTAAAAGCCACCTCACAAGCGTTCAGCGCATGGATGTTGCGGCAAGCAGATTCGGCGGTGAAGATTTTATCGACAAGGCATTTATGGCCGATATAGAAATGATAAAATCAACGCGTGACAGCATTTCGCGCGAAGCATTTATTAAAAGCGCAGAGGCAATAAACAAAGCAAAAAAAATCTATATCCTCGGTGTGCGCAGTTCTGCGGCGCTTGCAAGCTTTGCGGCGTTTTATTTCAGATTTCTTTATGAGAATGTTGTTCTTATTGATACCTCAGCTTCAAGCGAGCTTTTTGAACAGATGTTCCGCATAAGCAGCGAAGATGTGTGCATTGCAGTCAGCTTCCCGAGATATTCCAATCAAACGGTAAAGGCTCTTTCTTTTGCAAAAGACAGGGGTGCGACTATTATTTCCGTTACAGACGGAGAAAGGTCACCCATAGCCCAATTTGCGACTCATCTTCTTGTTGCAAAGAGCAATATGGTGTCTTTTGTGGATTCTCTTGTTGCACCTTTGAGTGTAATCAATGCGCTTATAGCGGCATGTGCAAAAGGTAAGTCACAAGATGTATACAAGGACTTTGAAGCACTTGAAAAAATATGGGATGAATACCATGTTTACCGTACCGATGGGGAGGAAAAGAAATGAAAACCTCATTGCTTGTTATCGGCGGCGGTGCGGCGGGATTAATGGCTGCGGGCAGCGCGGCAAATGAGGGCGCAGAAACTCTTGTTCTTGAACGCAATGAACGCCCTGCAAGAAAGCTGATGATAACCGGAAAAGGCAGGTGCAACGTAACCAACAACTGCCC
>JAZSGU010000065.1:0-7066 GCA_045532895.1 Acutalibacteraceae bacterium | reverse complement strand
TACTGCTTGACGACCATCAAAGTCGCAGCGGGAGCCGTCGCGGTTGCGATTGCACCCAGAATAATGGCAACGGACAAGGGCAGCTTCTCTTCTCCAAGAATGAAATGCAGGCCGATCAGCGCGGCATCGACCACGATCATGGTGACAACCGCCTGCAAAATACCGACAACCGTCGCCTGCTTTCCGATCTTTTTGAGGTTCTTGATCTCAAATTCGGTACCGATGGCAAAGGCGATAAAGCCCAGCGCAATATCGGAGAAAAGCTCAAATTCCTGAACGTTTTCAACCGAGGTGAAGCCCAAACCGTCAATGCCGAGCCTGCCGAGACAGTAGGGACCGATAAGAATGCCTGCAACGAGGTAGCCCGTTACTGACGGAAGACCGAGCGGTTTTGCAATTCTGGACATAAGCAAGCCTGCGCCCAGAGCGATAGAGATACAAAACAAAGTTTCCATAATTTATGCCTTATTCCTTTTTAGAATTTCCTCAATAGGTATACCACAACCGAAAAATAAAGTCAATGTATGAAATAAATAAAAACCGCCGAAAATTCCGACGGTTTTTTATTTATTGTAGGGCGGGGGCTTGCTCCCGCCGCTGTAATTTAAAATGTTTTAACTAATTCTTTAAGATATTCCCTGAAGCCCTCGCCGATTTCGGGGTGGTCAAGTGCAACCTCGCAGTTTGCCTTCATAATGCCGAGCTTGTTGCCCATATCATATCTTTTGCCGTCAAAGTCATAGGCAAGCAGCTTGTCGTTCATGCCGAGCTCGGTGAAAACATCGGTCAGATAAAATTCCTCGCCCTCGGGGGTTGCGGCAAGGCCTTTTTCGATAAGCTCAAAGGTTTCGGGCGGCAAAACAACTCTGCCGAGAATGGCGAAAAGCGAAAGAATCTGGTCATCTGTGGGCTTTTCTATAATGCGGCGGCAGGTCATCGCTCTGTCCTCACCCTCAATGGGTGAAACATCAAGGGTGCAGTAAAGCTTGATGAGCTCTCTTGTAACCTCTTTGACGCCAACAACACCCTTGCCGTATTTTTCGTAGCAGCGGGTAAGCTGAGCTGTAACGGGGTCATCAGAAACGATAACATCGTCGCCGTAAAGCACGGCAAACGGCTCATTGCCGACAAAGCTCTTGCCGCAGAGAAGCGCATGGGCAAGACCCTTTGTTTCTTTCTGGCGGATAAAATATATGTTGGCAAGGTTGGCGCAAGCCTTAACATCCTCGTAAAGCTTTGCCTTTGAGGGGTTGCCCTTAAGACCTGCTTCAAGCTCGAATGCATGGTCAAAATGGTCCTCAATCGCGCCCTTGCCGCGGTTTGTGATGATAAGAATATCTTCAATTCCCGCCGCAACCGCTTCTTCAACGATATACTGGATTGCGGGCTTGTCAACGATGTTGAGCATCTCCTTGGGGACTGCCTTTGATGCGGGCAGAACTCTTGTGCCGAGACCCGCCGCGGGGATAATAGCTTTTCTGACTTTCATGATGTTTTCCTCCACAATGTTAATAGTTAAGTGAAAAGTTAAAAGTGAATAGTGAAAAGTTTCGGATAGGCTCCGCCTATGGTCGATTTAAATGGGTGTGGGCGATGCCCACCCTTAACTCTTCACTTTTCATTTTTCATTCTTCACTATAAATATTCAAAAACTGTTCATTATAAAATCTGCCGCATAAACAAGAATGCTTATGAGCATGTTTTCGCCAAGCAGGCTTGCCGTAAAAGCAAGAGGTGAAAGGCCTCCGCGCCTTGTAATCATAACCTTGCGCAGGTTTTCTTCGCGCACGCTGTCGTTGATTATCTTCATATCCGCAATAATCTTTTTATAATAGAAAAGGTCGGCGGTCAGCGCGCAGATAAGCCGCAGAACAACCGAAACGGCGGTCATTATAATCGCGGGCTTTTTGATTTTGCTCACAAATTCGTTGCCGATGCGGATAACATCCTCTTCCGCGGCGGCAAGCTGTTCTTCGGTAGCGTTTTCAAGATTGAGGGCGGAAATCGCGTTGGAGTATTCCGTTGCGGCGTTCAGAAGCTGATTTGAAAAGCCCGTGAGAAGCATTGACGAGGTTACGAACATAATCATAAAGAAAATGCCGATTTTATAAAGCTTTCTGTAGAAAAACCAGTAGGGCGCAAAAAAGAACGCCGCAAAGTTGAACGAAAGCTTTTTGCCGCCTGCAAAGCGTTTGAACTTGGGCAGATATCTGTGAGCGCTTGCCTGAACAAAAAGCGCAAGGTCATCTGCTTTATGTTCACCGATAAGCTCGTTGGGAGCTATGTCGGAATTGCGCAGATAGGGGTTGCTGCCGAAAAATGTGCCCGTGCCCTGAAGCGGAGCGCCGCAGTTTTTGCAATGGCGCGCATCGTCATCGTTTTGTGTGCCGCAGAAGCTGCAGCTTTTGGGTGCGCTGTTATTTTCTTCGCCGAAAAGTGCGCCGCAGTTGCCGCAATGCAGGCTGTCGGCGGGGTTTTCGCTGCCGCAGATGTGGCAGATTTTGGCGTCGCCCAAGCCGCCTGTATTTTCGTTATTCGCTGTTTTTTCTTTTTGCCAGACATATCCCGATGCATGGAGCGAGTCGTTGGCGCAGTGCCCTGCCTGCATCCAGCATTCTCTGTGCTGCGGGGTTGCGCACACGGGGCAAACAACTATATCCTCGCCCTCAAGAAGCGATTTTCCGCAATGAGGGCAGATTTGATTGCTGTAGTTCAACGGATATCTTCCTTTCACATACTTTTCAAAAAGTATACAATAATACATCCTATATTTTAACTAATTATTGGAGAAATTTCAATTATTAATTAAAAAATATTTAAACTTCTTTACAATTACTTATTTTTTAGTTATAATATACAATGAAAAATTATGCATCAGGAGATTTTTTATGGTTCAGTTTGAAGAATTAAGGCTTGCTCTGCTTGATTATGAAGAAAAGCTCGGTCAGCTTCGCGAGGCGCTCGGCCTTGACGCAATGAATGCCGAAATTGAAACTCTCGAGGCGCAGACTGCCGAAGAAGGCTTCTGGAATGACCTTGCAAATTCCCAGAAGGTTCAGCAAAGAATAAGCCAGCTTAAAAATAAGGTTGGCGCATATAACGCGCTTGAAAACGATTTTAACGACACGCTCGTGCTTATTGAGCTTTCAAACGAAGAAGAGGACCTCGACATGTTTGACGAATGCAAGTCGGGCGTTGACGCTTTTGTTTCAAAGCTTGATGCAATGACTCTCAGCACCCTGCTTTCGGGCGAATACGATGCAAAGAACGCCATTCTGACCTTCCACGCAGGTGCGGGCGGAACAGAGGCGCAGGATTGGAACCAGATGCTTGTCAGAATGTATCAGCACTGGGGCGAAAAGCACGGCTTTAAAATCAGCATGCTTGACTTCCTTGACGGCGACGAAGCGGGTCTTAAATCCGCAGTTCTGCTTGTTGAGGGCGAAAATGCATACGGCTATCTCAAGGGTGAAATGGGAGTTCACCGCCTTGTTCGCGTTTCTCCGTTCGATTCATCGGGCAGACGCCACACTTCGTTCGCTTCTCTTGAAGTTATGCCCGAAATCGATGACACCGTTGAGGTTGAAATTAACCCCGACGATTTAAAGATTGACTATTACCGTTCCAGCGGTGCAGGCGGACAGAAGGTTAACAAAACCTCGTCGGCAGTCCGTATTACCCATATCCCCACGGGCATTGTCTGCGCCTGCCAGGTTGAAAGAAGCCAGCATCAGAACCGCGAGGTTGCAATGAAGATGCTCAAATCAAAGCTTATCGAAATCAAGGAAAGAGAGCATCTTGACAAGATTGACGATATCAAGGGCGAGCAAAGAGAAATTGCATGGGGCAGCCAGATACGCTCCTATGTTTTTATGCCCTATACCCTTGCAAAAGACCACAGAACGGGCTTTGAGGCGGGCAACATCAACGCCGTTATGGACGGCGACATTGACGGCTTCATCAACGCCTATCTCAAAATGGAGTCATTGAAGGATAACGCAAATTAAGTGAAAAGTTAAAAGTGAATAGTGAAATTTTTCGGATAGGCTCCGCCTATGACCGAGTTTATTATGGGTACGGGTGAAACCCGTCCTTAACTCTTCACTTTTTACTCTTCATTCTTCACTTTACGGAGGTGCATGCATGAAACTGATTGACATTTCAAGAAAGTTTTTTCAGTCCGATGTTTATCCCGGCGACCCCGAGCCGGAATACGAGCAGCTTTGCGAAATCGGTGACAGCTCCGAATGCAATCTGACGGCTGTGCATGCGTGCTCACACACGGCAACCCATGCGGATGCACCCCTGCACTTTATATCGGGCGGCAAGCCGATTGACGAAATGCCGCTTGATGCATACATAGGACCCTGCACGGTTTTGCAGGTGCCCGAGGGAGTTATAACGGGCGATTACGTTGACCGCTTTTTCCCCAAAAGCTGTGAACGGCTGCTCATAAAAGGCGGCGGCAAAGCGTTTTTTATGGACTCCTCCGCGCAGGAGCTTGCGGACAGAGGTCTGCTGCTTATCGGCACAGACTCCCTTTCCGTTGGCTGCAAGGGCAACCAGACGGGTCCGCACAAGGCTTTTTTGCAAAACTCCGTTGCCGTTTTGGAGGGTCTTGACCTTTCAAAGGTTGAGCCGGGCAACTATTTCCTTTTCGCTCCTCCCGTTCTTTATGACGGGCTGGAGGGCGCGCCCGTAAGAGCCGTCCTTATCGAGGACTATATTTTCTGGGCAAAGCGTTCATAAACTTCCATCCGAGGTGTGAAATGAAACGAGCATTTGATTTTACCGTGAGCCTGCTGCTCATAATAGCTTTGTTCCCCGTGTTTGTGCTGATAAGCCTTATTGTGCTTATCGATGCGGGAACGCCCGTTATTTTCAGGCAATACCGAGTCGGCAAGGATAACAAGCTTTTCTATATTTATAAATTCCGCACAATGCGCAGGAATGCAAGAAACGCCGCCACCGCCGACCTCAAGGATGCCGACAGACTGATAACAAAAAGCGGCAGATTTTTGCGCAAAACCAGCCTGGACGAGCTTCCCCAGCTTGTTAACGTGCTGCTTGGCGACATGAGCTTTGTCGGCCCGCGTCCGCTGATTCCCGAAGAAAAGGAAATCCGCGCCCTGCGCAAAAAATATAACGTCTATTCCGTTCGCCCGGGCATAACCGGCTGGGCGCAGATTAACGGCAGGGACAAGCTCACAATAGAAGAAAAAGCCCTGTTTGACAAGGAATACATTGACAAACAGAGCATAGGCTTCGATATTAAAATTTTATTTAAAACTGTTTTGGTTGTTCTCAAAAGAGAAAACATAGCTGAGGGCGGCGAGCCGAATAATAAACGCAAGGTTTGATTGAGTGAAAAGTGAATAATGAAAAGTGAAAAGTTAAGGGTGGGCGTTGCCCACACCCAATATAATAATTCGGTCATAGGCGGAGCCTATCCGAAACTCTTCACTATTCACTTTTAACTTTTCACTTATCGGGCTACACCCAGATATTCTTCAAAGCATTCGCCGCTTGCCTTCATTTCCTTTGCGGTTTCAACGCCGACATATCTCCAATGCCACGGCTCATATATAATTTTGGTTATATCCTGCTTATCCTCGGGGTAGCGCATGATAAAGCCGTAGTCCGCGGCGTTTTCGCAAAGCCATGCGAATTCTTCGGTTTCTTCAAAATTCTGTTCAAGGCTGCAGATATCCATTGCAAGCCCCGCGTTATGTTCGCTCGTTCCCGGGGGAAGAATAATTGTTGCCGCCATTTGGGTTGCCTCAATTTTTCCGTAGCCCTGGTCGATATACAGCTGAATTTTATTTTTAAAATTTCTTTGCTGGCGTTCAACCGAGCGATAACCCGAAACGGGCACAAGCTCAATGCCGTCCTCAAGCGCGGCAAGATACATTTCATTGTAATGCGGCGCAACGCGGTAATCAAGCTTAAGGCTGTCGGGGTCTGAGGTTATGCAGGGCGCAAGCTTAACGTCAAAATCCTCGGGCAGGATATAATCCCTGTTGACAAGCAGCATTTTCCAATCCGCAATGTCAACATTTGCATAGGCAGGCTCAAAGCCCGCATAAGCGTATTCATAATCCCCGATTTTATCGGACTCGGTTGTTGCAACGGGAGCAAAAACCTGCTCGGTGCGCGAAACATCGGCGGTTGTGTCCGCGGCGGTTGAATCTGTGACCGTTAAGTCGGTGACAGTTGAATCGGTGATTTTTAAGTTATCGTCCTCAAAAAGAGAGGATATTCCGTAGCCGACAAGAACAACGGCAAGAATGCCGAAAAGAATTAAACTCAATGTTTTTTTCATCAGTCATACCTCAATAAATTTATTGGCACATATATTTTAATCGGAATACGGGCGGTTGTCAAATAAAAACCGCATTATTCATAAAAATATTACTTTTTCTCAGGGAAGGAGTGTTTGTTTTTGAAAGCAAACGAAAGCGTTAAAAACTATCAGTCCGAAAGGCGAATGTATGCCAACTATGCCGCAAGAAGCATAAAAAAGGTGTGCAAGGAAATCGGTCCCAGATTTTCAGGCAGCGAGCAGGAAAAAAAGGGCATCGAATATATGGCAGAGGAGCTTAAAACCTGTTGCGACGATGTTAAGATTGATTCTTTTTCCGTTCATCCCAAGGCATTCCTCGGCTGGATTCCCCTCACGGTTGTTTTGATGAGCATTTCATCGGTGCTGTTCTTTGTTGCACAACAGTTTGAGATAACCCCGTTGTTTTATGTTCCGGTTGCATTTGCGGCAGTCTGCATTTTCTTCATCATCACCGAATTCCTTTTCTACAGAGAAACTCTCGACAAGTTTTTGCCGAAAAAGACTTCATACAACACCTTTGGCGTGCGCAAGGCTTCGGGCGAAACAAAGCGCCGCATAATTTTCTCGGGTCATGCCGATTCCGCAATGGAATGGCGCTTTACCTACTATGCAAACGGCAAGCTGCTCTATCCCGTTGTCGGCGGCGCGCTTATCGGCGTTCTTTTCTGCACTGTCTGCAGCATTATTGCTGTTGTTAAAAGCTTCACCGACCCCGAATTTGTT
>JAZSGU010000107.1:0-8755 GCA_045532895.1 Acutalibacteraceae bacterium | reverse complement strand
TTAACCGCAGTATCTCTTGTGCTTACATAATTCATTCAACATCATCCTTTTCGGAAAAAGTAATTCAAAATATTATAACATACATTTTTACTGTTGTAAAATGTTTTTGAAGAAGTTATCGGCATTTTTGAAGAAAATTTTATCAATTAATTCTTCTTGCATGCCTTTTGAGCTCAAAAAAGCTGCCAAATCGGGCATTTTGTCAATGCCTGCAAGCTGCGGATTGATTTCACAGCCGTCAAAATCCGAACCTATCGCCAAAACATTTTCGCCGCCCAAATCAAGAATATGCGCCATGTGGCGGTAAACGGCTTCAAAGCCGTCGTCGCCGTAATCGCCGAGGAAGCTTCGGCAAAAATTAATGCCAATCAATCCTCGGCATTCGATAAGCAATTTTATCTGCTCATCGTTAAGGCTTCTGCGGCAGGCGAAAAATTTATCCTCACTGTCCTTTCGTGTTTTGATAAGCACGCTTTCGCAGTTGGAATGCGATGCAATAACCGCCGCTCCGCTTGAAACAGCATCATAAAAGCCCGCTCGGTTGAGATGCGAAACATCGGCGGCTATTTTCAGCTCGCGCATATCGCACAAAAGTGATTTTCCCGCCGCTTTCAGTCCTGAATCAACACCCGACTGGCAACCGAAACCAAGCTCGTTTTCACCATTCCACGTCAAGGTAATCAGCTTTACATTATACTCTTTTGCAAGCCGTGCACCGCCTTCGCAGGCAAATGGAGAACCGCCTTCAACCGCTAAAAATGCGGTGCATTTTCCTTTTCTATATTCGTCTCTAACAGCTGAAAATCCTTGATATAATTGGATTTTTTCACTGTTTTTCAAAATTTCATTTTTAAAATTCAACGAAACTCTTTCAAAATAATCGAGCGAGTCTTTTCCGCGAATATTATCGGGAATCCAAACCGCAAAAAACTGACGCCACTCGTCAAGGTATTCACCTTTACGCAAGTCAATATGTAAATCATTTGAATTGATGGGGATTTTTTTGTTGTAACACTCCCCCGCCGTGTCACAATGCAAATCAAAAAGCCTCATAACGTCACCTAAAATGCATTTTTGATATAGTTTATGCTGCAAAGCGAGTTGTTGTCATCAACCAAAACCTCGCACACGTCAAAGCGCATCTCACTCTTTATTTTGGCGATTGAAAGAAAGCTTTTTGCCGCCATTTCTACCCTCTGCCGCTTGCCCTCATCAACCGCTTCCATGGGTCGAATATCTGTTTTTTCGTTTCTTGTTTTAACCTCTACAAAACATACCGTTTGGTTTTTTGAGGCAACAATATCAATTTCGCCGAAGCGGCAGACATAGTTTGAGGAAAGGATTGCGTATCCGTTATCGCGCAGATAACGCACTGCATATATTTCGCCCCATACGCCCGTTTTATTCTTTATCATTTCTTTTCACCGATAAACGATTTGAGAAACGTCATACGGTGACAGTCGGAAATTCCGTGCTCCGTAAGCATTTCGTAGTGCAGCTTTGTGCCGTAGCCCTTGTGTTTTGCGAATTGATATTGCGGATACTTTTCATCAAGCTCCAGCATAAACCTGTCCCTGCTGACCTTTGCAAGGATTGAAGCGGCGGCGATTGACATGCTTTTTGCATCGCCCTTTACAACCGTTTCGCCGTTTATAGAAAGCTGCGGCATTCTGTTACCGTCAATAATAGCATAATCCGCGGGCACATCAAGACCCTCAACGGCGTTTTTCATTGCAAGATATGTTGCCTGCAAAATATTTATCTCGTCAATAATTTTTTCATCAACGCTTGCAACGCTCCAGCTTATCGCCTTTTCTTTTATGACATCAAAAAGAGCTTCTCGCTTTTTTTCGGAAAGCTTTTTCGAGTCATTCAAGCCTTCAATTTCACAGCCGTCGGGCAGAATAACCGCCGCGGCAAAAACGGGACCCGCCAAAGGTCCTCTGCCTGCTTCGTCAACGCCGCAAACAGCATTGAAGCCTCTGTTTTTTGCGCTTAATTCATACTCAAAATCCATGTTTAACCCTCCAAACGGTAAAAGGACTGCACGGCAAGCCAATCGCCGCCGATACAGTCCGTTACATTTTATTGAAGAAACTGCTTATCAATAACCTTATTCATAATATCATAAAGATACTGCAGGCTGAAATCCGAGGTCTTATCCAAAACTCCGTGCTTTGAAGCAAGCTCTTCGGTGTAATCCGCAAGCGGATAAATCCTTAAATTGGAATAGCTGTAGCCGTAGTGAGTAACAACGCCCGAAAATCTGACGTTTTCAAAAGAAGCCTCTCTCGTTGCGTTATTGATAACTATTTCAAAATTCAAAACGCCGCCAAGCATTCTCGGACCTCTGTCCTGCGCGGAAATGAAGTTGCCGAGAGAATAGGCAACAAGCGTTTTGCTGCCGTCGGGATTGGTTATATATTCAACGGGCTGAATAACATGCGGGTGAGTGCCGATAATGACATCCGCACCCCAAGACGCAAGCTTTTGAGCCAAGGTGCGCTGCGCCTCTGTGGGCTCATGAGTGTATTCATTTCCCCAATGCGCGCTGACAACAACCAAATCTGCAATTTCTTTGGCATCGGCTATTCTTTGCTGAAGGCGGGTTTCTTCGCTCGCCCTGACAAGAATAACCTCGGTGTCCTCAGGCAGAGAAAGCCCGTTTGTGGACTCCGTGAAGCTGATATAGGCTATTTTAACGCCGTTGACCTCGTGCATGGGGATGTTTGAATAATCCTCTTGATTGAGGTATGCGCCGCTTGTTATCGCTTCCTTGCTTTTCCAGAAATTTATCGCGGAAATCAAGCCTTTTTCGCCGCAGTCAATCGAATGATTTGTTGCGATATTGAAAACGTCAAAGCCCAAATCAAGCATTTCTTCGCCAAGCTCAACGGGCGAATTAAACATCGGATAACTTGAAACATTGTGTTCCTGCGAAATAATTGTTTCCTGATTCAGGATTGCAACATCGGGCTCGGCAATTATTTCTGCAAATTTTTCGTAAGCATATGCGAAATCATAGCCGTTTGCCGTTCTTGCCGCCGCCTGATTATAAATCGGCTTATGAATAAGATTATCACCGACAGCCACAAAGCTGACGCGTGAAAACAGCTCCTGCTGCTCTGTTGTTGCGGGGTCGGAGCCGGGAACGGCATTTGAGTTTATATTAAGATTTGAAGTGTTTCTTGTGAAAAATATAACGCCGAGCGCAAAAACATCAAGCACCAGAATAACAGCAATAAAAATCGCCATTTTCTTTCTCATTTTTCTGTCTCCTTTAATCGAGCGTCAATTTACCGAGCTTGCCCGCTCTGTATTCATCAAGCAGCATTACCGCCGCTCTCTCCGTATCCGTTTCTCCGCCTTTTATGAGCATACCGCGCTTTGCGCCGATAAGCTCCAAAAGCTCATAAGGCTCAAGCTCCTCAAAATCGGATATTTTATATCTTTCTGTCAGCCTTTGCGGATAATTGACCTGCATAACTTTTAAAAGCCTGACCGCAATTTCCTGGCTGTCGAGAATTTCATCCTTAACAGAGCCGATAAACGCAAGCTTGAAGCCCACCTCGGGGTCCTCAAACTTTGGCCAGAGCACACCGGGAGTATCCAAAAGCTCAATGCCCGAGCCTATTGCAAACCATTGATTGCCGCGGGTAACGCCGGGCTTGTCCGCAACCTTTGCGCGGTTTTTGCCCGCCATTCGGTTGATAAACGAAGATTTGCCCGTGTTGGGAATGCCCACAACCATAACACGAAGCGCCTTGCCGCCCATGCCCTTTTCTGTGTTGGCTTTTATTTTATCCTTTAATATTTCACGCACGGCAGGCTGAAACTTTTCAAGACCCTTGCCGCTTCTGCAGTCAACGGGCAAAGCCGTTATTCCTCTGCCCGCAAGCTCTTTTATTTTTCTTGCGGTTGCATTGTCATCCGCAAGGTCACATTTGTTGAGCAAAACTATTCGCGGCTTTGCACCTACAATCTCGTCAAGCTCGGGATTCCTGCTGCTTTCGGGAATTCTTGCATCCACGATTTCGCAAACCGCATCAACAAGCGAAAGGCTTTCTTTTATAAGTCTGCGGGTTTTCGCCATATGGCCCGGAAACCACTGAACCGTCATTTTTTCATTCATAGCTTTTAAAATTTCGTGAAAGGATTAACTCTGTAAAGAGCTTTTCCGAGTATATATTCTTCTCTTATGAAGCCTACAAGATTGCTTCGGCTGTCGGTTGAAGCGTTGCGGTTGTCACCCATAACAAAAACGTGACCATCCGGCACTGTTACGGGGCCCGAAAAATCCTCATTTTCATATGTCAGCTCGTTAGTATAAGGCTCGTCGAGCGCTTCGCCGTCAACATATACAATGCCTTTGATAAAATCGATATCAACCGTCTGCCCCTCTGTGGCAATTATTCTTTTAACAAGAACATCTTCAATAACGGGGGATTTGGCAGGCTGGCAGGTAACAACAATGTCGCCGTATTGCGGCTCAAAATATGATGCCGTCAGAATAAGACGGTCATTATTATGAAGCGTCGGCACCATTGAACTGCCAACAACTCCGACTGCCCTGAAAGCAAAGATAAAAGCCACCGCAACCGCGATAATCGCCGTTGCCGCAACGGAAACAACATCAAAGCTGAGCCCGACAATACCGCCGACCTTTTCCGTATCTTTTGTCTTTTCGCTCATATTAATCACCCTTTGCCTTAAAAATCGCCGTCAAACGACGGATAAACTCTGAAAATCACCTTACCGAGAACATAGCGTTCGTCAATCAAACCTATCTTGCTTGAACGGCTGTCCAGAGAAACATTGCGGTTATCGCCCATAACAAAAAGCTTGCCTTCTTCAACGGTAACGGGAAATTCAACATCATAGCTGACCCTCGTTAATTCCGCAATATAAGGCTCATTCAGCTTAACGCCGTTAACAAAAACCGCGTTGGCATCAAAATCAATATCAACCGTGTCGCCGCCAACGGCAATAACGCGCTTGACTATCGGCACATTGCGCTCCCACGGCTGGGTGGAAACGATTATGTCGCCCCTGTCAATTTCGGTTGTAACACCCGAAACGGCAACCCAATCGCCGTCCTTTAGGGTGGGATACATTGAATCGCCGTCAACACCGACCGCTCTGAAAACAAATGAGAAAATCAAAAACACAACTATTACCGCGCCTTTGACGGACTCGATTGCATCATACATCAGCGAAGCGTGCCACGGAGCCTTGGGCTCTTCGGGCACTGTGAGAGGATTAAATTCAATCCAAAATTCTTCAACCCTGCGCATGATGCTCTCCTTTCAATGTAGTCTAATGTAATTAATTATAAAGCTAACAATAAAGGTGTAACAATGTGAAATTGTTACACCCTCATGCTCATTATCTAATCTGTTCCTTAACTTTTGCAGCCTTACCGACTCTGTCTCTGAGGTAATAAAGCTTGCTTCTGCGGACACGGCCGTGTCTGACAGTTTCAACCTTGTCAACGTTGGGGGAGTGAACGGGGAATACCCTTTCAACACCAACGCCGTAAGAAACGCGGCGAACTGTGAAGGTTTCTGAAACACCTGAGCCCTTGCGAGCGATAACTGTGCCTTCGAAAACCTGAATTCTTTCCTTGTCACCTTCGCGAATCTTAACGTGAACCTTAACGGTGTCACCAACTTCGATTGCGGGAACTTCGGATTTGAGTGAATCCTGTGCGATTAATTTGAGTGCATCCATTGTAAATTTCCTCCGATTTTTTCAGGTGTTCATAATAGAGAATATCTAAAAGAGGAACATCCGCTTTAATGTTATTGGCATTAAACCCCGTCTTTGAGATAAATCTCTAATGACGGCACAAATGCGAATAATATATTATCATAACTTTTTAAAGAATGCAAGCATTTTTTTGAGAAATCGGTAAAGTTTTGAAAAATTTAACAAATTTCCGAATTTGTATTATATTTCCGATATAAAATTATTCAAAAATGCTCAAATCTTCTCTCAAAAGACCCGTTCTTGCTATAACAGTCTTTTCAGGATTTGCCGAAAGAGAGTTGTTAAGCGCATTCAAAAGCAGCTCCGCATTGAGGTTAACCGTGTTGCCCGCGGCGAGAACGGTTTTGACGCATGCGGTGTTGCCGTTCGCTCTGACTTCAAAAGAGCGCACTAATTCGCAAAGGTTAACCGTTTTGATGCCCTTTTTACTGCGTTTTTCGGCATTGAGCTCGCCCGAAGCGATTATTTTTGCCGCTCCGTCAGCAAATGCCGCAGCTTCTTCTTCACTTGCAAAAATCACATCCGCTTCATACTGCGCCGCCGCTATTTCGTTGGGCTTGCAAACGGGCTTTGCAACGTCAACAATTTCAATGCCCTCAGGCATAACAGCATTCAGGCGGCTTTTGATTTCTTTGAAAGACATATCATCCTCAATGCGAATATCAAGCGGCTCACGCAAGCCTGCCTGACCGAGAGGCAGAGGCATAAGAAAGGTCATATAGGGGTGGGGGTTAAAGCCCTCTGTATACCAAAGCGGAATCTGCGCTCTGCGCACCGCCCTTGTCATACAGCGATTCATGTCAAGATGCGAGATGTAGACGGCAAGCCCGTCTTTTTTAAACCACAGTCTTACCGATTTCATCGCACGCACCTCCGTTGAGTTTGTTTGCGCCGCAGCCTGCGCATTTTTCGCGGCAGCAAGCGGTTGTTTCACCCTTGTGAGCCTTTTTGTTTTCGTTTATAAGGAACTTTTTGGTCACGCCGTAATCCATGTGGTCCCACGGAAGAATTTCGTCATATTCCCTGCGCCTTGCGGTGTAGAAAAACGGGTCAATTCCGTTTTCGGCGAAGCTTTCTTCCCACGCATCTTTTTTGAGGTGCTCTGACCAGCCATCCATTTTACAGCCCTTGCGCCACGCGGTTTCGATAACATCGGCAAGGCGTCTGTCGCCCCTTGCAAAAACGCCCTCAAGGAAGCTTGTCCAAGGCACATGGCGGGAAACGCTGACCTTTCTTGTTTTAACGCAGGAAATAAGATAATCCTGCTTTTCGATAAGCACATCGGGCTTATCCTGCGGCTCCCATTGGAACGGAGTAAAGGGCTTCGGAACAAGCGAAGCAAGGCTTACGCTGACATTGACTCCCTTGCCCTTGGGCTTGTCGGGATTTTTATAAAATTCGTCAACAACAGCCTGTGCAAGGTTTGCAATTCCCTGAATATCTTCTTCGGTTTCGGTGGGCAAGCCAATCATGAAATAGAGCTTAACCGCAGTCCAACCGCCCGCAAAAGCCTGCGCCGCGGTGGTCAAAACCTCTTCTTCGGTTATGTTTTTATTGATAACATCCCTCAAACGCTGTGTGCCCGCTTCGGGTGCAAAAGTCAGTCCGCTTCTGCGCACGGCGTTGAGCTTTTCCATGAGCTCCTTGGGGAAGTTATCCGCGCGGAGTGACGGCAGAGCGATGTTGATTTTTTCGTCAATAGTCCACGGAAGCATGTTTTTGATGAGAGTTTCAAGGCCTCTGTAGTCGCTTGTGCTCAAAGAACAGAGAGAAATTTCGTCATACCCCGTGCTCTCGCATATTGCGCGGCACTGAGCTTCAACGGTTTCGGGCGATTTGCTTCGCAAGGGTCTGTTAAGAAATCCCGCCTGGCAGAAGCGGCAGCCTCTTATACAACCGCGGAAAATTTCAACAGTTGTTCTGTCGTGAACAACCTCCAAAAACGGCACAACGAATTCGCTCGGCGCAAACATTTTGTCAAGGTCGGCAACATTGCGCTTTTCGACCTTTTCGGGTGCGCCGCATGTGGGAGTTATCGATTTAACGGTGTTATCCTCGTTATACTCAACCTCATAGAGCGAGGGCACATAAACGCCCTTTATCTGAGCAGCAGCAACAAGAAATTCCTGCTTTGTTGCGCCCTTTGCCTTGTATTCTTTGAGCAAATCTATAAGCTCGTTTGTAACCTCTTCGCCGTCGCCGGGCAGAGTTATGTCAAAAAACTCCGCCATAGGCTCAGCATTGCACACGCATGCGCCGCCCGCAATAACAATGGGGGTGAGCGATGTTCTGTCCTTTGACCTGACGGGCAGCCCTGCAAGGTCGAGCATGTTCAGAACATTGGTATAGCTTAATTCATACTGCATGGTGAAGCCGATAAGGTCAAAATCCTTTATCGCATCGCCGCTTTCGAGCGCATAGAGGGGGATGCCGTTTTCACGCATCACCTGCTCCATGTCAACATCGGGCGCAAAAACTCTTTCGCACCATGCATCTTCTCTTGCGTTAACAAGGGAATAGAGTATTTTCATGCCAAGGTGCGACATGCCTATTTCATATGTGTCGGGGAAGCAGAAGGCATAGCGGATATCGACCTTTGTCTTATCCTTGACTATGCTGTTAAGCTCGCCGCCCGTATATCTTCCGGGCTTTTGCACCTTAAGCAAAAATTTTTCAATTTCCTTGGGATACATAGATTTTCTCCTAAATCATATTTTATCCGAAATATAATAACATATATTTATGAAAAAATCTACAGTTTCTTTTTTCTTGCAAAAACACACACAGCAAGATAAGCTGTTACGGCAAGCAGAGTGAAATTTTTATTTTGAAATGCAAGAAAAACGCCTGCAACCCCCAGCGGTATCATCATGCATAGTGAAACAAGCACGCATGCTTTTTCTGCCTTTTCTTCGTTTGCAATTCGGCAAAGCGTGAAAAAAAGAATATTTCCGCCGTCAAGCGGTCTGCACGGAATAAGGTTAAA
>JAZSGU010000083.1:0-8520 GCA_045532895.1 Acutalibacteraceae bacterium | reverse complement strand
GAGCTTTCCGCTTTGGGTATTCGGTGTGCCGCAACTGCAGGCTGCGGAGATATAATCATAAAAGCTGACAGCGGTATTTTAAGTGTAACCAGAGAGTGAATTCTCTCGGAAAGGACGGTTTTATGCCCGTTTTAAATGAAGCAGGATTAAAAGAAAAGCTCAAAAGCAATCCCGTGGGAATTTATCTTATCTACGGCGAGGAGAGCTATCTTAAAAAGGCTTATATTGACAAAATCGTTGCCAAAACCGTTGACGACGCTTTCGGTGACTTCAATTTTCATACCTTTGACGGCAGGGAAGCCACCCTTTCTGAAGTTTACGAGAGTGCAGGTGCCGTGCCGATGATGGCGGAAACAAAGTGTGTTCTTGTCAAGGATTTTCCGCTTGATACGCTTGATGACAACGGTTTTGAGCAGCTTGAAACCGTTCTTGCGGATAATCCCGATGACTGCGCGCTTGTTTTTTCTTTTGTTGCCTATACTCCCAAGGGCGCAAAATGGAATAAAGCGGTTAAAATGTTTGAAAAATACGGCTTTGCCGTAAAACTCGACAAAAAAACCACCCCCGAGCTTATTAAAATGCTTGAGAGCGGCGCAAAAAAGCGCGGCAAGGCGTTTGATAAGGGTGCGGCGGCTTATCTTATTACCTGCGTCGGTGCTGACCTTAATACTCTGCTTAACGAAACGGAAAAGGTCTGTGCCTATGCTTCGGGCGAAACCGTAAAAAAAAGTGATATAGACGCAGTTTGCATCAAAAGCCTTGATGCAAAGGTGTTTGATATGATAAGGGATTTGACTGCGGGCAGGTTTGACAGCACATTTAAAAAGCTCTCGCTCCTTTTTGAGCAAAGAGAGGATGAGTTTCAGATTCTCGGTGCGCTCATTGCGCAGTATTCCGATATTTACAGAGCAAAGGCGGCTGTCAAATCGGGCAACAGAGCCGAAATGATAGCGCAGTATTATGATTATTCCGGCAAGGAATTCAGGCTCACAAACGCGGCAAGAAACGGCTCGTCGCTCTCGTTTGAAGCGATAGGCGAATGTATTGAAATTCTTTCTTGGGCTGACACAACGCTGAAAAGCTCTGCGCTTGACAAACGGCTTGTTCTTGAGCAGACCGTGGTCAAGCTTTCGAGAGCCGGCAGGAGATAAAAATGATTAAGATTAAACAAGCGGTGATTGTTGAGGGAAAGTATGACAAAATCAAGCTTTCCGGCATTATTGATGCTCCGATAATCCAGACCGACGGCTTCGGTATTTTTAAGGATAAGGAGCTTCAGGCGCTTATCCGCACCTTAGCTGAAAAAAGAGGGATACTCGTGCTCACGGACAGCGATTCTGCGGGCTTTAAAATCCGTTCTTTTATCGGCTCAACGGTTGACCAAAGCAACATAATTCACGCATATATACCCGATATTTTCGGCAAGGAAAGCCGTAAAACAGAGCCTTCAAAAGAGGGCAAGATAGGCGTTGAGGGCGTTTCGGAGGAGATTATTATGCAGTCGCTTGCAAATGCGGGCGTTTTGTGCGAAACCACTCCGGAGCCCGAAAGACCCATTACAAAGCTTGATTTATACGAGCTCGGCTTCGCGGGCGGTGAGCACAGCGCGCAGAAAAGGTCGGCTCTGCTCAAATATTATTCTTTCCCTGAAAGGCTTTCTGCAAATTCGCTCATAAAGGTGCTCAACTGCGTAACCACCTATGACCGTTTTTTGCAGGATGTTGATGAAATTGAAAAGGAGATGGCGCAATGCTAAGAATAGGTCACGGATATGATGTTCACAGGCTAGTCGAGGGCAGAAAACTCATCGTCGGCGGAGTTGAAATTCCCCACGAAAAGGGCTTGCTTGGCCATTCCGATGCGGATGTGCTTCTCCATGCAATAAGCGATGCGCTTCTCGGCGCGGCGGCTCTCGGTGACATAGGCTGCCTTTTCCCCGATACCGATGAACGCTTCAAAGGAGCCGACAGTCTTTTGCTCCTCAAAGAGGTTGTTGCGGTTCTAAAAGAAAACGGCTGTTCAGTTGTTAATATTGACAGCACTTTGCTTGCACAGCGCCCCAAAATGCGCCCTCATATCGATGAAATGCGTAAAAACATCGCTGATGCCTGCGGTATTTCGGTTGACCTTGTAAGCGTAAAGGCAACAACCGAAGAAAAGCTTGGGTTTACGGGCAGGGAAGAGGGTATCTCCGCCCATGCAGTCTGCCTTATCGAAAATTAAATTTTTTGTTAAATATCCGATATATGTTTGCAACACTCTTTTCTTTATGTTATGATATTTAAGTAGAAGTGCATACTTTTTAAACACATACGGGTTTAATAAGTATTTAGAAAGGAATGGTCAAAATATGACCTTTTTCGGAAATATAGCCGATTTCTTTTCAAAGATTCCGTCTTTGAGCTTCGGCGTAACGGATTTTCTTGATATCTGTCTTGTTGCGTTTCTTATTTATAACGCGATAAAGCTTATCAGAGAAACAAGGGCTTTTCAGCTTGTAAAGGGTCTGTTGCTTCTCGGCGCGGGATATCTTATTATCGGCATGCTTGAAATGCAGGCAAGCTCCTATATTTTTAGGTTTGTTTTCCAAAACATATTCATTATTCTCATTATCCTTTTTCAGCAGGAAATCAGGCAGGTTTTAGAGAGGGTCGGCAAAAGCAAATTCACCAACATCAGTCTGCTTTTAAAGGGTAACCGCGTTGCGCAGGAAGAAACTGTCGGTAACGCTGTTATTGAAATTGCAAAGGCAGTCCAGCGTATGAGCGACAGCAAAACGGGCTCTCTTATCGTTATGGAAAAAGAAATGCTTCTCGGCGATGTTATAAAGACGGGTAAAAGTATTGATGCTTTTGTTACCCATGAGCTTATCGGCAACATATTTTTCCCCAATTCTCCGTTGCATGACGGCGCGGCTGTCATCAGAAACGGCAGGCTTCTTTGCGCGGGATGTGTTTTGCCCCTGACCAAAAGCGACGAGGTTTCCAGCGATTTGGGCACAAGGCACAGAGCTGCTTTGGGCATGAGTGAGCAAAGCGATGCAATGGTTATCGTCACCTCGGAGGAAACAGGCATAATTTCCGTTGCATTCAAAGGCGAGCTTATCCGCGGACTTAACGAAGCGGAGCTTCGCGAAAAGCTGCTTAATTATTTGATTGACACTTTGCCAGATAAGGATTCGGATTCGGGAATACTCAAAAAACTGTTTAAGGGTTGGAAAAAATGAAAAAGAAAAATCAAAGAATAAGCGACCTTTTTTATAATAACCGCTTTTTGTTTGTGTTTTCGGTTGTTGTTGCCGTTATAACATGGCTTGTTGTTGCGGTTGAATTTGCAGAAACCGAAAACATCATAAAAAATGTTCCCGTTCAGATTGATTACAGCAGGATTCAGGATAATCTCGGCGGTCTTGAGCCTTTTGGCGAAACCGAATTTTTTGTTGACGTAACAATCAGCGGTAAGCGCCACATTGTTGAATCGGACGATGTTAAGGATGATTTGGTCGTAACAGCAAACACAAGCTATGTCAGCTCTGTCGGCACATACAGCCTCAACCTCTCCGTTACATCCGCTTCCGTCAGACCGGAATACGATGTTGTGGGCACTTCGACCAATTCCATTGATGTGTATTTTGATTATTACAAAGAAAAGGAGTTCAAGGTCGAAGCCGACATAGATTTTGCCGCCCCCGCCGTGCCCAAAGGATATCACATGGATAATTTTATCCTCTCCAATGCGGCAACGGTTAAGGTCAGCGGACCCGAAACCGAAATAAACAAAATAAAGGGTATATCAGCAAAGGCGGCGAATGAGGGAAATCTGCGCCAAAGCCAAACGGTCGATGCAATTCTGACTGCTGTTACCGTAGACGGTTCAACCCCGAAATATATTTCGTTCAACAGACAGTCCGAAAAGATTCAGATAACAATTCCCGTTTACAAGATTGTTACGCTTCCCGTAACCTGCGGATTCAGCAACACTCCGTCGGAATACCTCGGCAATATGCCGTTTACTGTTTCGATAAGCCCTGCAACGGTTACCTTCGGCGTGCCCGAAAACGAGCTTGCGGGCAAAACAAGCATGGAGCTTGCAACAAAGATAGATTTTTCCGAGCTTAAAACAGGCGTTAACACCTTTAATGTCAAAGCAACCGGCGGCGAAATTGTCGGCGGCATCGTGCTTGACGAAACGCAGGAATTTATTATAACCGTTAAGGTCAACGGCATGGCTTCAAAAACAGTGGTTGCGCCTCAAAATGTAAGCTTTATCAATGTTCCAGACGGATTGACAACCGAAACATCAAGCCTTAATTTTTCCGAAATGACTATTATCGGTCCTCAGGAAAAGCTTGATTTGGTTAATACCGACAGCATAAATCTTGTTGCGGATTTCAGCGATATCGACGAAAACGCTTCGGATGTTGTGACCGTGCCTGTGCGCATTTCAGACAGCAGCTGCTGGTCATACGGCTTCTACACGGTAACGGCAACAATTTCATAACCTTATTATGCTCATAGGCAGGCAGTTCAATCGGACTGCCTGCTTTTTTATTAACTATATATTAAATTTATAATAATTACTAAATAAATATTGATTTATATATTAATATCATGCTATAATAACATGAAATATTATCAAGATTAGGATGGGAAAGGAGCGGCAAAAATGAAACGCATTTTTTCGGCAGTTGCAGCACTTATGGCTGTTGCCTGTTTTGTTTTTTCTTCGTGCAGCTCCGATGTGCTTATACGCCCCGTCGACTCCTTGCTTTCCCCTCCGCTTTATTATGAAGAATACGAAGACCTTCTTGAAGCTTTTAACAAAAATGTGGGCGATGATTTTTCCTTCTGCCACCCCCAAAGAGGCGACTACCGCTCCGCAATTATTGTTGAGGATATTGATTCCGACAGTCAGAAGGAAGCGTTTATATTCTATAAAAACAGCGCAGACACAACCAACGCAAGAATGTATTGCTTCGGCTATGCAGACGGCAGGTGGATTCCTGAGGGCGATTTCAACGGCTACGGTAACGGGATTGACAGCGTTAAGCTGACCGATATGGATTCCGACGGTGTTAGCGAGCTTATGGTTTTGTGGAGCTTTTCGGGAGTTTCTTCGGGCAGCATAATGTCGCTTTACAGAGCTCAGCCTATTTTTGGAGAATACAGAGAAATATCAAACGAGGCGTGCTCGGTTTGCGAATTTGTTGATGTTAACGGTAACGGAAAGAAAGAGGTTTTCTTTATAACCCAAAGCAATGTTTCGGGTGTCAGTCAAAGAACGGCAAAGGTTATGAGGCTTTCGGGCGATTCGGTTGCTTTGATGGGTGAAGCAAGGCTTGACCCCAACATAAGCAGCTATACGGCGGTCAAAACAGAAAAAGCCGCCTCCGATGAACCGATGAAGATATATGTTGATGCGCTCAAGGGCGAGCAGCAGATGATAACTGAGCTTGTTTATTGGAATAACGAAAAATCCGAGCTTTGCGCTCCGTTTCTTGATGCTGAAACAATGTCCAACACCGTAACGCTTCGCTACGAGCCAATAGGATGCTCCGATATGAATAACGACGGAATAATCGATATTCCCGTTCAGTCCCGTATTTTCGGTAAGGGTGATAACGCGCTCACAATCGACACGGAAAATATATATCTAACCGAGTGGAAAAACTACAGGGGTGCGGGTCTTGAAACCGCCGCATACACTCTGATAAATTATTCGGACGGCTACATGATTGCTCTTGATGAGAGCGAAATCAACACAACGGGCATCAGAAACTATCGTTCGCAAAATTGCTGGGTTGTTTACAAAACAAATGCTGCAGGCGAATCCGTTGGTGAGATTTATTCGGTGCTCAAAATCTTTTCTGACAGATGGGATGAATCAAGGTTCAGCGCATATATTCCCATAGTTGAAAAAGATGATTCCGTGGTTTGTGTTTATGTTACTCAAAACGGCAAGGACAGGGGAATTGACGAAGATTTCGTGAAATCCAAAATAACAAAAATACCGTAAGGTTTCCAAAACAATCGTAAGGGGGATAAAGGTGAAGCGAGTTTTGATTGCCGAAGACGAAGCGGCTATAAGAGAATTTATCGTTATCAACCTCAAACGCGGAGGCTATGATGTTGTTGAGGCAGAGGACGGTGCAAGGGCACTTGAGCTTTATGACGCATACGACGGCGAAATTGATGTTGTTTTGCTCGATGTCATGATGCCTAATGTTGACGGGCTTGAGGTCTGCAGACAGCTCCGCACAAAAAGCAACAACATCGGCATTATCATGCTCACCGCCAAAACGCAGGAGATGGATAAGATAACGGGGCTTATGACGGGCGCGGACGATTATGTTACCAAGCCGTTTTCGCCCACGGAGCTTGTTGCAAGAGTTGATGCGATTTACAGACGCGTTGCAATGAACAGCCCGCGCAAGCCTGCTGCGGTTGATATGATTGAGCTTGGCGAATTCAAGTTGAATTTGAGAAGCAGAACTTTAACCAAAAACGGCAGATATATTGAGCTCACTCAGGTTGAGTTTCAGATGATGGAATACTTTTTCGCAAACCCCGGTGCGGCGCTCAGCAGAACGGATATCCTCAACAAGGTCTGGGGCTGTGAGTATTTCGGCGAAGAAAAGATTGTTGATGTCAACATAAGGCGTTTGCGAATGAAGGTTGAAGAAGAGCCGTCGGAGCCCAGGCATTTAACAACAATATGGGGCATCGGTTATAAATGGATTGTTTAGAGTGAAAGGAGGCAAAAGCAATGAAATTTATCGGAATAACAAAGCGATGGTTTTTGAATGTTGCATCCATTGTTATTGTTATTTTGATAACGGTTTCGGTTGTTTTGCTTCTTTCAATGAGGAATTATTACTACGGCGTTGCTTCAATGGCGCTGGATTCATATTCCGCCGATGAGATTGCATCCAATTTCAGCCTCTACGGCGACGAAGCCTCGGGCGGATTTGAAGCGGCGGGCAGGCAGTTTATCGAAAACTTTCCCGATAAAGAAACGATGGCTGTGTGGCTTATTGACAAGGCAGGCAATGTTGTTCTTTCGTCAAGCGGCTTTGAAATAAAAGAAACGGTTGAAATGCCGGATTTTGTCAACGCCGTTAACGGCGGAACAGGCAGTGCAAAATGGACGGGCAGGCTGCCGTCGGGCGAAAAGATAATGGCGTCAACCTGTGTTTATAACTATCCCAACGGCTCAATGGGCGGTGCGGTGAGATTCATGATTTCGCTCGAAGCCATTGATGACCAGCTTGCAAAGATTTGTATTCTGGTTGCATTCTGTGCCGTGGGAATGTTTGCTCTTGTGGTGCTCTCGGGCAGTATTTTTATCCGCTCGATTGTTACTCCGGTTAAGGATATCGGCGAAACTGCCAAGCGCATTGCGGGCGGCGACCTTAAAGCAAGGATTGACCATTATCCGTATAACGACGAAATCGGCGAGCTTTGCACAACAATTAACGATATGGCAACCAAGCTTTCAGATACCGACAAAATGAAAAACGATTTTATTTCAACAATATCCCATGAGCTTCGCACTCCGCTTACGGCGATAAAAGGCTGGGGCGAAACTCTTCTGCAGGTTGGTGCCACGGATTCCGCAATGACTGAGCGTGGCATGGGTGTTATCATCAGCGAGGCTTCAAGGCTCAACGACATGGTTGAGGAGCTTCTGGATTTCTCTCGCATGAGCAGCGGCAGAATGAAGCTCAACAGCGGCAGGATAGATATTCTTGCAGAGCTTGACGAGGTTGTTTTTGCGTTTAAGGAACACGCGCTTAAATCGGGCATAGAGATTGTTTATAATGTGCCCCATGTTCCTGCCCCCGCAAATGCAGACGCGGCAAGAATAAAGCAGGTTTTCATAAACATTCTTGATAATGCGGTTAAATATACGGACGAGGGCGGCAAAATAATCGTATTTGCCGAAATGCCTAACCCCGCCGTGCTTGTTGTTTCAATCAGCGACACGGGCGCGGGCATACCACCGGAGGATTTGCCGCATATCAAAGAAAAATTCTATAAAGCGAATACAACGGTGCGCGGCTCGGGAATCGGGCTTGCGGTTGCCGATGAAATAATCAGGCTCCACAACGGCGAGCTTGATATTGACAGCGTTCTCGGCGAGGGAACAACAGTCAGAATAACCATTCCGATTGAGCCTAAAGAGCGCGATAAATCGGAAAAGGAAGGGGATACAGATGAGCAAGGAAAAGAATAAATATGTTGCCGTGGGCGGTCAGGCGCTCATGGAAGGCATAATGATGAGAGGCCCAAAGGGCACTGCAATGTCGCTCCGCCTGCCTGACGGCACAATAGAAACACAGATGAAAAGCTTTGTTTCAATAAGAAAAAAAATCAAGCTTTTCAATATACCCATTATCCGCGGTGTAGTTTCGTTTATCGAATCCATGATTTTCGGCTATAAGCTGCTTATGGAGTCTGCGGAAAAAACTTCTCTCGATTTTGAAGAGGAAGCAAACGAATCAAAGCTTGATAAATGGAT
>JAZSGU010000015.1:0-2276 GCA_045532895.1 Acutalibacteraceae bacterium | reverse complement strand
CCGAATACAGAAACAAGGATAAGAATTCATAAGAACCACAGTCACATAAAAGGTACGACTCGCAATAATATTTTCGTTAATCAGGAACATAGATCTTGAAGATTTTCAATTTAGAAGGTATAATAAAAATATTTATAAATTTTATCCTAAATATCTGAGGTGAGATAATTGAATATACTGCATATGAAGTATGCTGTTGAGGTTGCAAAAGTGGGTTCGCTCAACAAGGCGGCGGAAAGTCTTTATGTAGCTTTGCCGAACATCAGCCGTTCAATCAAAGAGCTTGAAGCTGATTTAGGCATTACTGTTTTTGACCGCACCGCAAAGGGCATGGTGCTCACTCCCGAGGGAGAAGAATTCATAAGCTATGCCAAGGATATTCTCAAGCAGATTGACCAGGTTGAGAATATGTATAAAAGCGGTCAGGTAAAGAAACAGAAGTTTTCCATATCCGTGCCCCGTGCTTGTTATATTTCCGATGCGTTTGCGGAGTTTTCAAAAACGCTTGCAAAGGATGCCTGTGAGATTTTCTATAAGGAAACCAATTCGCAAAGAACAATCAACAATATCCTTAACCACGACTATAAGCTTGGTATAATCCGATATGCGGAGAATTTTGATAAGTATTTCAAATCAATGCTTGAAGAAAAAGCACTCAGCTATGAAATGGTAACGGAGTTTTCTTATTGCCTTATTATGAGTGCTGACAGTCCCCTTGCAAAAAAAGAAGGAATCACTTTTGATGATCTGGCGGACTATATAGAAATTGCTCACGCTGACCCTTATGTACCGTCACTTCCGCTTGCCAAGGTTGTCAAATCGGAACTTCCCGATAACATTGAACGCAGAATTTTCATCTTTGAAAGAGCAAGCCAGTTTGATTTGCTTTCTCAGAATCCCGAAACTTTTATGTGGGTTTCTCCCGCGCCGCCAAGTGTTCTTGAACGGTATAACCTTGTGCAAAAGAAATGCGTGGATAATAAAAAGGTATATAAAGATGTTTTGATTTATAAGAACGGTTACAAGCTGACGGAGCTTGACAAAAAGTTCATTACCGCTCTTTGTGACTCAAAACGAAAACATCTGAATAGTGAAATTTCCAAGGCTCGTCTGTAAAGGACGGGTCTTGATTTTTTATATCGATATAGGGGTTATCGATATTGATAATACCGATTGAACATTTTAATAATTCCCAACTTGACGATGATTTGTTAAGATAGCTGTGGTCAAAGAGAGGAGGAGTTACGGTGGATAAAACAGGAATAACCAAAGCAACATTGGGCAGACTTCCGCATTATCTTCAGTTTTTGCGGGAACTTTCGGTTGATGATGTTCCGTATATTTCAGCAACCGTAATTGCAAAAAAACTTTCTCTCGGCGAAGTTCAGGTCCGAAAAGACCTGAGTGCCGTAAGCGGTGCAGGAAAGCCCAAGGTCGGATATAAGACCTCTGACCTGATAAAGACTCTTGAGGCTCATCTCGGTCAGGGCGATATGACCAACGCCGTGCTTGTCGGTGCAGGCAAACTCGGAAAAGCGCTTCTCGAGTTTGATGATTTTGAGGATTACGGTGTAAAAATCATCGCCGCATTCGACTGCAATGAAACGGCAATCCGCTATAACCGCTCAATTGAAATTCTTCCGATGAATGATTTTGATGAATTCTGCAAACAAAATAATGTCAGAATCGGAATCATAACCGTTGGTACGGGGTCTGCACAAAATGTGTGTGACAAAATGATTGAAAGCGGCATAACGGCAATCTGGAATTTCGCTCCCTGCAATCTTGAAGTGCCCGACGGCATATTATTGAAGCAGGAAAGACTCGCACTCTCACTCGCATATCTTAATAATAAGTTATCAATTATGTAAAACATATTCAGGAGGATATAAAATGGCTACAAAAACTTACGAAATCATCGACGGCGTTGAAAAGCTCACCGAAGCAATTGCTCGTGTGAGAAAGGCTCAGCAGGTTTTCGCAACCTACACTCAGGAGCAGGTTGACAAGATTTTTCTTGCGGCGGCTTCTGCAGCAAACAAGGCAAGAATCCCTCTTGCAAAGATGGCTGTTGAAGAAACAGGCATGGGTATTGTTGAAGACAAGGTTATTAAGAATAACTACGCTTCCGAATATATCTACAATGCCTATAAAGACACCAAGACCTGCGGTGTTATCGAAGAAGACAAGGCTTTCGGCATCAAGAAAATTGCAGACCCCATCGGTGTTATTGCTGCGGTTATTCCCACAACAAACCCTACATCAACAGCAATTTT
>JAZSGU010000020.1:0-8029 GCA_045532895.1 Acutalibacteraceae bacterium | reverse complement strand
TGCTCGCGCTTATATTTCGCGGGCGGATTGATTGCCGCCTGCAAAAGACGGTTGAGATTAACCGTGCCCGCCTCGCCCTTTCTTGACGGGCAAAGCACCTGAATATCGTCCGTCGGAGAATATTTATACGCTTTCGGAAGTCTTTCGGAGCAGAGCTCGGTTACGGTTTTTGCCGCAACAATCGGAGCGTTTCTCTCCATGAAGAAAAAGTCCTTATCCGTACGGGTTATTTCGGGGAATTCGCCGCTTACAATTTTATGGGCATTGGTAACAATAAGGCTTTCCATTGCCTGGCGAAAAACCTCTTTCAGTTCAACTACGGGAAGTGCCTTTGAATTTATCATATCGTGGAGCACATTGCCCGCACCGACGGGCGGAAGCTGATCGGAATCGCCAACCATAACAAGCCTGCAGCCAATCGGCAAAGCGTCCAGAAGGCTTGCAAAAAGTACAATATCAACCATTGAAAGCTCGTCAATAATAACCGCGCCTGCGCTGAGAGGATTGCGTTTATTGCGCTGAAAAACGGGGCGGTCATCTCTGTCCCATTCCACTTCAAGCAAGCGGTGAATCGTTTGCGCTTCTCTGCCCGTAAGCTCACTCATTCTTTTGGCAGCTCTCCCCGTCGGAGCGGCAAGCGCAACCTCAAGACCTTGGTTTTCAAAAACTTTCAAGATTCCGCGCAAGGTTGTCGTTTTACCCGTACCCGGACCACCGGTCAAAATCAAAATACCGCGTTCAACCGCAAGCTTTATTGCAAGACGCTGCATGTCATTATAGCATACGCCGCCAATCAGCTCAGCTTGATTTATCTGAGCATCAATATCGTCCAAACATTTCGGCGCAAAGCGCTTCATAAAAAGTACTGTGTTTGCCGCTCTTTTTTCCGCCTCATATATATCCGGAAGAAAAACAAATTCTTTACCGTAAATTATATCGGACACAAGCTGTTTTTGCTCAACAAGCTTGTCTATTCTTATATCAACACAGTCCTGCGAACAGCCGAGAAGAGAAACACAAGGCGGAATAAGTTTTTCCCGCGGAAGGCAGGTGTGGCCGTTGTAAAGATTATGGCGCACGGCATACAAAATTCCTGCATCCACCCTATATTCATCAGCAGGAGGCGTCGGAAGCTTTTCTGCAATTGAGCATGCCTTTTCAAAGGTTATGCCCATGCGCTCTGAGCAGAGCATGTAAGGATTTCTTTCAATTGTTTCAACTGACCTTGAGCCGAAAACTTTAAACACGCGCAGGCACTCGGCAGTTGAAAGACCGTATTTTTCAAGAGCTATAAGAGCTTCTCTTTCAGCGGCACGTTTTTTGAACTCATCTGATATTTCTCTTGCTCTGTCGCGAGAAATGCCTTTGATTTCAACCAGTCTCATAGGAGCGTTTTCAATAACGTTAAACGTATCTTCGCCAAAGCGCTCAACAATCTTCTGAGCGGTTTTTTCTCTTATTCCCTTGATTATTCCTGACGAAAGATATGAAAGCATATCGGCGGCAGTTTCGGGCATTTCACGCACACAGCCCTCTATTTTTAGCTGTTTGCCGAATGTGGGATGCACCATCCATCTGCCCGTAAAAGTTACTTTTTCGCCGCTGTAAAGGTCACCAACATTGCCCGTTGCAGTAAAAAGCTCACCGTCGCTTGAAAATTCAAGAACAGTGTAGCCGTTTTCGGTATTCTGGTATGTTATGTATTCCACAACACCCGTTACAGTAACCAATTCTTCCATATCAACCTTGAGTCATAATAATTGAGTGCGAGCGGGTCTGTAAGCCGAGTTCTGTCATTTAAGGCAATCATCTGTCTACGCATTACGTTGCCGCAATGCTTTAGCCACCCTTCGGAGTATCGCCGAGCAAGCGACGGAGCAAAGCTCCTCCTCCCGTTGGTGTTGCTTCGGATAGGGTTTGCAGGGCCGTGCGGTTCCCCGCACGCCGGTGAGCTCTTACCTCGCCTTTCCACCCTTACCTGCAAATGCAGGCGGTATATCTCTGTTGCACTTTCCCTAAGGTCACCCTCGGCGGCCGTTAGCCGTTATCCTGCTCTGTGAAGCTCGGACTTTCCTCACGCAGCAAAAGCTGCCCGCGACTGCCCAACCTGCTCGCACACCTTTATATTGTAAATCAGCTTTTAACAAAAGTCAAACAAAATAAATGATATATAAAATTATTTTACAATTACACTATTGTATATTAAAGATTTTTACTGTAAAATGTTTTATATCTTTACAGAAAGGATTTTCTTTAATGGAGGACATATATATTTCAAAGAAAAGGCGCAACTCCGATGAAATTGAATTTGTTTTTCTTGATGAATCCGTTTCACCTCCCCCACAGGATGAGCCGCCCAAACAAAAAAGAAAGAAAAAACACCATCTGCTGAAATTCATTACATCGGTGATGATTATTGTTTTTCTTTTCACTTCGGCTTTTATCTTTGTTTTTGCCGCTGCTTCCGACTACACACGAAATGACCTTGAAGCCAACGAATATGTTTCGGCATTTGAACTTAAAAGCAGTCCGCTTGTTTCGAACATTCTGCTGCTCGGCGTTGACGGCAATGCGGAGTCATCATCACGTTCCGACACGATGATACTCGTTTCGGTTGACTTTGCACACATGAAAATAAAGCTCACGTCTTTTCTGCGCGACAGTTGGGTCGAAATTCCGTCAAGGGGCAAAAAAGGCAAGCTGAATTCCGCATGTTCACACGGCGGACCGCAGCTTGTTGTTGACACAATTGAATACAACTTCGGCGTTGATATTGACCACTATGTTATGGTTGATTTTGATATGTTTACACAAATCATTGACAGCCTTGGCGGCGTTAATGTTGAGGTTACTAAAAAAGAAGCAAAGTTTATTAACAACACAACCCGTCAAAAGGTGGAAAGCGGTGAAAGCGTTCATTTGAACGGCGAAGAAGCCCTTGTTTATTGCAGAATCAGAAAACTCGACACGGACTACATGCGAACATACAGACAGCGAAAGGTTATAACTGCTCTTATCGAGCAAGCAAAAACAGCGGGAATTTCAAAGCTTATCCAAACAATGAACGATGTTTTCCCTCTCATTCAAACAGATATGTCAGCCGCCGAAATAACCGCGCTTGCCTATAAAGCGGGCGTGGGCGTGCTTGCGTTTGACATTGAGCAAAACAGAGTGCCGATTGACGAGCACATGTCACCTGAAACAATCAACGGGCAATGGGTCGAAGTGCTGAACATTGAGGCAACAAAGGAATATTTGCAAGATTACATATACACATCAAAAATCAAAACAAATGATTAATAATAGCTTGAAAAGGAATTATACGATAATGAATATAGAAATCAGGAATTTTCACAAAAATGACCGCAACGTATTTTTTGATATGGTCAAAAAATTCTATGCGCCGCCTGCCGTGCTTCATTTCCCGAGCGATGAAGTTATGCTGTCAAGCTTCGATGCGGCAATAGAAATTCCGCAGCTTGTTAAAGGATATATGTTTGAATGTGACGGTACTCCCGCGGGATATGCAATCGTTTCAATGAAATTTGAAACAGAGGTCGGCGGCATGGCGGCATGGATAGAGGAGCTTTTTGTTGAAGAAGACTTCAGAGGGCTCGGAATCGGAAGCAGATTTTTTGAGTTTTTACAGAAGGAGTTAATAGGCAAAATCAAGCGAATCCGCCTTGAAGTCGGTGACGAAAACGACGGCGCAAAACGCCTTTACAGCCGCTTGGGCTTTGAGCCGCTTGACTACAGACAAATGGTTATTGACAAAGAATTTTGATTTTCGCAGCCGAGGAACAATGTTTCTCGGCTTTTTAATAATTTGTAAACATTTTTATGTTAGAATAAGATGAATAAAAAATCGGAGGTTAATAAAATGCCGAAAATTCTTGTTGTTGAAGATAATTCAGACCTTAACAAAGCAGTTTGCTCATATTTGGCTCAAAAGGGGCATGAAACCTTCGGCTGCCTCAACGCCAACGAAGCATATGACATCATGTACGAAAATACCATAGATTTAATAATTTCCGATATTATGATGCCCGGCGCAGACGGCTTTGAATTCGCCCGCGCGGTCAGGGAATTCAACTCGGAAATCCCCATTCTTTTTATGACGGCAAGAGATGATTTTATGTCCAAGCGAATCGGCTACAGCATAGGCATTGATGACTATATGGTTAAGCCCATAGACCTTGAAGAGCTTTCGCTTCGCATAGGAGCTTTGCTTCGCCGAGCAAAAATTGCAAACAGCAAGAAGCTTATAATCGGCGAGCTTGTTCTGGATGCGGATGAGCACTCCGCATATTATAAAAGCGAAGAAATCCCTCTTACCGTGCGAGAATTCGACCTTCTTTTCAAGCTCCTTTCTTATCCCAAAAAGACTTTCACACGTTCGCAGTTAATGGATGAATTTTGGGATGCCGACACAAGCTCCGGCACAAGAACGGTTGATGTTTACATAACCAAAATACGAGACAAGTTTTCTCATTGCGGTGAATTTGAAATTGTTACCGTTCACGGCCTTGGATATAAGGCGGTGATTAAGGGATGAAGATTAGCATATCAAAAAAGATTCTTGTTTCGATTTATCACTTCTTGATGTTTTTTGCGCTGGTTGCGTTTATTGTCACCTGCAACATGACATTGTTTCTCAGCCTGCTTCAGCGCAGTTCGGGAATAGTATATACAGAAGAAAATATATATCTTGCCGCAATCTTCACATTTTGGAATGCCGTTTTTTTAGGTTTTCTTTTTGCAACTGTGAATTTAATAAGAAGAAAAATTTTGGTTGAAAGACCCGTAAATAAAATCCTTGAATTTACGCAAAAAATTATTCACGGCGACTTTTCTGCGCGCATAAAGCCAATGCGTACAAGCGAATACAACGAAATTGTTGCCGACCTCAATAAAATGGCTGAGGAGATTTCGGGGGTTGAAACGCTGCGCACAGATTTCATTTCCAACGTTTCGCACGAAATGAAAACTCCTCTGTCTGTTCTTCAAAACTACGGAACTTTGCTTTGTCAGCCGAATTTAGAGGAAAATAAAAAGCAGGAATATGCAAAAACAATCGTCAGCACCTCAGCTTACATGACAGAGCTTGTATCCAACATTTTGAAGATGAACAAGCTCGAAAATCAAAATATTTATCCCAACTCCAAGCCGTATTGCGTGAGCGAACAGCTTTGCGAATGCCTGCTTGCTTTTGAAAACGCATGGGAACAAAAAGAGCTTGACATTGAAACCGATATAGACAGCGATGTTTTTATAAGCACGGACGCGGAGCTTCTTGCCATAGTTTGGAACAATCTTTTTTCGAACGCCGTTAAATTCACCGACAAGGGCGGCAAAATCAGCGTAAGCCTGAAAAGCAACAATAATAACGTTACCGTTAAAATATCCGACACGGGCTGCGGAATGAGCAAAGAAACCATTGAGCATATCTTTGATAAATTCTATCAGGGTGATTCATCTCACGCAACCAAAGGCAACGGGCTCGGACTTGCACTTGTTAAGCGGGTTATCGACCTGCTCGGCGGGCAAATATCCGTTGCAAGCGCGGTTGGAGTCGGCAGCACTTTTACCATAATATTAAGCATTAACAATTCGTAAACATAACAACATCACTTTAAAAATAAATCTCATCTATAATAAAGCCATAATAAATCAGGAGGCTGTATTATGGAAAACAACAAAACTTTCAGCTACACTTACTCAACTTCGGAAAACAAAGAGATTAAAACCATTCGCGAAAAATATGAAACTAAAAGTCAGGAGCTTTCAAAGCTTGAACAGCTTCGCAGGCTTGACAAAAGCGTATCCAATTCATCGGCAATTATCGCAACAACAATCGGAGTTATCGGTGCCCTCCTTTTCGGAACGGGCATGAGCTTCATTATGGTTTGGGCTGATACTCTTTTTGCCGCGGGAATAGTTATAGGCGGCATCGGCATAATTATTGCCGCTCTTGCATACCCCGTTCACCAGGCAGTTATTGCCAAAAAACGCAAGAAGATTGCTCCGACTATATTGAGCCTGACCGATGAGCTTTTGAAAAAATAAAGACACAAAAGCGGCAAGAGCCATTGAGCTCCTGCCGCTTTGTTTTATTGTTTTTAAAGCTAATTAGAAAGAAAACGTATAGGCCAAACACACATCACAAGTACAACCTCGGTCAATACTCCTTAACACAACACCCTCTCCATTATGAAGATGCATTTCCCAATTTTTAACTTGTGTTGATTTCCCAGTGAAAAAATTTCCAGTTGTTATTGCTGTAGATATTGTCACTCGAATAAACGTATCATATACATTTATACCATTTTCTCTTAATTTTGAAGAAATTATGTTTATTGCACGCAGACCAAACTTTGTTAAAATAAAAGTACGCTGCGATGCATTTTCTTGTATCATCACTAAATCAGAACCCCAATGATATTTATCATCGCCTTCAACACCACCATCATATGACCAAGAAATCTCAGAACCGTCTGGAAAAGCTATTTGAAGATACTCCTTCTTTTCAATATTCCAAAAAGCCCCACTCATATAATGTCCTATATTAAAAGTATCGGTAATAACCTTAGCCCCATTTGAATACTGGTAGTTTCCATCGCGATACTTTTCCATCATAGAATTCTTAACACTTTCCAATCTGCAGTTAACAAAATGTTCTATTTCCCTATCAATTTCCGCATAACACTGTGCCAACATTTCCTCTTTCGTTATAAATGCTTCTTTTTTAAACTGTTCGCGAAAGGAATTTACTGTATTTCCAATTTGTTGATTAGAAGTTAATATTCTACCACACATATTACAAAATTTGGAATTATCAGGTATAATTGAATTGCAAAATTGACAAAACACAGAATCACTCCAAACTTAAAATTAAAGCCCTGTTTTTTCGCTGATATATTTTCTTGCCATGCAGGCATACTCATAGGGGTTAGCCTTTGCGGGGTCCTGCTCAGCTTCAACAACAACCCAGCCCTCATAATCCGCGTCTGCAAGGATATCAAAAACGGGAGTGAAGTCAAAGTCGCCGTCACCGGGAACGGTAAATGCACCCGCTCTTACGCAGTCAAGGAAGCTCCAGCCCTTTTCCTTGCCCTCGTTGATAACATCCTGACGGATGCTCTTGAGGTGAACATGCTTAACTCTGTTAACATACTTTTTAAGAACGCCGATTGCATCCTCACCCGAGAATGAGAGATGACCGGTATCGTAGAGAAGATAAACAAGGTTGGGGTCTGTGATTTCCATAAGCTTGTCAATTTCCGCCTCGGTCTGTACGCCCGTGCCCATATGGTGGTGAACGGTAAAATACATGCCCTTTTCCTTGGCAAGCCTGCCCATTTCGTTGAAGCCCTTGGCAATAAGAGCCCACTGCTCGTCGGTATAAACGGGCTTTTCGCCGAATATGCTGAGCGCCTTGCCCTGAATGGAGTTGCCCTGCTCCGATGCGCCGATAACCTTTGCGCCGAGAGCGTGAAGAAAATCTCTGTGCTTTATGAAAGCTTCGATGGTTGCTTCATAGCCGTCGGAAAGAAGAAGCGATGAAAACCATGCGTTGCAGATGCGAAGACCTCTGACATCAAGCTTATGCTTGAGAGTTTCAACATCCTTGGGATATTTGTTGCCAATCTCGCTGCCCTTGAAACCGCTGAGTGCCATTTCGCTGACACATTGCTCAAAGGTATTTTCCGCGCCGAGGTCGGGCAGGTCGTCATTTGTCCAAGCGATAGGAGCTATCGCAAGATTAACCTTATCTTTGTTAAGCATTCTATATTCCTCCGAATCAATAAAGTCTTGCTTTTGCAATATTTTCTTTCATGTCTTCATACGCTGCCTGAACGGTTTCGCTGGTTGAAACCTCGGCAACGCCGACTCTCCACCATGCATCATAGCCGTCGCTCATGCTGCCGTGAACAACCTTTATATCGAAAAGGCAGGGCACCTTTTGCTCTTTTGAATCCTTAATAGCATCGCGAAGCTCGGCAACGTTTGTTACCGTATAAGCCTTGCA
>JAZSGU010000202.1:0-1694 GCA_045532895.1 Acutalibacteraceae bacterium | reverse complement strand
CCCATTGCGTAGGGGTTAAAAAGGGCTATCGCCGTCAGCGCGAAGCCGAGAGAATTGAGAGAATCACGCTTACGCATAATTACATTGCCGAGCAAGAAAACAAGCATCATAATGCCAGCACGCACAACGGAATATGTGAGCCCCGAAACGAGCATAAAGCCGACAACCGCAAATGCGCAGATAACACTTGAAAGCTTTTCGCCAAGCTTTAATTTTCTTAAAAATTCGAAGATAAGCATTGACCACAGCGACAGATGAAAGCCCGAAACACAGATAACGTGGGATATCCCTGCGGTGCGGAAATTATTGAGAGTTTCTGCGGATAAGCCGCTTTTGTCGCCGATAATCAAAGCAACGGCGAGTGCTCCCCTTTCATCGGGTAAAACGCGGTAAATTGCATTTTTTACGGCATTTCTTATGTCAATCAGCGTTTTGCCAATCGGCTTTTCCGAGTCAGGAATTGCCTTTACCCTATATGTATCCCAACCGGGATACGCGGCAATGAAAACGCCGTTTGCCTTATTGGAGGAAAGAAATTCCGCACTTGATGCACCGGGAATATAAAAGATAAATTTGCCGCTTATTTCATCATAAGGCTCGGCATCGGGATGGGATGAAAAGGTCAGACGGAGCTTTAAATCCGCTTCTTCTCCGTCAATATGCGTTGTACGGGCGGTGTAATAATAATTACCGTATTCCAATTCTGCCTCGCTTGTTAAAACCGCCGTTATTTCGCAGGTTTTGCCGCTGTATGCGGCGGCAGGCAGATATGAAAAACAGGTGTTTGCAAGCAAAAGCACGCATGCAAGCGCACCTGAAGCAAATGCACAGGGCAAAACACGCTCACGCCTTGCCCTTTCTGCAAAAAGTGCAACAACCAGAGCAACGGCATATGCCGCCAAAGCAGCCGCCGTCACTCCGGTTTCTGTATTATAAAGTAAAGCTATGGTAAAAAACACCGTAAAACCGATTACGGCAAAGGGACGCGGCATAAGGTCACACCCTTATTTCTCGATAAGAGGTATTTCGGCAAGAAAGACGATATCGCTTCTTTCGGCTGCATCGCCCTCTGCGAGCACAGCCGCTTTTGCAACAATGTTTGCATCAAACCTTGAGCAAAGCTCTTCAACAGCCCTGAGGGATTCACCCGTGCTGATAACATCATCAAGAATAACAACGCGCTTGCCCCTTATCTGCTCGCCCTCAACGCCGTCCATGATAAGAGTCTGAACGGAGTCGGTAGTTATTGAACGGACATGAACGGAAACGGGGTCTTTCATATAAAGCTTTGCTTTTTTGCGGGCAACAAAATACTTTTTGCCGCTCTGCTTTGACATTTCATAAGCAAGCGGAATGCTTTTTGCCTCGGGAGTTACGATATAATCAAATTCGGGCAACCTTTTAAGAAGCTCTGCCGCGGAATGAACTGTTACCTCAACATCGCCGAAAAGAATAAATGCGGCAATGTCGAGCTTTTCGTTAATGGGACAACGGAGAAGGTCCCTTTCAAGACCCGCTATATTTACTCTGTAATATTCTGACATATCGGTACCTCCATTAACCTGCGGGCCAGCCGAAATCTCTGCCGCCCATCATGTGAAAATGTATGTGTTTAACCGTCTGACCTGCGCAATCGCCGCAGTTGTTGACAATTCTGAAACCGTCAAGATTCTTTTCCTTGGCAATCTTTGCCG
>JAZSGU010000055.1:0-7077 GCA_045532895.1 Acutalibacteraceae bacterium | reverse complement strand
CCCGAGCGCGAAAAAACGGCACGGAGCGCATTGTCAATCTCTATATTATTTACATTATATATGCTGTTTTTGCAGGCAGTCACCGCCGCCGCAACATATTCGGGGCGTTTCATTCGTCCCTCAATTTTAAACGAGCAAACTCCTGCTCTTTCAAGCCTTTCAAGCTCGTCAACAAGCGACAAATCCTTGAGGCTCAGATTATTTCCGCCCTTTTGATTAACGCCGAAGGGCAGTCGGCACGGCTGAGCGCAAAGCCCTCTGTTGCCGCTTCTGCCGCCGAGAACTGCGCTCATGAGGCATTGACCCGAAACGCACATGCAAAGCGCTCCGTGAACAAAGCATTCAAGCTCCATATCCGTTTGGGCGGAAATCGCGGCTATTTCTTTTTCGGAAAGCTCGCGCGGCAAAACGGCGCGTGTAAAGCCAAGCTTTTCAAGCATTCTTATGCCCTCGATGCTCTGCACGGACATCTGCGTTGAGGCGTGCATGGGCATAGCGGAAGCTGCCTGCCTGACAAGCGCGGCAAGCCCGATATCCTGCAAAATAAGTGCGTCCACAGATGCATTGCAGGCGCACTCGATTGCTTCATATGCTGTTTTGAATTCGCTGTCGCCGACAAGGGTGTTGAGAGTCATATAGACCTTAACATTTCGCTTGTGGCAGTAGTCAACCGCCGCTTTAAGCTCCTCGCCGGAAAAATTGGATGCGTTTCTGCGCGCATTCAATGCCTTTGTGCCAAGATAAACGGCGTTTGCGCCGCAGCGCACCGCGGCAACCAAAGCATCGTAGCTGCCCGCAGGCGCAAGAATCTCTGCCGCCATATTATCTGGCAGCCTTGAGGGATGCGATTTCTTTCAGAAGCCTCTCGTTTTCGCGCTTCATGATTTCAACATCCGTTCTTGCTCTTGCGGAATCCTCAAGATATTCCTGAATCTGCGCACGCAGGTTTTCGGATGTCATTTCGCTTTTCTTTGCCATGTCGGCATATTCGAGCGCGGTTACGATTGCCGCCTGGGTTACGGAAATACGCGCATTGGCGTTCATAAGCGCGCCAAGCTTTGCATCGAGCTCCTCGCCGAGCTTTGCAACATATTCAAGATTGTCGTCTGTGGCGATGCTGTATTCTTCATTTCCTATCTTAAGTTTGATTTTTTCCATAGCTTTCACCCCGTAAATTATTTTGATACATTATAATTATACAGCATTTATCCGAAAGAATAAAGACATTTTTTAAATTTTTTCTTTCTATTTTTACACTTGCGTTGATAACGGCGGATTTTTGTGATATAATCAGCACATAGACTGACATCAGGATGGGATGTGTTTATATGAAAAAAATTATCTCGGCGGTGCTTGCCGTTCTGATGATGCTTTCGCTTTGCTCATGCTCTGCAGGCACCAAAAGCGTGCTGGTAATTGCAGACACGGAAATAAACAGCGAAATTTTCACCTATTTCCTTGACCAAGTAATCAGCCGCCCCGCCGATTACGGGCTTGAAGTTAACCCCGAAAAGAATGACATCAAGCAGGCGGCGATTAACGCATGCAAGCAATACCTTGCCGCAAACACCATGTTTAAGGACAAAGGGCTGACCCTTTCTGCCGCGGAAAAGGTTGAGATTTCGGATAATGTTAACCATTTCTGGATGCGCTTTGAAAACCACTATAAAAACATCGGCGTTTCAAAGCAGACCTTAACAAAAATTATGACGGCGCAGGCATATGAGGACGCAATTTTCACCGCAACCTATGACCGCGGAGTCGGAGATGCCGCCGCCGAAAAGAAGCTGACCGATTATTTTTATTCCAACTATGTATGCTTCCGCAACGTTTGCGCCTATTTCACCTCTGCCGACGGCGCAACACCAATGACACAGCAGGAAAAGAACGACCTTCTTGCCGCATTCGATTCAATGGTATCAAACGCAGGTGCAAATGTTGAGGGCTTTTCCGTAACCGTTACCAATGCGGGCTACACGCTTTCGGACACAGTGCTCCTCAAGAAAGGCTCCGACGGCTATCCGGAGGGCTTCTTTGAAAAGGTTGCCGCGCAAAAAATCGGAACTGTTCAAACCATTGTTTATGACGAATGCGTTTTTGCCGTCTGGAAAGAGGATTTGGCGGACAAGGGCGAGAGCGTTTACGCAAGCTACCGCTCCGCCTGCATCAGCGATCTTTATGCTGACGAGGCACAGCAGGCGATGAATGAATATATCGAAGCACTTGAAGTAAAAGAAAAAAACGGAATAAATTCGATTATAAACAAGATGGTTTGAGCATAATTTGTTAAAATCGCGAAAAACTATTGACAGAAGCATAAATCCATGTTATTATATATGCGTAGTTAGTCACAGCTAACTACCTAACATGGTTTTCTCCTCCTGAATGAAAACCTAACTTTTGCGGGAGGAAACACAATATGTCTAAAACAAATTGGATTTTAGATGCGCTGCAGTTTTGAGATAGAAGATTTTTGTCGCAGCAAGGCAAAAATTTGATGAAATACTCCTGTATTGCGAGAATTTTTAACGCAGCTGCGGCTAAAAGATTCATCTCAAAACCATATTGGCTTTCCTCCCGCAAAAGTTGAATCTTTCATAACATTTTTTCACAAAAAATGCCGTCCTCTTCGGACGGCGTTTTTTGTTTGTATTAATACATTTTTTCTATATTACCCTTTTTCCATTCTTTATAAAAAATTTCCATGCTTCCTGCGTATACTCCATTTCCCTTAGCGACCGATTTTATTATTCTCTTGCACTCCTTGGGATAATCAAAAATCAAAAGGCAGGCAGTCCACGAAGAAACATAAACATCCTCGTGTTTAAGCAGATTTTTAAGCATTGCTTTTCCTTTTTCTTCTTTAATCATAATTCGGAAATTCTTTATAAGGGTATCGTGCGCTTTGTTAACAACCTTGTAGTCGTAGCTTCCGTCAAATCCGCTTCCGTGGATTTTGCAGGCTTCGATATATTTTTCAAGACAGCTTTCAAGCATTAAAGTTGTTCTCCCTTGAAATTATTTCTCATTAACGGCGGCAAGCACTTCCTGCTTGAATTCGCCGTAAATCTTATACTTCTTTGTGAATATAATGAGTGAAGCAATCATCATAACGGGCGGCACGATAAACATAAGGAATGAAATCGCGCTCTGTGCCTCGGCGGTCTGCACAAGCGCCTCGCCGTCATAGCCCGTAACGGTAAAGGTTGCATACATGATGATAGCCTGGATTGTGTATGCCATTTTCTGCAAAAAGCCCTTCATTGAGAAAGTGAGGCTCTGATTTCTGCTTCCCGTTTTATATTCGCCGTAGTCAACGCAGTCCGCAAGCATAACGGTCTGGTTAACAAACATGCTGCCCGTGCCGAGCGAAGTGAGGATATAACAAAGTCCGAGCAATGTAACATTGCCGGGAATGCAATAGCCCATAAACGCCATGCCGATGTAGCCCGCTGCAGCCATGCTGAGCGAAAGCTTGTAGATGGAACGGTTATTCATGAATTTTGAGCAAACGGGCACAACAAGAATCGCAAGCACCGAGCCTACCGTGCCCATAAGATTGAACTTTGACTGGAGTGTGAGGTCGCCGAGAACGGATGCGAAATAATAGCTGCTGATGCCCGAGGTCATGTAGAAGCCCGCGTTTGAAATCATGGCAAAAAGCATGAAAATGAGGAGCTGGTCATTCTGTTTTATAACATTTATCGCCGCTTTGAACGAGAATTTTTCGTTGCTAACAACAATGCGTCTTTCCTTGGTTGAAAGAACGCTGACTGCGGCAAAAAGAATAAGACCCGCCGCCGTAATTATTGACCATTTGCCGAAGCCCTTGCTGAGAGTATCGGAGCTCATTGCGTCAAGCTTGCTGCCCGCAACTCCGCCAAAAAACGCAACCGCCATGGGGGTGAAAATCGAAATAATTCCCTGACCGAGACCCGAGAAAGCTCTTGCAATGGTGGAAACAAGGTTTCTGTCCTTTTCTTCGCTTGCAAACGAAGGCACCATTGACCAAAACGGAATATCCGCGAGAGTGTTAGTCATGCCCCAGAGCACATAAAGCACAGCGGCATAAACATAAAGCCCGACCGAACCCGATGCAAAGCCGGGATTGTTGAAAAGCAGACAGAGCACAACCGCATTGAGCATGGCACCCGTTAAAATCCACGGGCGGTATTTGCCCATTTTTGTGTGGGTGCGGTCAACAAGCATTCCCATCATGGGGTCGTTGATGCCGTCCCAGATTCTTGCGAGCGGGGTGATAATCAAAAGAAAGCCGGGGTGAATGCCGAGAGCGTTTGTCAGATAGATTGACAGATAGGAATAAAACATTCCGTAGCTCAAATCAAGACCTATCGCGCCCACGCCGTAACCGAGCTTTTCTCTTAACGAAACCTTGTTCATGGAACTCCTCCTTATTTTTTATATTCAAATGTCTGCTCTGCTTCAAGAGCCTTGAGATATCTGCGGCATTCCGCCTTTGCCTTTTCCAAATCAAGGTCAAGATAGTTGCCGCATTCTTTTCTTGTGTTGCCGAAAACCTCGCCGTCATAGGCGATGATATCAGCAAGGATTTTCTTTGTTATTTCAAGGATTTTCGCGTTATCCGCATTGCGCACAAGCAGATAAAATCCCGTTCTGCAGCCCATGGGTCCGAAGTAAATAACGTCATCCTTTATTTCGGAATTTCTTACAAACGTTGCAAACATGTGCTCAACCGTGTGGGCGGTTGTTGTGTCCATAAAATCGCCGCTGTTGGGCACTCTTGTTCTCATATCATAGGTAGTGATGTCGCCGTCAATGCGCGAAACATAAATTCCCTCTGTCAAAAGGTCATGGTCAACTGTAAAGCTGGTTATTCTGTTCATTTTTCTTATCCTTTCTGCTTTTGATTAACGCCGCAATGAGCGAATATATCGGTAAAATATAAAGAAATCCCGCAAATAAAAGCGAAGCCGTCGGTGCGCCCGCCGATGCAAGAGGCACCGCGCCCGCAATAGACCACGGCACAAGCGGCGAAATAACCACCGCCGAATTTTCAAGATTGATTGCCGCTTTGTTTTTATCCTTTTCGCAGCCGTCGCAAAGCTGATGCGCAAGGATTATTGCAAGAGTCTGATTGCAGGAAATGAGCGAAGTGAAAACCGAGGTTATCATCGTTGCACCGTAGGGTGTTGCTTTTTTGCTTAAGGTAGATGTTTTTTCTTTCAAGGAATCCAAAAGCCCTGTTGCGGAGAATATTCCCGAATACGCCGACGAAAGGCAGACTATCGCCGCCGATTTGAGCATTGAAACCAACCCGCCGCCGTCAATCATATGCTTGATTTCAGCCGTTTCGGCTTCGAAACCAAGTATCATTATTTTAAAAAACTCAAGAATTTCAACATCCTGAACGGTTATTCCGATTATCAGCGCCGATGCAATGCTTGCAAGCATCGCAAGCTTGACCTTGACTTTCAAAAGTGAAAGAATAAGGATAACCGCGGCGGGTATGACCGAAAGCCAATGCAGGTTAAATTCACCCGAAAACATTGCGTTCAAATCGGGTGTTTCGCCGCCGTCACCTGCGGAAAATCCGAGAATTGCATACATCGCGCAGGTCAATATAAACGGCACAAGTGCTGTGCGGAACATGTTTTTTATGTTGGTGAAAATATCGGTTTTTGTAAGCTCCGATATGAGAAGCGCGCTTGTTGAAACGGGCGAGCATCTGTCACCGAAAAGAACACCCGAAAGCATTGCACCGCCTGCGATAACGGGGTTTATGTTCATTGAATACGCCATCGTCATGCAGATAACGCCTATCGTTGCCGACGAGCCGAAGGAGGTGCCCATAAGGAACGAAACTCCGCAGCAAAGAAGAAACGTCATAAGCACGAAAACGCTCGGATTTATGAGCTTTACAGCCGATGAAATGATGAACGGTATCGTACCGCTTGCGCGCCATGATGCGGTGAGCATGCCGACGATAAGGAAAACAATCAAAACATTTTTCGATGTTTTTATTCCGTCAAAAATCATTTTGATTATTGATTTGAATGAATGCTTTTTGATTTTTGCATAAGCGCAGAAAATAACAAGCCCCGCCGCCAGCGCATAAAGCACGGATGCATCAAGAATAACGCATATCAACAGCGCAAAGCAAAAGAGAGATAAAGTTAATATTTCCATAAAACACGACCGTACATAAATAAAAATCGGTGCGGAATAATTCCACACCGATTATATATCATGTAATTATTTTTTTCAAGAGCGATATTACCATTCAAGGGAGAGGTAGTAGGGTTCCCACAAGCAAGTGCCAAAAACAATTTCTGCAATATATCTGACCTTCATTTGCTTGTCATTATATGCAAAAATGTATTTATCGGGATAATAATCTGAATCTTCGCGGTAATAAACAAGAATCCAATCGCCCTTTTCCTCTGTATATTTCATGTTTTTCACAGCTTTTTCTTTTGCCTTTTCATATTCCTGAGCATCTAGATTCCACTCCGCCACGATATCTGCAAACTGGTCAAAGTCATAGGTCTGTTTATAGTAGTACCTTGTTGTAAACGGTATGCTTGCATACATTTCGTTTGACGATTCGAGAGCACATTTAGGAACTTCTACGGGGAAGAAAGCGCGGATTTCTTCCCCGTAGCTGTTTTCCACCCAACCATCCAAAACCAAATAGTCTCGGATATCCGTTGTAAGGGAATAAAACGGTGACAATATCGAAGATAACAGCGAGATATAAAAAGCTACAACTCCGATGCCCCAAGACAGCACGGCTAAAATCACGGAAACAATTTTTCGGGATTTTTTGTTTCTTTTTTCGTATTTGTCGCGGTTAATCAAAATAAGCAATGCACAAAGAGCATCAACAATCAACCACCCCGAAAAACACACCAACACACATATATACCAATCCTCTGCAAGCGCAATATGTTTGTGCCCGCTTAACCAAAGCAAAAAAGTCAGAATATAAACAACCCCTGTAAAAAACAAACCGACAATTCCTGCGATTTTGTATGGGTTGTTTTCGGCTTTTTTCCAGAAGAGTGATTTCAAATCCTCTTTCGGAATTTCCTTTTC
>JAZSGU010000078.1:0-17255 GCA_045532895.1 Acutalibacteraceae bacterium | reverse complement strand
AGCGTACTAAAATTCAAAATTTTTATCAAAAACAGCGTTTTATATTTACTTTTAATCATAAAAACAAACTCTGCAGATATGAGAAAAGGCCGAAAGGTTACGGGGTTGTTTTTATCCAAGCAAAACATCGGTTATGAGCATAACACAAAAGCCGATAAGTATTGCATAGGTTGCGCCGCGTTCATTTCCGTGAGCATGGGTTTCGGGAATCATTTCGTCGCTGATAACATAAAGCATTGTTCCGCCTGCAAAGGCAAGCGCAAACGGTAATATTGCCGAGGCAATACTGACAGCGAAATAGCCGATAAGTGTTCCGAACACCTCTACAAGACCCGTTATCATGGCACAAACAAAGGTTTTTCGGGGAGTTACGCCCGCCGCAAGCATGGGTCCGATGATAACCATTCCCTCTGGGATATTCTGTAAAGCAATACCGCCTGCAATGATAAGTGCTTGAGTTGTGTCACCCGAACCGAATCCAACACCCGCCGCAATGCCTTCGGGGAGATTGTGAATGGCAATCGCGGTTACAAAAAGAAGCACCTTGCTCAAATTCGCATTATTATGCGGTTCGATGTCAGCACCAACCAATTTGTGAAGGTGCGGCACAAGCTTATCAATCAGGTTGAGGCAAAGAGCTCCGACAAAAATACCGACAACTGTAATTATAAGCCCGTATTTGCCGCCATATTCCAATGAAGGCATTATAAGACCCAGTACGGCAGCCGAAAGCATTACTCCCGCCGCGAAGGCTAAAACAATATCCGAAAACTTATGCGATATCTTTTTGAAAACAAATCCCAAAACCGAGCCGATAACGGTTGCCCCGCCCACTCCGAGAGCGGTCAGCAAAACAAGCTCCATAAACACACCACCCAATTATTATTTATGATTATTATATTTTATAAATATACTTGCTGTCAAGAAAAAAGCGGCGTCAAAAAGACGCCGCCAAACAAATTATTTCTGATATTCTTTGAAATCCTTGTAGATTTCTTCGGTATAAATGTTGTTTTCGTCCTTGTCATGGAGAGGATACCAAACCTGAGCAAAGAAGGGGTTAACCTTTGCTTCGTCATCATATGCCCAGCGGAACTTCTTCTGCTCAGCCTTTTCAAGGGTTGAGGGAAGCTCTTCAGGGCACCAGTGACCGCCGCGGAGAACAAGGTTGGGTGACATCATAAATTCGTGACCGTGAGCGCACTTCCAAAGAACGGGAGTGTACATATCAACGATTTCAGTTGCAAGGCATTCGCCGCCTCTGAAAGCAGCAGCCTTCTGAAGGTCTTCGATTGTGAGTGAATCAAAGTCCTTGGTTTCGTCATAACCGTGGTCAAGAACAAGAGCCTTTGAGGGGTCATCGTTGGGACGGTAAACCTTAACCTTGCTCCAATCGCTGCCGATAGCGTTCCATTTTTCCATGGAACCGACATATGCGTTGATTCTGGGAGTAACGTTATTTGCTCTCCACCAAAGTGTGCCGTAAACGGGAGTCTGAGCAATTTTCTTCATGAAAGGCTTAACAGCAAATGCGAAGGGCTTTGCAAGCTTTGCAAGCTTGTAGAACCATTCAACTCTGTTCATAACGCTCTTGAAGTAATCTTCAATGGGCATATTAGCACGGAAATGACAGTAGCTTTCAAGCACATCTGAGTCAAGATACCACTGACCGTGGAAGTTTCTTGTTATAAACCAGTCGGGGTCAAAGAGCTTTCTGGGGTCGCCGAGGCCGAGACCGTATTTGCCGAGAAGAAGCTGTTCGAACTCAAAGTTTGTGATTCTGTACTGGGGACCAGAGCCGATATTATAGAATCTTCTCCAGAATTCTTCGGGGATATCATCACCGCAAACGTTTACGAGAAGACGACCTGAATCTTCAACAGTTGCCCATTCAAGAACGCCGTTGATAACAACGTGATACATGATGGGTTCCATATTCTTAACGATTTCAGGATAAAGAATACCTGACTGACGGAGTGATACCCAATGCTTAAGACCTGATTCTGCAAAAACTTCTTCTGCAAGAACCTTTGAAGTTGCATAGTGGTCATAAACGCTGATTTTGATGGGGTCACCGGTACGAGCCCAATGGATGGGGTCATCTCTTTCGCCGGTTTCGGCAACTGTGCCTATATAAACAACTTTGATTGCGTCGGGGTCGGGCTGAGCCTTAACGGCAGCAACGATGTTCTTTGCTGCGCCGACGTTTGTTTTGATAGTATTGATGGGATAATAGTCCGCTGAGGGAGAAACCATACCGCCGACATGGAGAACATAGTCAGAGCCTGTTACACACTCAAGAACGCTTTCATACTTCTTGAGGTCGCCCCAAACAATTTTAACTGAAGGGTCGTTCATGTAATTTGCGAATTTCTTTTTGTTCTTCTCGCTGTCACGAAGAAGAACAACGATATTGAACTGATTTTTCTTTGCATAGAGCTGCTGGAAACCTTCCCAGCCCATGGTACCTGATGCGCCGGTAAGGAAAACGGTCTTTTTCTGTGCCATTTTTAATTCCTCCAAACAAAAATATTTTTTTGCCAAATTGATACACTATAATGTTATCATATTAAAATACATAAATCAACAGATTTTTTGATATATTATGTATAATTTTGTAACATATTATATATCAAAAACTTTCTTGAAAATCTGTTCAATCGTATACATCTGAGCTATCTCTTTTTTGTTGGCATCCGTGAAAAGAGAAGCATCCTTAACGCGGCAATTATAGCCAATATCAACGCCGCAAAGTCCAAGATGATATTTAGCATTTACGGGATACATCTGACACTCGGCAAGCGATGCAAACGCAATGAAGGCCTGAACCTGCTCTGCTTTTTCCGGCTCTGTTTTGTAATTTTTGCAAAGCCATGAATAAAGCTCGGGATGGAAGTTACCCATAACGCCCGAGAATCCTGCACAGCCTGCACGGAGCGACTCAAGAAGAGTTGCGGAGTTTGCATTATATATCTTAAGACCGAGGCCTTCAACAGCTTTTAATTTTTCTTCAATCATTTCGATGCGGCAGCAGGTATCTTTAAGAAATTTCAGTCTGCCGTCAAGGGCGCATTGTCTTAAGGTTTCAGGCATCATAAGACGCTTATAGGGATAGGGACACTCATAGATTCCCAACGCAATTTCAGGAATTGAGGAAACCATCTTTTCATAATTCTTGAGAAACACGGAATCGTCCTCATCCTGCTTTGCAAAACGGTTTGCTATAAATACATATGCATCGATACCCTCGGATATAAATGCGTTTGCTTCGTAAATCTGTCTGTCAAGCTCATCAGCTGTATGACCGGAAGCGACAACGCTCATATCTGCAGGCTTATTCTTCATAATAAATCTCAAAAGGTCAAGACGTTCTTCAAACGAAAGAAAAAAGATTTCACTTGACTGACAGATTGCAAAAATGCCGTCAACACCGTTTTCAGAATACCATTCAAGAATTTTGAGCACGCCGTTATAATCGATTTTGTTATCAGCCGTAAAAGGGGTTACCATTGTGGGGTATACACCGTCGGGAATGTTTTTAACCATATTTTTTACTCCTAAAAATAAGATAAGCGGCAGAATACTGCCGCTTTAAGTTTAATATTTAAATATTGCTTTGTCAATGCTAAACAGTCAAATTTTTTCTTATTGATGCCAAAACCGCTTTTTCACGCCTCGAAACCTGCACCTGTGTCATACCCAGCACCTGCGCGGTTTTGGATTGAGTTAAGCCGTCATAATAGCGAAGCTCAATCATCCTTCTGTCGCGTTCATCCAGCGCTGATACAACCTGCCTCAAAGCAAGAAAATCAGAAATCTCGTTTTCAGGCGATTCAACCGGAATATCAATCTGCTCCTCGCCTTCGTCACCTGCTGTCAATGACATTGCAGGCATAGAAGCATTAAGAAGCATTGCGGTTTCGGTAATATCAAGCCCGAGACTTTCCGCAAGCTCGGCAACCGTTGGCTCTCTGCCGAGCGAAACCGAAATTTCCTCTTTTTTCTTGACTGCGGCGCGCGATTTTTCCTTTATTGCTCTGCCAATTTTTATTGCACCTCCGTCACGAAAAATACGCTTGATTTCGCCGAGAATAACAGGCACGGCATAGGTTGAAAAAGAAAAACCTCGTGATTCATCAAAATTATCCGCCGCCTTTATCAGCCCCACACAGCCCGCCTGAAACAAATCATCATATTCCACTCCCCTGCCTCTGAATCTGTTGGCGCAGGAATGAACAAGGCCGAGATTTTTCTCAACCATTTCATTGCGTTTGCTTTTCGTTTCAGCCATCGGATACATCACGGCCCTCAAATGTTTTGACAAGCGTAACGGAAGTGCCCTTGCCAACCTTGGAGGTGACTCTTATGCGGTCACAAAAGCTTTCCATAACCGCAAAGCCCAACCCCGCGCGTTCACCGCCGAGCGTTGTAAACAGCGGCTCCATAGCCTGCTTAACATTCTGAATACCGCAGCCCTTATCTCTTATTTTTACTTTGAAAACCCTGTTTTCATATATCCCTGCCCATATGTATATCGCTCCGACGCTTTCGGGATATGCATGAACAATACAGTTGGTAACAGCTTCGCTGACAGCCGTTTTGATATCCGAGATTTCTTCAACATTCGGGTCAAGCTGGGCGGCAAATGCCGCAACTGCCGCTCTTGCAAACGCTTCGTTCACCGAGCGGCTTTCTATCTGAAGTTTCATTTCATTTAATGCTTTCATTTTATTATCCTTTCGTTTTTAATGTTACAAGCTTTTCGAGCCCCGCAAGCTTCATCATTGAATGCAGTCTGCCAGAAAGATTAACGACCTCGATGTTTCCGCCGTAGCTGTCAACAATTCTGTATCTGCCCAGAACAAAACCGATTCCCGAACTGTCCATAAATGTTACATCATTAAAATCAAGGCGTACATTCGGTGCAAGCTTTGACTGAATCACTTCATCTGCTTCAAGCCTTAACACTGCCGCATTGTGGTGGTCAATTTCTCCGCTGATGTATATGGTTACTCTCATCGGAGTTGACGAAACTTTAATTGCCATTTTTCCGCTCCTTTGCAATAAAAAAATCCCTTATCCAAAAGGATAAAGGATTTATTATAAAAAATTTGTTGAATTGTTGAAGCAATTAAAAATTAATAAGATTATCGCGAATTGCACCCGCAAGATAAAACGAGCCGCAGACTATCAAAGCATCATCGGGCTGAATTATATTTTTTGCTGCAGTTACAGCCTTTACTGGGTCGGGAATGTCATAGCAATTACTGCAATATTTTATTGCATTCTGCATGAGTTCTGCGCTTGAAAGCGCACGCGGCATATCAACCTTTGTTGCAATAAATGTTTCGGCAAACGGTGCAACAGCGGAAAGATAAGCAAGATAATCTTTATCCGCCATCATCGATGATACCATTATTATTCTTTTACTCTGCAAATGCTTTTTGATAAATTCTGACAAAGCGGCGGCACAGCCTTCATTATGACCGCCGTCAAGAATAACGACGGGGTGTTTTTTTATCAGTTCCGTTCTGCCGGGCATAATCGAACATTCTATGCCGCCTGCAATCGCGCTGCCGGGAATATCAATGGCAAGCTTTGACAAAGCACGCACAGCCTCAACAGCCGTGCAGGCATTATAAACCATGTGCACACCGGCAAGCGGAAGTGTAAAATCAATTCCGTCGTAGCTAACCCGCGTGCCTTCGAGCTTTTCATCCTTCACACTTAAACGGCTGACATCGGGAACAGTCAGGTTACAGCGCCTTTCAGCGCATGTTTTTTCAATAATTTCCATTGCTTTTATATCCTGAAAAGGATAAGCAACAGTTTGTGCTCCGAATTTGATGATACCGCATTTTTCGGCAGCTATTTTTTCAATCGTATCCCCTAAAATTGCCGTGTGGTCAAGAGAAATGCTTGTTATAACGCTTACATAAGGAGCCTCTATAACATTAGTTGAATCAAGCCTGCCTCCAAGGCCGACCTCCAGCACAACAAAATCGCACTTTTTCTTTTCGAAATAAACAAATGCAGCGGCAGTTATTGCCTCAAACTCTGTGGGCTGTAAGCCCTTTGCAGAAATAACATCAACAGCAGATTTTACCCGTTCAACACATTCCGCAAGCTCCTGCTTCTCAATCATGTTACCGTTATATTGAATGCGCTCTCTGAAATCGGTCACATAGGGCGAAATAAAAAGACCGGTGCTGTATCCGCTTTTGCGCAGAATGTTGGAAATCATTGTTGAGGTTGAGCCTTTGCCGTTTGTGCCAGCAACATGGATAACTTTAAGCTTTTTTTGCGGGTTGCCGAGTTCATTGCAGAGCGCGCGTATGCGCTCCAAACCGGGATTGATTCCGAATTTTTCAAGGGAATGGATATATTCTATCGCTTCATTACAGTTCATTTTTTCACCTTTGATATAAATACGGCGGGAGCAAGCTCCCGCCATAATTATTTTATCCTAACTTTGCAATGCTTTCCTTAAGCATTGCGATTTTTTCGGCATATTTTGCCGCCTGCTCACGCTGCGCCGCAACAACATTTGCGGGAGCCTTTGCAACGAAGTTTTCATTTGAAAGCTTGTTATTAACAAAGTCAAGGTCCTTCTGCACTGCGGTAAGCTCCTTATTAAGCCTTGCTTTTTCAGCTTCAAAGTCAACGAGCTCACCCATGGGAATATAAATCTTTGCATCCTGCGTAACGATACAAACTGCGCCGTCAAGCTCAAAAGCATCGGCGATTTCAACATCGGATGCGCTTGCAAGCCTCTGCATGAACACGCCGCCCTGCTCAAATGTTGCCTTGTGAGCAGTTGCAATATAAACCTTTGCTTTCTTTGAGGGGGGAACATTCATTTCCGCTCTGCGGTTACGGATTGCACGAACGGCGGTCATGATTCTTTCCATTTCAGCTTCCTCTGCGGCAAATGAAAGAGCATCATCAAACTCGGGCCAAGCGGAAATCATAATTGACTCACCGTCATGAGGAATGGTCTGCCAGATTTCTTCCGTAATAAACGGCATAAAGGGATGGAGGAGCTTAAGAATTTTATCCATAACCCAAACAAGAACCTGCTTTGCCGTCTGTGCTTCGTCGCCGCCCTTTTGGAGCCTGATTTTTGCAATTTCAATATACCAATCGCAGAAGACATCCCAGATGAAATCATAAAGCTTTGCAATGGCAATGCCGAGCTCGAATTTTTCAAGGTTATCCGTAACATCCTTTGCAAGTCTGTTAACAAGGCTGATAACCCACTTATCTTCGAGCGCAAGGCTTGCGGGAAGCTCGCAGGGAATTTCATCATCGCCGATATTCATAAGAATAAATCTTGATGCATTCCACAGCTTGTTTGCAAAGTTACGGCTTGCGCTGACCTTTTCGTCAGAGAATCTCATGTCGTTTCCGGGGCTGTTGCCGGTTGCAAGAGTAAGGCGGAGAGCATCCGCGCCGTATTGGTCGATAATTTCAAGCGGGTCAATACCGTTGCCGAGAGATTTGGACATCTTTCTGCCCTGCGCGTCTCTGACAAGTCCGTGGATAAGTACGGTGTCAAACGGAACCTGACCTGTGTATTCAAGCGCCGAGAATATCATTCGGCTTACCCAGAATCCTATGATATCATAGCCGGTAACAAGCGTGCTTGTGGGGTAATAATGCTTGAGGTCTGTTGTTTCATCGGGCCAGCCGAGGGTTGAGAACGGCCAAAGAGCCGATGAGAACCAAGTATCAAGTGTATCTTCATCTTGGCTGAGGTTCTTGCTTGAGCAATGAGGGCAGGTGTCAACATCGGTCTTGGAAACCATTGTTGCTCCGCAGTCTGCGCAATACCATGCAGGAATTCTGTGACCCCACCAAAGCTGACGGGAAATACACCAGTCACGGGTGCCTCTCATCCAGTTCATGTAGTTCTTGGTGAAACGTTCGGGAACAAATACCGTTTCACCCTTTTCAACAGCTTCGATAGCAGGCTTTGCAAGAGGCTCCATGCGAACAAACCACTGCTTTGAAACCATTGGCTCAATGGTGGTATGGCAACGGTAGCAGGTACCGACCTCGTGCTTGAGAGGCTCGATATATTTGATGTATCCGCCTGCTTCGAGGTCTGCAAGAATAGCCTTTCTTGCTTCGATTGTTGACATTCCCGCATATTTGCCGCAATCAAGAACTTCGGGCTCGTCGGCAGCGGCCTTTCCGCTTGCAACAAGCTCATCATAAACTGCTTTATCTTTTGCGCCGGTCATATAGCCGTCGTAGGTAAAAGTTCTGACCATAGGAAGGTTATGGCGTCTGCCAACCTCAAAGTCGTTGGGGTCATGAGCAGGTGTAATCTTAACAACACCCGTTCCTTTGGTCATATCGGCATGCTCATCGCAAACAATGGGGATTTCTTTGTTGAGAAGCGGAAGAATAACATGGCAGCCGTGAAGATGAGCATATCTCTCATCCTCCGCATTGATGGCAACCGCTGTATCACCAAGCATAGTTTCAGGTCTTGTTGTTGCAAGCTCAAGCTTTTCGCCTGTTTCCTTAACGGTATAAAGCAGATGCCAGAAATTGCCGTCCTGCTCATCATACTCTACCTCAGCATCTGAAATTGATGTGTTGCAGCAGGGACACCAGTTAACCATTCTGTTGCCTCTGTAGATAAGGTCTTTTTCATAGAGCCTTACAAAAACTTCGCGAACAGCTCTGCTGCAACCCTCATCAAGAGTGAAGCGCTCTCTGTCCCAGTCGCACGAAGAGCCCATTTTTTTGAGCTGTTCGATAATACGGCCGCCGTATTTTTCTTTCCAATCCCATGCACGGACAAGGAAGCCCTCTCTGCCAAGGTCATCTTTGGTCAGACCCTCTTTTGCCATAGCTTCAACAATCTTTGCTTCGGTTGCGATTGAAGCATGGTCGGTGCCGGGAAGCCAGAGTGTGTCAAAGCCCTGCATTCTTCTCCAACGGATAAGAATATCCTGCAGAGTATTGTCAAGGGCGTGACCCATATGAAGCTGACCCGTGATATTGGGCGGAGGAATAACTATTGTGTAAGGCTTTTTGTCGTTTTCAACCTTGGCGTGGAAATACTTTCCTTTCAGCCAGAAATCGTAAATACGGTCCTCAACGTTTTTGGGGTCGTACTGTTTGGCAAGCTCTTTTGCCATGAGAAATCCATCCTTTCTTTTTGCAAGGCAAATAAAAAACTCGCCTCACAGATAATAAAATCAATGAGACGAGTAAAATTTATACCCGCGGTACCACTCAAATTGCGCTTTATGCGCCGCTCTTTGGGCTCTGACAAGCCCTATGCATTAACGCAGCAATCACGGAAAGGGTCTAATAACACAAAGTGCGTTCTTCCTTTCGGTTCAGGGGCTACAACAAGCATCTGCCGCACATCGGCTTTTCACCAACCGCCGACTCTCTATGGAGCGCATTTATGCTGCCCTCCCCGTCAAAACCTTTGATATCAAATTTGCATTATTTTAACATATAACAAAAATATTGTCAATATAATTTTATGCGGTTACTCCGTAAAATTCAAGCAAAGCGGGGTTTATAACCGTGTCGGTGTATTCAAAGCAGGTGCTGTGCCCGCCGCCGACAACCATTAATTCCTGAGCGCCTTCGATTGAGCGGGTTATCTTTTTGGAATGCCAGCGCTGAATCATGTCGTGCTCGCCGAAAATATTGAGCACGGGCACTTTTATCTGCGCAATATCCTTGAAAGTAAGGCTCGGCTGACCAACCATCATTCCCTTGATATCGCGGCGGATTTTAGTTTCGTCATCACCCTTTATCCAAGCTTCTACACAAAGAACAATATACTGATATGTTATCTGAATCTGGTCAAACGTGTTTGTGCCCAATGTATTGATATTGGAGCCCATAACAACAAGCGACTCCACTCTGTCCTGATGGGCAAGCGTGAATACAAAACCGAGGTTGCCGCCGTCGCTGAAGCCGAAAATCTTTGTTTTTTCTATTTTTAAATAATCAAGAAGCTTTACCAAGTCCTCCGCCATTGTTTCAAAATTCATTGTGCCGTCGACCCAGCCTGAATTACCCGTGCCTCGCGGAGAAACGGTTATAACCTTGAAATGTTTCGCCATTTCGGGCAATATACTGCCGTCAAAGCAATGCATGTCGCCACCGTTTGGAGGCAAAAGCAGCAGCGGCTCACCGTTTTGGAGCCCGTAAATACCGTATTCCATTTTGATATCGCCGCAGTCAACAAATCCGTAATCAATCATTTCGGGCATTGCGCCGTCAGACGCATGAGAAACGGGAACGCAGGAAAAAGCAAACGCAAATGCAAGAATAAGCGCGGTAATCCTAAAGATTTTTTTCATAAAACCAACTCCTTGGTTTAATTATAACACATCATAATTTTGTTGCAAGGTGAAATAATGAAAAAAAATAATAATATTATTAAGCACACACTGATTATGACCGCCGTCAATCTTATAATGCGCTCAGCAGGGGTCAGTTTTAATGCATATCTAACCGCAAAAATCGGCTCTGCGGGAATCGGACTTTTTCAGCTTGTTATGAGCGTTTATTCGCTCGCGGTCACCTTTTCAACCGCAGGAATAAGGCTTGCAACAATGAGAGTGACGGTTGAAATCAGTTCTTCAAACAAAAACGATATCAACAAAACGCTTTTACAGTGCATAACCTACGCAGGCTTTTGCGGTTCGATTGCAGGCTTTTTGCTGTTGATATTTGCAGATAAAATCAGCATTTCATGGATAAATAGCGCACAAACAGCTTTTCCTCTGCGCGTGCTTGCAATAAGCCTTCCGTTTGTGGCAATGTCATCAGCCCTCGGCGGATATTTTACCTCTGCCGAAAAAATTCCGCAATACTCAGTAATTCAGATGATTGAACAAGGTGCAAAAATATCGCTTGTTGTTTTTCTTTTCAACAAAGCTTCCGATCTTGGAGCGTTTTATTCAGCCACATGTATTGTTGCGGGAATGACAGCATCGGAAATCCTTTCTTTTTTGCTTTCAATGGCGCTTAAAAGAATTATTTCGCCGCCAAAGAGCAATAAACCCGCAAGCAATATCACAAGAGTTTTGCGGGTTGCCCTGCCCGATGCAGCAGGCACATGCGCGAGAAACATTCTGCTGACTGTTGAACATCTTTTGATACCGAAAGGCTTTGAAAAATCAGGTGCAGGCGCACCCGAAGCTTTGGCGGCATACGGCAGCATTCACGCAATGGCAATGCCCCTTTTGCTTTATCCGAGCGCAATTATAGCTTCTCTTTCTTCACTGCTTATCCCCCATCTGGCAATGCGGCGTGAAATCGGTGACGGCAACGGCATCAGCGCCTCGGTTGAACGCAATCTGAAGCGCACTTTTATTTTTTCACTCATCTGTGCGGGATTTTTCTTTCTGTTTGCACCGATGCTTTCACAGCTTGTTTATAAATCAAAAGAAGCGGTGATGTATATAAAAATACTCTCACCGCTTGTTCCCGTAATGTATCTTGACATGATAACCGACGGAATGCTGAAAGGCCTTGACCAACAGATTTATTCCATGCGTTATAATATCATAGATTCGCTGTTATGCGTTATTCTTGTTTATTTTCTGCTTCCGAAATACGCCGTTAAAGGATACATTTTAATTATTTATGCAAGTGAAATTATTAATTTCTTTCTAAGCTTCAACAGACTTGTTTCGGTTTGTAATATCAGAATCAGATGTTTTCAAGCACTTTTAAAAGATAATTCCACATTCTCTCGGTTGAAGAAATGCCCAATTTTTCCTGCGGAGTGTGAATATCATAAATATCAGGGCCAAAGGAAACACAGTCAAGCCCTTTGATTTTTCCGCAGAAAAGTCCGCACTCCAAACCTGCGTGAATGGCAGTTACCGTCATTTCTTTACCAAACATATCACGGTAAATCTGCGCCATTGTTTCGCGAAGAACAGATTCCTTTTTATATTCCCAAGCGGGATAAGGGCTGCTGAAAGCGATTGAGCCGCAGTATTTTTCGGTGATTTGCTTTAAAAGGTCCTCCAGCTTCTTTCTTTCACCGTCTTTACCGCTTCTGACGGCAAAACGATAGTCAACCGCGCCGTCAGAATGCTTTAAGACGCCAATATTAAGCGAGGTTTCAACCAAACCGTCAATCTCCTTGCTCATGGCAATAACTCCATTGGGAAGCTCGTTGAGCAAATCAACAGTTTTTTCTGTTGAAACCTTATCCATACATTTTTCAACACTTGAAAAAACGCACGCACTTACAACCGCATCAGGGTCATTTTCTTTAATTTCACTGCAGAGCTTTATTCCGATTGCTTCAATTAAGCCGATAACATTTTCGGTGTCGGAAGTAATAACACAGCGCGAATCGCGGGTTATTGCATTATCCATAGCGCCGCCGTTAATATCTGCAAGAACAAAATCAGCTTTTTTACTTAAGTCAGCAAGGAGCCTGCCCATAACCTTATTGGCGTTGGCATATCCTCTGTGAATTTCCGCACCCGAATGGCCGCCGTGAAGCCCCGAAACGCTTATTTCATACGCAGGCTTTGAGTTATCGATATAATTCACTTTCAGCTGAATATCCGTTCTTACGCCGCCCGCACAGCTTACCCAAAGTGTGCCTTCGGCTTCCGAATCGAGATTAATCATGCGCTTACCGAGCAAAACGGAAGTGTCGAGAGCTGATGCACCCGTCATTCCCCTCTCTTCATCGGAGGTGAAAACAATTTCAAGCGGCGGATGGCTTAAATCATTGCTGTCGAGCAAAGCCAGACCCATTGCAACCGCAACGCCGTCGTCGCCGCCGAGAGTTGTGCCCATGGCATGAACAAAATCGCCGTCAACTGCAAGCTCCAAACCGTCGGTTTCAAAATTAATCCGGCAGGTGTCATCTTTTTCCCACACCATATCAAGATGCCCCTGAATTATAACAGGGTTTTCGTTTTCTCTGCCCGACGATGCCGATTTGAAAATTATGATATTCCCTGCAGCATCGGAAACATAACGAAGATTTCTTTTCTTTGCAAAATCCTCGCAATATTGTCTGACCTTTTCGGTATCCTGCGACCCTCTGGGAATTGCGGATATTTCTTCAAAAAAACCAAAAACCTTTTCCGGCTTCAAATCTTTAAGAATTTTCAATAAAATCACCCCTGATTATTTCTATGCATTCGGGCGCTGTTATGACAGCGTCCTTTCCCTTTTGTGCTTTAAAAGCTACCGTTCCCCATTGAGTGGGGATATCGATTTTGGCATAATCCAAGCCGTAAAGATTGGGAGCAAATTTCAGTTTTTTCATGCCCGGTTCAAGAATTTCAAGCCCCGTGAGTGCCATAGGCATCTGATAAGCGGGTGTGCCTCCCCATGCATGGGAATGGTCAAAGGAATAGCTTTCTTCGGGAGCTATCCAGCCCTCTTTGAGCCCTTTGTCACATTCCTCAACAACGGGAATCCATCTTTCAAGAAGCTTCATACCGTATTTCTCAAACATGCCGTATTTTCTGACGGCGCACAGCAGATAATGCATAAAATAAGGCTGAATATCCTGCAGAGAATCATCGAATATAATTCTTTCGAGAATATCAACGGCAAGCTCTCTGTCACAAAGCCCGTAAAGCGCGGCAAGAATGTTGGGATATTTTGAAAAATACTTTTTGTTGACATTTGCGGGGTGATAATGCTTTTCACCGCCGTAAGGTGTGCCGAGTCCGTCAAAATAAAGTTTTTTATCATTATCAAAGAACACTTCATTAAAGCGTATCTTGAATATTTCCGATTTTCTTTTTATTTCATCGGCTTTATTATGCTCACAAATATATGAATATATTTTTTCGGCATGGGTAAGTGCATTATAATAAAACGCATTCAGCACAGTCTGACCGAGAGCCTTGGGCGGATGATGCATCGAAAACCCGTCAATAACCGTCCAGTCAACAAACATAAAATCAGGAGGATTGTCGATAACTTTGTTTTCACCGATGTAGCTTTCAAATCTGTCTAAAAGAACATCAAGAGCATTTTTGCAATAAAGCAGTATTTCTTTTCTGCCCGTTATCATATACACATCATGAAGCATCTGCACCCATATGAGGCTGTATGTCGTGTGGAACATAACGCCGCCGTTAGCAACCAGCCAATCCGCAGTACGCATCAGGTCAAACTCCGCAAGGCGCATGTCGCCGAAGCAAAACAATGTCATAAGGCTTTCTATGTTATAATCACCCGTGCACGCAAGAAGCTCCTGATGCTTTGTGCTGTCAAGATGAAGAGTCTGACGGCAGATTTTCAAGGTATGCTTACACACATCATAAACCTTGTTTAAGCCTTCGTTGCTTGTTTTAAATGCACCCTCCGCTTCAATCGGATACCACGGGGCGATAAATGCAACATTTAAATCGATATCACTGATATCGGTGTTTTCTGCCGTTATCAAAGCGGTGCCCGCGCTGTGCATACGAAAAGAAATATATTTATTTTCTTTCTGACCGAAAACAATATTTTCAGTCATTTCATTTTGACCGACAAGCTCGCTTGTTTTCAGTTCAATTCTGCACTTACCGTTTGATTTGAAAACGGGATAAACGCCGTATATTCTGTCAAGGTCAACTCGGAAAGATGCTTTTTCGCCACTCGGAATTTCATATATCCGACCAAACACCCGGTTGAGAGAAAGCATGGGAATAGGCGCATCCTCGGCATGCCATATATCATCAATTTCCGCGGGGATATTAATTTTATCCTCGCTCGCAAGCGTTGAATCGTAGCTTTGATATCCGTTGTATGCGGTATCAACCGAAACACTCCATGCAGAATCGGTTTCAATCTGTTCTGTTGTGCCGTCTGAAAAACAAACAGTACCCGAAAGAAAAAATCCGCCTCTGCCTCTTGAATATTCCGTCAGCACCTCGGGAAGCAGGCGCACCTTTGCCGCTATCTCAAAAGTATCTGAGTCAAATTCAAACTCATAATTGTTGTAATAGTGCTTGGGGGCAGTTCCGACACAAAGAAAATCGCCGCCGGGTGAGGCAGGACCCACTCCTTTTAAATCACCATTAATAAAAAGCTGAAAAAAGCTGTCACCGCTCACACGAAGCTTGATTTTATTTATATTTTTATTGAAATTGAATGTTTTTTTAAAATCCGCAACACAGTAATTATAGTCTGAAGATTCTTTGTTTTTACAATCCAAAAGCACATTGTTAAAACTATGCTGATATTCGGGATATTGTTTTTCGTTTAGCCATATCCACGGCATAAAATCACCGCCTTTTTGTAAATATTATCATACGGAGAAAGTTTTTTCAATATAAACAAATGATAAAAGGCATCGCAGTTATGCGATGCCTTTTATCATTATTTGCTCCATGTTCCGACAATAGAACCATCCGAATACTGATAAACAGGATATCTGTTGCCTACTCTGTACATTTCACCGGTTACAGCATTAATACACAAGTCATTTGTATCATTCTTTCTTTGAATTTCAATCGACTGATGTTTAAGCTCTGTTTCATCAATACAAAAGTGCCAGCAAGGAACAAGTTCCATGCTTCCGTCATCAAGCTCATCCAAAAGGTATTCAAGCCTTATTTCAACTACCGGCGCATATTCTGACAGCCATAAGTCGGGTAAATTTTCTTCAACACTTTTTATCGCGGCTTCAACATCCATTATTTCGCCGTTCAACATCTCTTTAACCGATAAATCCAAGCCGCAAATTCTAAGGCCGGATATTCCGTCATCATCTATCTTGACATTCAAATCTGAAGCGACCCCGTTATAGACATCCGAACTTACCGTTTCAAGCGGGAATCCATCTGAATACTGATAGTATTGTATATCATAATATCCTGCAACACTTTTCCCTCCCTTAACCGAAGCGGGAGTTATATTTCCTCTAACGAAGAAATAATCATCGAAACCTCCTTCCGCCAAAAACAAATCCGCAATTTTCCGCGCTTCTGAATATGAAATTTTACAGTTAGTAATTTTATAGTCTTTTAATGTTTCTTCAGTTTTGCTTTCGCTATATTCATCCGGTTTTATAATTTTGGGACTTGCGTCAAATGTTATACCTGTACCTCTCGGATGAAGTATCGGCATTACCGCACTTTTTCTTTCATCTTTTGCTTTGAAAAAACCGTTTTCACTATATAAAAGATTTTCTATTTTTTCAACAGACTGCTCGATAAATTCTGCCTTATATATACACATTTCATTACTTCTGCCTTCAATAATAACATCTGCATCAATCATTACCTTTTTGCCTGCGTTTTTTATTTGCTTTGTTATATGTCTTTCACTGCATATCTCTTCTTTTGTTTCATACGCAACCGGAATATTAATCATTTCTTTGCTTTCATTATTTTTGTCAGTTTCATAAAAATATAATCCTGCGCCCACTACCGTCAAAATCAATGCAACACTCAAAGCAGCCGAAAGAGATTTTTTTCCGTAATTTTCTTGCATTTCGGCAGAAATAACTGCATATTCCAAAATTTCGTTATCAGGTTTTATTTCATCGAATATTTCCTTATATTTGTTTCTCATAAATCATTGCTCCTTTCAAGAATTTCTTTCAAAGCTCTTCTTGACCTTGTCAGCAGCATTCTGACATTTGCTTTACTCGTTTTGAGTATTTCGGATATTTCCTCAACACTCAAATCTTCATAATAAAACAGATGAATAACAGCGTTGTATCGTTTCGGCAGCTTTAAAAGTGCATGAGATAAATCCTTCTTTTCAATATCAATCAGTTCCATGTTTTCATCAAGCTCCGAAATTTTTGTTTTCCAAAAAGATTTCAATACCGTTTTACTGCAATTAAGAGTAACTCTGATAAACCATGCCTTTTCATGCTCTTCAGATTCAAATTTTTGCTTTTTCTTTATGTATCTGCAAAACACTTCCTGATAAACATCGTCCGCATCATCTTTGTTTTTCATCTGTGAAAACGCAAGCCTGTATACCATATCGCTGTTACGTCTGATTACTTCTTCGGCACTTTTTGAAAAATCTGTTTTGTCGGGCATGCATTTACCTCCTTTCACTCTTAATACTTTCGAAAGCTAACAAAAGCAACATAAAAGAAACAACATACGAAAACGGCTCGTATAGATAATCAACCTACACAAGCCGTTTTCAATATCATCAAAAATTTATTCGTTAACTATTCCCTCAAGGAAATCTGTTTCGGTTACATAGCCATCGGAATCAATGCGGAAAACCTTGATTTCAAACGGGTTGAAATCCGCATAGAAGCC
>JAZSGU010000024.1:0-1987 GCA_045532895.1 Acutalibacteraceae bacterium | reverse complement strand
GAGCGTTGAAATGAAGGTCGGCATCAGCTTTGTCAGCGCGGAAAATGCGCTTCTCAACCTCAAAGCCGAAACAGACGGACTTAACTTTGACGGCGTAAGGCAAAAGGCGGTTGATGCGTGGGAAGAACGCCTTTCCGTTATAGATATTAACGCCGACAACGAAACAAAAACAATTTTCTACACCGCGCTTTATCACAGCATGATTATGCCCACGGATTTCACCGACGTTAACGGCGAATATCTCGGCTTTGACAAAAAGGCTCATGTTGCCGAGGGCTACACCTACAGAACGGACATGTCGCTTTGGGATACCTGCCGCACAACGAGCCCGCTCTATACTCTTATTGCGCAGGATATTCAGACCGACTGCCTCAACAGCCTTGTTGAAATGGCAAAAGCCTCAGGCAGGGGCGTTATCCCCAGATGGCCGATGGGCGCGGGCTACACAAGCTCCATGTTCGGCGATTCCGCCAACATAATGATAGCCGAAAGCTACCTCAAAGGCATCACGGATTTTGACGTTGAGGCAGCATACAAATACATGAAAAACTCTTCCGACAACCCTGTCAGCAAGGACGGAAGAGATTTCATAAGCGAATATAATGAATACGGATATATTCCGCAGGACATTGAGGGCGTAAACAAATCCGTCAGCCGCACGCTTGAATATGCGTGGGAGGATGCCGCAATAGCCGCCCTTGCAAAGGCTCTGGGCAAAACGGAGGATGCCGAAAAATACGCGGCAAAATCCATGTATTACAAAAATGTTTTCAACCCCGAAACAAAATATTTCCAGGCAAGAAATGCGGACGGCAGCTTTGTCTGGAATTTCAGTCCCTACATAACGGCGTTTTATGATGCGGTTATGATTAAAAAGTTTGCAGACTGCTATGCAGAGGGCAGCGCAAGGCATTGGCGCTGGAGCGCACTTCACGACATTGACGGCATGATTGAGCTTTTCGGCTCCGAAGAATATTTCGTCAGCGAGCTTGAGGATTTCATGAAGGATGCTTCGCTCACAAGAGCCGCGCTTGACCCGGGTCACGGCTTCTGGATTGGTAACCAACATGATATCCACACGCCCTATCTTTTCAGCAACGCGGGCAGAAGCGACCTTACGCAAAAATGGGTGCGCTGGACATTGAAAAACCGCTTCAGCACCGATATCAACGGGCTTGACGGCAACGACGACGGCGGCACGATAAGCTCGTGGTATGTTTTCTCCTCGCTCGGCTTCTATCCCCTCGCGGGCACGGATAAATACTGGCTCGGCTCCCCCTGCGTTGACAGCGCGGAAATAACCCTTTCAAACGGCAACACGCTCAAAGTTACCGCCAAAAATCAGAGCGACAAGAATATCTATGTTTCAAGCATAACCCTCAACGGCGAAAAGCTTGACGGCGTTTATGTAACGCACGAACAGCTTATGAGCGGCGGAGAGCTTGTTTTTGAGATGAGCAATAAAGCATAAGAGCATAAAATTAAGGGACTGTTTTCACAGTCCCTTGTCTTTTATCATATGACTAAAAATATAAAATCCTTATCACTATATTCAAGTGATATTGCAAACTAAAAGTTTGCAGTGATATTTTTGCGTTAAAGCAAAAGTGATATTGAAACCTGCGGTTTCAGTTGTATTATATCCGCCTAAAAACTGCCGAAGGCAATATCACTATGCGAAGCATAATATAACTGCGGCACACTTTACAATAATGTGTGCCGCAATTTTTATCCCCAGTTATACGGACGCTGCATAAAATCAACGTCCTCTTTGTTTTCGGGAATCAGCCCGAAGGACGAAACTCTGTCGAGTCCGTGTGATTTAAAATCATCATAGAGCTTCTCATTTTCCTTGAGCCTGAACGGATTGAGGAAAATATATTCGCCCATAAAGAGGTTGGCTTTATAATATCTCCAGCTTAACTCCGCAACCTCTATGTTGAATTTCTGCTCCTCGGTCACATCTGCATTCAGAGCTTTCTTCCAG
>JAZSGU010000084.1:0-1894 GCA_045532895.1 Acutalibacteraceae bacterium | reverse complement strand
GAGCGTTGAAATGAAGGTCGGCATCAGCTTTGTCAGCGCGGAAAATGCGCTTCTCAACCTCAAAGCCGAAACAGACGGACTTAACTTTGACGGCGTAAGGCAAAAGGCGGTTGATGCGTGGGAAGAACGCCTTTCCGTTATTGATATTAACGCCGACAACGAAACAAAAACAATTTTCTACACCGCGCTTTATCACAGCATGATTATGCCCACGGATTTCACCGACGTTAACGGCGAATATCTTGGCTTTGATAAGCAGGCACACACCGCAGACGGATACACCTACAGAACGGATATGTCACTCTGGGACACCTGCCGAACAACCCACCCGCTTTATACTCTCATTGCGCAGGATATTCAGACCGACTGCCTTAACAGCCTTGTGGACATGGCTGAGCAGGGCGGCGGAAACATCCCCCGTTGGCCTATGGGCGCAGGTTATTCAGGCTCAATGTTCGGAGATTCCGCAAATATCGTTATTGCCGAAAGCTATCTCAAGGGAATAACGGATTTTGACGTTGAAGCGGCTTACGAAGCGATGAAATATTCATCGGAAAACGAAGTCAGCAGAGCGGGCAGAGAAAACGTTGACTTATATAACGAATACGGCTATATCCCCAACGATGCCGAAGGCGTCAGGAAATCCGTTGCCTGCACGCTTGAATATGCGTGGCAGGATGCCGCAATCGCATCTCTTGCAAAGGCTCTGGGCAAAACCGAAGATGCGGAAAAATACACGGCAAAATCCATGTATTATAAGAACGTTTTCAACCCCGAAACAAAATATTTCCAGGCAAGAAATGCAGACGGCTCGTTCGTATGGAATTTCAACCCCTATATAACCGAGTTCTATGATGCGGTTATGATAAAGAAGTTTGCAAACTGCTATTCCGAAGGCAGTGCAAGGCATTGGAGATGGGCGGCACAGCATGATATTGAAGGCATGATTGAACTTTTCGGCTCGGAAGAATATTTTGTGAGCGAGCTTGAGGATTTCATGGAGGACGCTTCTCTCACAAGAGCAGCGATTGACCCGGGCCACGGCTTCTGGATTGGCAACCAGCACGATATCCACACGCCCTATCTTTTCAGCAACGCGGGCAGAAGCGACCTTACGCAAAAATGGGTGCGCTGGACATTAAAAAACCGCTTCAGCACCGATATCAACGGGCTTGACGGCAACGACGACGGCGGAACAATCAGTTCATGGTATGTTTTCTCCTCGCTCGGCTTCTATCCCCTCGCGGGCACGGATAAATATTGGCTCGGCTCCCCCTGCGTTGACAGCGCGGAAATAACCCTTTCAAACGGCAACACGCTCAAAGTTACCGCAAAAAATCAGAGCGACAAGAATGTTTATGTCAGCAGCGTTACTTTCAACGGCGAAAAGCTGGATGATATTTACATAACGCACAAGCAGCTTATGAGCGGCGGCGAGCTTGTTTTTGAGATGAGTAATAAAGCATAAGAGCATAAAATTAAGGGACTGTTTTCACAGTCCCTTGTCTTTTATCATATGACTAAAAATGTAATATCCTTATCACTACGCGAAGCATAATATCACTACGAAGTAATACAACTCGCCAACGGCGAATATAACTGCGGCACACTTTACAAGAAAGTGTGCCGCAATTTTTATCCCCAGTTATACGGACGTTGCATAAAGTCAACGTCCTCTTTGTTTTCGGGAATCAGCCCGAAGGACGAAACTCTGTCGAGTCCGTGTGATTTGAAATCATCATAGAGCTCCTCGTTTTCCTTGAGCCTGAACGGATTGAGGAAAATATATTCGCCCATAAAGAGGTTGGCTTTATAATATCTCCAGCTTAACTCCGCAACCTCTATGTTGAATTTCTGCTCCTCGGTCACATCTGCATTCAGAGCTTTCTTCCAG
>JAZSGU010000144.1:0-5727 GCA_045532895.1 Acutalibacteraceae bacterium | reverse complement strand
TTTTTGCTTTTTCCGTTGCTGCGGCTGTGTGCACAAGGGTCGGTACGGTTATAGAGGCGGTTGTTTACAGCGGGGTTATGCTGATTTTACCCGTTATTCTTGCATACGTTGCGGACTTTTTGTTTACACACTTTGTTTACGGCGCACCTTCAAGTGCTTACAGTTGGAATTACTCATGGAACAGCGCTGAAATTTACTCATCCAACGGAACATCTTTTTATCAATATCAACATTTCCCGCTGACATATGATACCGTTCCGTTTGCTAATATCTTTAATTTTATCTCATGGGCTCAAATCGGCATCAAAAATCAGTTAAAGCTTGATTTTGTTTCGCTCATACCGTTAGCACTTTCAAGTGCGGTTATTTGTTTCATTACTCTTTTTACTTATAAAAAACGCAAAACAGAAATTGCAGGCTTTCTCGGTGCAGATGAATTGACAAAATGGATATCAGTATTTGCAATCGCTTCACTTATAAGTGTATTTGCAGTTGATGAATTGAGATTTTTTGAAACGGTTTCGGCGCGTTTAGCACAGATTATTCTACCCTTAATTGTGTTTGCAGCTGTTTATCTTTTATTTGAAATAATAACCGTGCACAACGTCAAAAGAATATTAAAAGGATTTTGGAAATTTGGCGTGCATATGGCTGTTATCGCCGTCAGCATTGCAATATTCTCCGGTGGACTTTTCGGCTATTCCTCAAGGACACCCGATGCTGAAGAAGTTAAAAGTGCCGCAATTTCAACAGGAACGGGGGACTTATACATTAACTATAATGAACTCGGCGACCATAAGCCAAACAGCAACTTTACTGCCGAATATGAGCTTCTGACAGCATTTATGAATTTGGGAGTAGTCGACGGCTTTACCTCGCAGGAGGATATTCAGTCGATTATCGAAATTCATAAAAAATTCATTGAATGCAAAAAACTTAAGGTCAATGATGAAACTCTCAATGCAGGCTACGGCGAAAGAGTTCTGCCCGTAACAATCAACATTATCTACACTTTAAAAAACGGCGATACATTTGAAAGAATGTATCCTGTTGCAACCGACGAAATAATGCAGATGCTTGCGGAGCTTACCAAAACTGAACGATACAAGCAAATGGTTATTGAAAGATTCAAACAGCCGGTAACCGGAGAAATGGTTAGTGCGGGTGAACTTTATTATCCCGAAAATATTGCTACAGAACCGAAAAACGACAGCTTTATTAAATATGAAACCATTGAGGTTGAAAGTTATTACGTTGTTGCACCGTTTGCGTTTCGCTCTTCCCGCGTTGCGATTGCTTCGCCCGCACTCTCATCTGTCACCCATATTCCCGCTTTGGCAGGAAATACCGAGTTGAAGAACGAACTGGTTGATGCAATATGCAAAGATATTGAGAATGACACACTCCCGCTGAATTTCAACAGCGATAAAAAAATTCTCGGCTATATTGTTTTCGGAGATTTTGTAACAACCGCTGACAGTAGTAAGGAAGACTTTGAAATCGACGACTATGATATCAGGCGTCAAGGCGGCACATTAGTAAATCATGTCACCAAAGAACCGCAACAGTTGAATGCTTTCGGTGGTGAATTTCTGTTATGTGCATATGACAGAGTGCCTATTCCCGTCTATTCCGACATGAAAAACACCTTACAAGTGATTGAAGAAAACGGATTAATGCCTTATTTTGCTGAAGTGTCTGATATTGTTAAAATCCGCATATGGAAGCCTGATAAACAGGCTGTCGCCCAAAAAGACACCTACATGGGCGCTTCCATGCTTTGGTCAGGCTGGTGGTATAACACTGATGAAACCGATTTCTTAATCCCAGCTAATGCTGTTTCCGTAACCGGTACTAAAGAAATTGCCAAATACATCGGCAAAAGCAGTCTTTTGCAGTTGTCATGCTATGAACTGTATTTTGCGGAAATAATATTTGAGGATGGCGGCAGAAGCTTTACGGCTATTCCTGCAGCTACAGTTAAATAAAACAATATATTTATACGCCCCAACTGCATGTGTTGGGGCGTTTTTGGACATTTCAGATATTTTGTATATGGTTTTTATAATGATATTAAGGCTGTTTACGCTTGATTTTATTGTCGTTTGCTGATATAATAATTAAGACTTTGTAAAAATTAAATGATAGGAAGTGATTTGCATGCCTTTTTCAGATCTTGGTGTTTGGATTGGTGATGTTTCCCTTTTGGAAGTTGAACACTATACAAAGGACCCCATGAAAGCACAGGAGAGCACTCTTAAAAAAATTATCAACAGAAACAAAAATTGTGAACTCGGTAAGAAGTATAACTTCAAGGATATTAAATCTATTGAAGATTATCAAAGAATGGTTCCGCTTTCAACATATGAGGACTATGAGCCTTATGTTGAGCGTATGATTCACAACAGAGAAAAGAATCTTATGTTTACGGGTCCGAACATCCGCTATTGTTCATCATCGGGCAGCGTAGGTAAGCCCAAGATTCTTCCCAAGGGCATTAAAGACCTTTGGAACATGCAGTGCATCGGCTTTTCATGCTCCGTTGCAACAGCTGCAAAATATCTTAAAAAGGTTAAGGGTATCAAAATGCCTCCTCAGATGGGTCCGCTCGTTCTCATTCTTACGGGCCATCCTCTTGAAGACGGTAAGGCTTGCAACGGTGCTGGTCAAGTTCCCCTTACATATCTCAAGCCCTTGACTCCCACTTTCAGCACTTCACCCAACTCACTGCTTTATCCTGAGCATGAGGAGCTTCTTGACACTTCATATCTCCAGCTCCGCTTTGCTCTTGAAAACAGAAAGGTTAGCTACCTCGGCTCAATTGTTGTAACTCTTCTTACAACTATGTTTGACTATCTCGAAGAACACTGGGAAATGCTCTGTGATGACATTGAAAAGGGTATTATCAACCCCAATGTTAAAATCACTCCCGAGCTTTATAAAGAATACAGCAAAAAGTTCAAGCCCAATCCCCAGAGAGCGGCAGAGCTTCGCAGAGAATTCGAAAAGGGCTTTGAAACTCCCATTGCTCCCAGAATCTGGCCCAGACTCACTTGGGCTTACGGCATGATTGGTTCCAACCTCAAGGTTTATGTCGAAAAACTCCGCAAACATATTGGTGATGATATTCCTATCCATAACATGGGATTTGCCGCTGCCGAAGGCTTTTTTGCAATGGCAACAGAGCTTGATGTTCATGACGGCGTTCTGCTTCCTCACTGCCTTTTCTTTGAATTCCTTCCCATTGATGATGAAGAAGAGGGTGGCGACGAAAATGTTACTCCGCTTCTTATTAATCAGCTTGAAGTCGGCAAAAAGTATGAGCTTGTTGTTTCCAACTTCTCGGGTCTTTACAGATACCGCATGGAAGACGTTGTTGAAGTTACCGGAATGCACAACAACACTCCCAAGATTGAATTCCTTTACAGACGCAATCTTGGCATGAATATCGCCAACGAGAAAACAACTACACAAATGGTTGACTTTGCCGTTAAGGAAACAGCTGTTGAAATGGGCAATGAATTTGTCGGTCACAGCATGTATGCTGATTTCTCAACTACACCGCCTCGCTATTGCCTGCTTGCCGAGGCTAAAAAGCCCGTTTCAGAAGAGGACAGACAAAAATACATTGACATTCTTGATGAAAAGTTCAAGGGTGTTAACGAAAAGTATTATAAATACCGCCGCTGGGGCATGATTAGCAGACCCGAGGTTCTTTTCCTTAAAGAAAAGACATATTGGGACTACAGAGAGTCTCTGCGCGCAAAGGGTAAGGTTCTCAATCAGATAAAGCCCGTTACAATCATCAACTCCGAGGAGAGATGCGAATTCTTCTTCTCACATGTTGCAACCGAAACAGAGCTTCCTTACAAACCTAAGAAAGCAGAGTAATTATTATATTTTGGGGGATAAAATGAAACGAATAATTTCTCTTTTGCTTTGCCTTTGTGTTTTAATTACGGTTGTCACCGGTGTTGCACCCGCCGTTGTTGCAGCCGAGGACAGAATTAATGTTCCTCTCATTTATATCGAAGGTCAAGGCGCTTCACTCTACAGAAACTACGGCACACCAGAACAGGAACAGATTTATCCTGTTCAGATTCCTGAAAACTACATCGCTGAAAAGGTTGAACAATATTTTCCTGTTTTTGCAGATGCTTTTTTTACTCAGGAATGGTCGGATTTCTGCGTTGCTCTCTATGACTGTATTGTTCCCTTGTTTGACAAGCTCCGTCTTGGTCCAAACGGCGAACCGATCGACGGAAGCACAGTCGGCTGGACTTGGTCAAGAGAAACTCTCACTAACAAAGCAAAAAACGGCACATACGGCATTGAAGACTATATTTTTAAGTATGACTGGCGTTTGGACCCGTGGTCAACTGCGGACAAGCTTCATCAGTATATCGAAGATGTTATGTATGTAACCGGCGCAACAGAGGTTGCACTTCTCGGCCGTTGTCTCGGTGCAAACATTGCAGCCGCTTATATGACAAAGTATAACGGCGAGCATGTCAAGGACTGCATATTCTATGCAAGCGCTGCACATGGAGCAATCATGTGCAGCAAGGCCTTCTGCGGTGAACTTTATCTCGAAGCGGACGGAATTGAACGCTATGTTTATGATTTGGAGCTTTCACCGACCGATTACGTTCAGGATTTTATTGAATCCTTAGTAACTCTTTTGAACAAAACATACGGTCTTGATATTGCATCATGGGCGGTCAATAACGTTTATAAAGACATTTATCTTGAGATTATGCCGCCGATTTTAATTGAGTCCTACGGCACTTTCCCCGGGTATTGGAGCATGGTTACCGAAGAAGATTTTGCAAAGGCAAAGGAAACTATTTTCTATGGCGCTGATCTTGAAAAGTATGCGGGTCTTATTGAAAAAATCGATAATTACCATGTTAATACAAGGCTCAAGATGGACGATACCTATCTTGAATTGAGCAAAAACGGTGTTGAGTTTTCCAATGTTTCAAAATACGGATATCAAATTATTCCCGTTGCTAAGGAAAATGATGTTGTTTCGGACAATACTTGTGAAATCGGGCAAAGCTCGATGGGCGCAACGGCAGCCGGCGTTGTTTCAACATTTGACAACGATTATATTGATGCCGCCATTCTTAACAGCACGGCAAAGTATATTTCACCCGATAAGCAGATTGACGCTTCAACTTGTCTTTTTCCCGACTCAACATGGTTTATCAAGGATATAACTCATCAGGATTTCCCCGATGATATCCACAGAATTTTTACAAAAGTTATTAACATCGACGGTTTCACGGTGTTTGATGACCCTGAACTTCCGCAATATCTTGTATATGATAAAGAAACCAAAACTGTCAGTCCGATGGTTGCCGAAAACTATAACACAACAACAAGATGGGAAGTTTCTTTCTTTGAGGCTGTTTCAGTTTTTGCAAAAAGTCTTTATAAAATGATTAGAAATTATTTTGAAACAAAATAATTTTTGCCGCAGAGCTTTAAAATCAAAGCTTTGCGGCATTTTTTGGTTTTATTCAATAAAATTATTTTTAAAAAGTTTTATTAAAATTTAAAAAACACTTGATTTTTTGAAACGCGTCATATATAATATATAAGCATTTGATTTGCAGATACGGAGAGTTGTCCGAGCTGGTCGAAGGAGCACGATTGGAAATCGTGTAACGGGCTATAACCTGTTCGAGGGTTCGAATCCCTTGCTCTCCGCCAGAACCCCAT
>JAZSGU010000067.1:0-3677 GCA_045532895.1 Acutalibacteraceae bacterium | reverse complement strand
TTCGTTTATATACAATTATTCCTTGACTTTATGCAATGTTTTCTGTATAATTATGCGTATATTATTTCCAGAGGTATTTATTATGAGCAAAACAAAAATTTTTATAGACGGCAAAGAAGGAACAACGGGTCTGCGCATTTTTGAGAGGCTCTCCTGCCGCGACGATATTGAAGTAATCACCCTGAGCGATGATTTGAGAAAGAATACCGCAGCAAGAAAGCAGGCGCTCAACTCCTGCAACATTGCATTTCTCTGCCTGCCCGATGCGGCGGCGATTGAGGCGGTTTCTCTGATTGACAACCCCGAAGTTAAGGTTATCGACGCTTCAACCGCTCACCGCACTCTGCCCGACTGGGCATACGGCTTCCCCGAGCTTTCGCCCGCTCACCTTGAAAAAATCAAGCATTCAAAGCGAGTTGCCGTCCCCGGCTGCCACGCAAGCGGCTTTATAGCCCTTGTTTATCCTTTGATTAACGCGGGTATTCTCCCCGCCGATGCTCTTTTGACCTGCACATCGGTCACGGGCTACAGCGGCGGCGGCAAAAAGATGATTGCTCAATATGAAAGCGGCTCCAGAGAAGCTTTTCTCAATTCTCCCCGTCAATACGGCTTAACGCAGGAGCACAAGCATCTCAAAGAGATGAAATCTGTCACGGGAATCGAAAATGCGCCCATGTTCAGCCCCATTGTTGCCGATTATTACAGCGGAATGGCAGTTTCTGTTCCGATTTTTGCAAAAAGCCTTTGCAATGGTAAGGGCATTCATGATATAATAGATGTTTACAAGAGCACATACAGCTCCGATTTTGTCAAATATACCGAGGAGCTTGGTGACGACGCAATGTTTTGCGCCGAGAGCATGAGCGGCAACGACGGAATGCAGATTTTTGTTCAGGGCAACGATGAGCGCATTCTTCTGCTTGCCCGCTACGATAATCTCGGCAAGGGCGCATCGGGCGCAGCGATAGAGTGCATGAATATTCTTATGGGAATTGACCCGAAAACAGGGCTCAATCTCTGATTTTGAAAGGAACATAAAAATGAAACAAATCCCCGGCGGCGTTTGCGCCGCAAAAGGCTTCACCGCAAGCGGTGTTCACTGCGGAATAAGAAAAAACAAAACCAAAAAAGACCTTGCGCTTATTTTCAGCGAGAAAAAAGCAAATGCGGCATGCGTTTACACAACCAACCTTGTTAAAGGCGCACCCATAACCGTTACCAAAAACAACGTTGCCGACGGCTATGCTCAGGCGGCAATCTGCAACAGCGGCAACGCCAACACCTGCAACGCCAACGGCATTGAAATTGCGGAGGAAATGTGCGCTCTTATTTCAAAAGAGCTTAACATAGATGCAAAGGATATTATCGTTGCTTCCACGGGCGTTATCGGTCAGACTCTTGACATAACTCCCATCGCCGAGGGTATTCCCTCTCTTGTAAAAGAGCTTAAGGCGGACTGCGAAGATGCTTCTGCGGCTATCATGACCACCGATACCATGCCTAAATGCATCTCATATTCATTCGATATCGGCGGCGTTGAATGCAAAATCGGCGGCATTGCAAAAGGCTCGGGCATGATTCATCCCAACATGGCAACAATGCTTGTTTTTGTTACAACGGACTGCGCAATTTCAACCGAAATGCTTCAGAAGGCATTGAGCGAGGATATTAAAAGCTCGTTCAACATGGTCAGCGTAGACGGCGACACATCAACCAACGACATGGTTTCCGTTATGGCAAACGGCTTGGCGGGTAATGAAGAAATTACCGCCGAGGGCGAAGCTTTCAACGAATTCTGCAAGGCTCTTAACGCTGTTACAACATATCTCTGCCGCATGATTGCGGGCGACGGCGAGGGCGCAACCAAGCTGCTCGAATGCATCGTTACCGGCGCAAATTCAAAAGAAACGGCAGTCACAGTTTCAAAAGCGGTTATCTGCTCCTCGCTTTTTAAGGCGGCAATGTTTGGCGCAGATGCCAACTGGGGCAGAGTTCTCTGCGCTATCGGCTACAGCGGAGCGGATGTTGATGTTAACAAGGTTGATGTTGCCTTCAAATCCGCGGCGGGCGAAGTTGCGGTTTGCAAAAACGGCGCGGGCATAGATTTTTCGGAAGAGATTGCAAAAGAAGTTCTTTCAGAAAAAGAAATTCAGGTGCTTATCGAGCTCAACAGCGGTGATGCAGCAGCAACGGCATGGGGCTGCGACCTGACATATGATTATGTTAAAATCAACGGTGACTACAGAACATAAGGGTGAATAAAAATGGAAATCTCAAATAATTTGAGGGGTCAGGTGCTTGTTGAAGCGCTCCCCTATATTCAGAAATATACAAATAAAATTGTTGTTATCAAATACGGCGGAAACGCCATGATAAACGAAGAGCTCAAGGATGCCGTTATGGGCGACATCGCGTTGCTCTCACTCATCGGCATTAAGGTTGTTCTTGTTCACGGCGGCGGACCCGAAATCACCGACATGCTCACTAAAATCGGTAAAAAGAGCGAATTTGTTGACGGGCTTCGCGTTACGGACAAAGAAACCGCCGATATCGTTCAGATGGTGCTTGCGGGTAAGGTTAACAAAAGCCTTGTTGCGCTTCTGGGCAGGCTCGGCTGCAAGGCAGTCGGTCTTTGCGGAGCGGATAACCACCTTATAACCGCCGAAGCCAAGGATGAAAGGCTCGGTTATGTCGGCGAAATCACAGGCATAAACCCCGAGCCGATTCTTGACCTGCTTAATCTCGGCTATGTTCCCGTTATTTCAACAACGGGCTGCGATGCCGACGGCAACATCTACAACATCAACGCTGACACAGCCGCCGCAAAAATTGCGGGCGTTCTCAACGCAGCAAGCTTTATTTCGATGACGGATATCGTGGGTCTGCTTCGCGACAAGGACGACCCCTCAACCCTCATTCCAAAGGTTTATGTCAGCGACATTCCTCAGCTTATCAACGAGGGCATAATTTCGGGCGGCATGATACCCAAAATTGAATGCTGCCGCGAGGCGATACGCCGCGGAGTTGAAAAGGTGTTTATTATTGACGGCAGAGTCCCCCACGCGCTTCTTATTGAAACGCTCACTGATGAGGGTCTCGGCACAATGTTTGTTCAAGGTTAAGGTAGTAAATATGAGTATTTTTGAAAAAGACAAAGAATATATTGCGGGCACATACGCAAGATTCCCTCTTGAGCTGTCGGAGGGCAACGGCGCATTGCTCTATGATGCAAACGAAAAGGAATATATCGACCTTGGCAGCGGCATTGCCGTTAACACCTTCGGCGCAGCCGATGACGAATGGCTGGAGGCAATAACCGTTCAGGCTTCTCTTCTTGGTCACACATCAAACCTTTATTACACAAAGCCCTGCGCCGATTTGGCTGAAATGCTCTGCAACAGAACGGGAATGAAAAAAGTTTTCTTTTCAAACTCGGGTGCAGAGGCAAACGAATGCGCAATTAAAGCCGCCCGTCTTTGGGCATTAAAGAACAAGGGTGAAGGCAATTCAACAATCATCACCCTCAAAAACAGCTTCCACGGCAGAACAATAACAACACTTGCGGCAACGGGTCAGGACAGCTTCCACACCGACTTCGGGCCGTTCACCGAGGGCTTTGTATATGCAGAAGCAAACAACCTTGACTCCGTCAAAGAACTTGCAGATGCCAACAACTG
>JAZSGU010000192.1:0-19191 GCA_045532895.1 Acutalibacteraceae bacterium | reverse complement strand
ACATCGTTGCCCGAAAGAAGAACATATTCGTCGCCCGTTAAAACGGCGATGCCGACTCTGTCGCAGTCGGGGTCGGTTGCAAGAAGCAAATCCGCCTTTTCTTCCTTGGTCATTTCAATCGCGCATTCAAAAACCTGCTTGATTTCGGGGTTGGGATAGGGGCAGGTGGGGAAAGTGCCGTCGGGCATTTCCTGCTCGGCAACAATTTTAACATTCTTGAAGCCCGCTCTTGAAAGGACTGTTCTTACGGGAATGTTGCCCGTGCCGTTAAGTGGGGTGTAGATAACCTTTAAATCGCTGTTTTTGATGATTTCGGGGTTAATCGGTCTGCTCATAACATGAGCGTAGAATTCCTCGATAATATCATCGCCGATATATTCGATAAGGCCCTTTTCTTTTGCTTCATCAAAGGGCATGCGCTTGATATCCTTGAACATGTCAACCTTCTGAATGCAGTTGTAGGTTTCAAGCGCGGCTTCCTCCGTCATTTGATAGCCTGCGGGGTCATAGCACTTATAGCCGTTGTATTTTGAGGGGTTGTGGCTTGCGGTGATAACAATGCCGCTTTGGCATTTAAGGCGCATAACCGCAAACGAAACAAACGGTGTGGGCATGAGCTTTTCGAAAATATAAACCTTTATGCCGTTTGCCGCAAGCACTTCGGCGCATTGCTTTGAAAAAACATCTGAATTAATTCTTGAATCGTAGCCAATCGCAACGCTTGAGCTTTCGTATTTGCCGTTAAGATAATCGGCAAGGCCTTGCGTAGCCTGGCACACGGTGTATGTGTTCATTCTGTTTGTGCCGGCGCCGAGAACGCCGCGCAGACCCGCCGTACCGAATTCGAGATTTTTATAAAAACGGTCAAGTATTTCGTCGTCATTGCCCTTGACGGCGAGAAGCTCGCTGTGGATATCCTCGTTGTCGGCTGTGCTTTCCAGCCAGAGCTCGTAAAGCTTGTTAACATCATTCATTGGCGGTTCTCCTTTTCATTATATATTTAATTATCCATGTTTTATATTACCCGTTTTTTAATTTATTGTCAATGTTTTAAAAACATTCATTTTTTAACAATTTTGTCAGTTGACTATAATTTTCCGTTTTGATATAATTATAGAAATTATGATTATAATGGGGGATTATCGTGAGCGCATTCGCTTTGGCTTTCAGTAAAATAATTTCCGTTATTTTTGCGGTTATTTTTATTCCGTTTTCGGCTCTGACCCACGGAATTGACCTGCTCTCCGCAGGTGAGCGCACAGACAGCGCAAAAACCAATGTGGTCGGCATAGGAGCATATTTTCGCTCGCAGGGAATAACAACCGACGGTGAAACCTTTTATTTTTCATCCAAAACAACCCTTATCCGCACCGAATCCGATGCAAAAACGCTTGTTAACGCAAATTATTTTGCAATACCCGACGAGCTTAAAGAGCTAGGCATAAAGCACATCGGCGGTTTAAGCTGCTATAACGGATTTATTTATGCAGGCTTGGAGGACAGCAAGGTATGGGATTACCCCATAGTCGGCGTTTTTGATGCGGACACTCTGGAGCTTGTTGAATACTATATCATGGATGCCGAAAAGATAACCCGCGGCCTGCCCTGGGTATGTGTTGACGGCGAAACGGGTCTGCTTTACTGCACGGACCACTCCAAAAATCCGACGAAGCTTTTGGTTTATGACACCGCAAATGAAATGAGCTTTGTTAAAGAGGTTGCTCTTTCCGAATCGCCCTATGCAATACAAGGAGCGGAATTTTATAACGGCGAAATTTATGCCGCAACAAACGATGATACACAGTCTGTTTATAAAATCAACCCCGAAAACGGCAAAGCAGAAAAGCTTTTTGACCGCAATCTGACCTCGGGCAGCGAGGGCGAGGGAATGACGTTCCTGATAAAAGACGGTGCTCCCGTCATTGTTGCGATGGATATGGGTCCGCTCTTTATAAATGCATTTGTGCGCGAATACACTTTGGAGGAGATAAAATGAAAAACAAAACAGCAACAATCGCTGCCGTGGCAGTTGTTGCCGCGATTATTGCCGTGGTTGCCGTTCTCGGCATAAAAATGGCAAACAGCAGCCCTTCCGTTGAGCCTGTCGAAGGCAGCGTTTATAATGAAAAAACAACGGAAAGAACGCATACCTACCCCGTAATCAGCGAAAGTCTCTTTGAGGTGCCCTCATCGGTGAGCACATCTTCAATGCAGGTTGATATTAGCGAAACAGCGGCGCAGACCGTAGCTCAGTCGGCAACACAGCCTGAGTCAACAACCCTGACCGAAAAAGTGACACAGCTCACAACTCTCATAAATAAGGCATTTTCAGAGGCATTCAAAATGCCGCAGGCTCCGAAATACATTCCGCCTGATATCGATGTTAACTTTGACTCCGCTTCAATCGCATCATATATGTATGACCCTGACGGAAATTATTATTACACAAACGATAAGGATTGCTGGCAGTCCAACTTCGGCTTTAACGAGGGCTATGACAGCATGGCACCCGTTACCATGATGTATTACGACACCGTCAGAACAAAATTTGTTTACGGCGGCAAGGAATGGCTTATCCAAATGTGGAAGGGTCAGTACGGCTACGCGTTTGTCGGCGGCGAGGTTGGCGTTTATACCCGCAAGGTTGGCGCAGGCGGCACCCACTTCAACTGCGCAAAGCAGGAAGACTGGCTCAAAATGGAAATGTGTTTCATGTGGGATGAAAACGGAAGCGGCGAATACAAGCCCATATTCAACCGCGATTATGAGAAATATTGGTGGTGCACGGGTTTTGTTGTCGGTTTTGACGGCGCGACAAACCGCCACCAGTTCCGCTTGGTTACGCACATAACCTTTAAGGACGAGGAAATGGCAAATGCATTCTGCGAGGCTTTTGAGGCAAACGGCTTTAAGCGCGTTTCGTCTTTGAACAGCAGCAACCTTGACAGCTTTGTTCAGGTTGGCGCAGATGTCGGCATCGTCTGGCAGAATATAGACCAATAAAAAAGTAAAATCCGCGGAATTGTAAAATTCTGCGGATTTTTTTCGTGTTAAGTGAAATAATTGATATATGAAAGGAGAAATAACATGAAGTTTATTTGTGACATTTGCGGATATGTGTATGACGAAAAGCTCGGCGACCCCGAAAACGGGATAGAGGCGGGCACAAAGTGGGCGGATATGCCCGAAGATTGGGTCTGCCCTCTGTGCGGAGTGAGTCAGGATGAATTTTCGCCTGCCGAAGATTACGCTTAAAGCCCTATCTTATATAATCAATTAAAACAAGGATGTAGTGATAAACAACCGGAAGGATTATTGCTGGCACCATGTTGAGAGTTTTGAATTTCTTTTCAAGGAAAAAGTTGAAACCGATAGCCATGATTATCGCATAGCCGACCATGCATACCTGCTCCAAAAGCTCACCCTGAAGAATGCTGCTTAAGGTGCCTGCAAGCAGGCTTATGCCGCCCTGATAGATAAGCATGGGTATGCAGGTAAAAATAACGCCGAAGCCGAGCGTTGCGCCAAAGATAACGGCATTAACAAAGTCAAGAGCGCTTTTCACAAAAAGCACGGAGCTGTCGCCCGTTAAGCCGTCGTTGATTGAGCCGATAATTGACATTGCGCCAACGCAGAAAAGAATTGTGCCGTTAATAAATCCGCTTGCAAAGCCGCCGTTTTTGAATTTGGAATCAACCTTGCCACAGAAGCGGTTGAAGCGGTCATCAAGCTTTAAAAGCTCACCGATAAGTGTGCCTACAACCAAAAATACTATAAGAAGCAGCTCGCCGCTGCTTGAAAGCTTGCCGTTTTGAGCGGTGAACATGTTGGCGATAACGCCGTTTATGCCGATAACCAAAACCGCAAGTCCGAGCGACTTGTTGATGCCGACAGTATAGCTTTCTTTTATTCCTTTTTTGAGAAGCAAACCAATCAAACCGCCGATTATAACCGCGGCGCAGTTTACGAGAGTTCCTGTCATTTGAAATTCCTCCGTTCTTGCTACAGACATTTTAATACTTTAGTCAGCAAAAGTCAATAACCCGCATAACTTCCGAGGCAATCGCACACAAAGCAAGCCCCATCGCAGTCGGCAAAACGGCGGCAAGCAGGGTGTATTTCAGGCTGCCCGTTTCTTTTTTGACCGTAATCAGCGTTGTTGAGCAGGGCCAATGCATGAGCGAAAACAGAATGAAGCATATTGCGGTTGCCGCGCTCCAGCCGTTGGCGGCAAGCAGGGTTTGTATTTCCGCCGCGCCTCCGAGCTCAGGCAGGGTGCCCATGGCGGAATACGCCATAATGATTATCGGAATAACGATTTCATTTGCGGGGAAGCCGAGAATAAATGCCATCAGAATAACGCCGTCAAGCCCGATAAGCCGCGCAAACGGGTCGAGAAATGCGGCGCAATGCTCCAAGAGGGTCAAATTCCCGATGCTTATGTTTGCAGCAAGCCAGATTATAAGCCCCGCGGGGGCGGCAACTGCGGCGGCTCTGCCCAAAACGAACAGAGTTCTGTCAAAAACGGAGCGCACAAGGGTTTTGGCAATCTGCGGCTTGCGGTAAGGCGGTAATTCGAGCGTGAAAGATGAAGGCATGCCCTTGAGAACGGTTTGCGACAGAAGCTTTGTTGCAAGAAATGTTGCCGAAACGCCCAAAACAATAACGGCTGTCAGCATCAGCGCAGACAGCGCAGAGGAAAGCATTCCGCCAGCGGAGCCGACAAAGAAAAGGGTGATTATCAAAATCAGCCCTGAAAATTTGCCGTTGCAGGGCACAAAGCTGTTGGTGAGTATTGCAAGCAGTCTTTCGCGAGGGGAATCAATGATTCTGCAGCCGATAACACCCGCTGCGTTGCAGCCGAAGCCCATGCAGGCAGTCAATGCCTGCTTGCCGCAGGCGTTGCAAAGGCGAAAAGGCTTATCGAGATTGTAGGCAATGCGTGGCAGAAAGCCCGAATCCTCCAAAAGCGTGAACAACGGAAAGAAAATAGCCATGGGCGGCAGCATAACGGCAACAACCCAAGCCAAAACCCGATAAACGCCGAGCACGAGCGAATCATGAAGCCATTGCGGCGCGCCGAGCGAGGAAAACAGCGCAGAAAGCTTATCCTGAATGCCGAAAAGAAAGTCGGACAGAATTTGTGACGGATAGTTCGCTCCGCTGACGGTCAGCCAGAAAATCAGCGCAAGCATGAGAAACATTACGGGGAATGCAGTCAGTCTGCCCGTTATGATTTTATCCAATCTGCGGTCACATTTTCCGTATTCTCCGCCGCCCTTAACCGCATCGGAACATATTTCATGCGCTTCATTGACGAGATTTTCTGCAATGATATTGCCGATTTCGTCGGCAGAAATGCCTGATTTATCCAAAACAGCCTTTGCTTTTGACATTGCAACGCAAAGGTCGGGATTATCAAAGAATCCGTGCCCCAAACGGTTTATAATTTCATTTTTTAACTGAATATCGGAGTCCAACAGCCTCAAACTCAGCCAACGGCTGTTAATTCCGTTTTGCAAATCGGCAACGGCGGGCTCAATCAGGGAAATCGCATCTTCAATAGGCTCGGAATAGCGCACGGAATATGCTTTTGAAACGCTGAAATTATTCAAAGCATTAATCAAAGGGTAAAGACTTCGCTTTCTTCTTGCCGTCACTCCGACAACGGGCACGCCGAGCCTTCGCGATAAAAGCTCGGTGTCAATGCAGATTCCGCGGCGTTTTGCCTCATCCATTAGGTTGATGCAAACAATAACCTTTTCTGTGATTTCCATGGTCTGGAGCACCAAATTCATACTTCTTTCAAGGCAGGTTGCATCGCAAACAACAATAACCGTGTCGGGCTTGCCGAAACAGATAAAATCCCGCGCAACCTCCTCCTCGGCGGAGTGAGCCATGAGGGAATATGTACCCGGAATATCCACCATAACATAGCTGTTTGACCCGCTTTTGAAATATCCCTGCGCGTTTGCAACGGTTTTGCCCGGCCAGTTGCCCGTGTGCTGGTTCATTCCCGTGAGCGCATTGAAAACCGTGCTTTTGCCAACATTAGGGTTGCCTGCAAGCGCGATTACGGCATCGGTTTCGCTCTGCTTTCGAATTTCAAAACCCGAATCAACCGCGTTTTTGCCAACGGAGCTTTTAGTTATGCCCATTGCCTTCACCTGCATTCGTAACCGCGATATCGGCGCAGTCTGCCGCGCGGATTGCTATAACTGCCCCTTTTATAAGATATGCGCGCGGGTCGCCGAGGGGGCTTATTCCCACACACTCTATCTTTGTGTTTTTGACAACGCCTATATCCATCAGCCTTCGGCGTATGGCACAGCCCGAGCCGATTTTTTTAACAACGGCGCATTCGCCGAGGTGTATATCATTAAGAGAAAAATTATCTGACATGTGCATTCTCCTTATTATACTTTTCTATTCATATGATATTCACCGAGAAACAAAGTGTTAAATAATGAAAATGCGGCCTGCAGAGGATAACCCTGCAAGCCGCGGCTGATTTCCGGAATCAGAAGTTTTCTCTGTTTTTCTGATTCTTCTGGTTCTGCTGATTCTTGTTGTTCTGCTGGTTCTTGTTGTTCTGATTCTGCTGGTTGTTCTGGTTGTTATTCTGCTGGTTCTGTCTGTTATTGTTTTCCATTTTTGAGTTACCTCTCTCTGTTGTTTTTGAACACACGGTTCACTTCTATTATGCCACGCAGCGCGGGTTAATACTTATTGACAAAAAATTTTCATGATGATACAATTATTACACTTTTTGAAACAACAATTCCATATGTCTAAAATACAATATCTCACGCACATTCGGGCATTTTTCTCTTTGACATACGCTCATTTCAAGGATTTTTAACGAAGCTGTGGCGGAAATATACCGTTCAAAACCATATGTGATTGTTGTTTCAAAAAGTGATTAATATTATTATAGGTGACCCTAATGATTTATTATTTTTCCGCAACGGGCAATTCAAAATATGCCGCCGAAAAGCTCGCCGTTAAAACGGGCGACACGGCGGTGAACATCGTTGATGTTTTAAAAAGCGGCAAAACGCCCGAGAAAAGCGAAGTAACGGGCATTGTTTTCCCCGTTTATTTCTGGGGATTGCCGGAAATAATAAAAAGATTTGCCGTTCAGATAAAAAATTCTCTCGGCGGCTATGTATACTGCGTTATAACCTGCGGAGCGAACACGGGCAATGCGGATAAAATGCTTTCAAAGCTTCTCGGCAGAGAGCTTGACTACAGCTATTCGTTAAGAATGCCCGATAACTATGTTATTATGTATGACCCGTGTCCAAAAGAAAAAGCACTTAAATTCCTGCGGCACGCCGACAAGGAGCTTGACGGAGTTTGCGACGATATTAACCGCCGCGAAAAGAAGCGTGCGGGCAGCGTTGAGGGCGGAATAAAAAGCGCTTTCGTATCAAAGCTCTATGATCCGTTCAGGTCAACAAAAAAATTTTTTGCAGATGATAAATGTACCTCATGTGGGCTTTGCGCGGCAAGATGCCCCGACGAAGCAATAGTTATCAAAAACGGCAAGCCCGAGTGGGTCAAAAACAAATGCCAGCATTGCACGGCATGCATTAACCGATGCCCCGCCGAGGCAATTCAGTTCGGCAAATCCACCGCCGCAAGAGGCAGATATAACATTTGGAAAATCGGAGGTAAATCATGATAGTTAAAAATTATTTCGGAACAACGGCAGACGGCAGAACGGTTGACTGCTATACCATAAGAAATTCTTCTGAAACCGCAGTTGATATCATCACCTACGGCGCAACAATTAACAGCATTTATGCTGCAGATAAAAACGGCGTTTTTGCCGATGTGCTTTCGGGCTTTGATACTCTTGAGGGCCATGAAAAATATTCCGATTATCAGGGAATGACCGTCGGCAGATATGCCAACCGTATTGCGGGCGGAAAATTCAGCATTGACGGCGTTGAATATAATGTTGAGAAAAATGAAAAGGGCATAACCTGCCTCCACGGCGGCGCAGAGCTTTCAACCGCTGTTTGGAAAGCAATCGTTATTGACGATAACTCCCTTGAAATGAGCTACACCAGCCCCGACGGCGCAATGGGCTTCCCCGGCAAGGTTGACTTCAGAGTTGTGTTCACTCTGCATGAGGATAATGCGCTGAAAATTGAATATTACGCAGTCAGCGATAAAAAGACCGTAATCAATATGACAAACCACGCCTATTTCAACCTCGCGGGCAAGGGCGATATCCTTAACCACGAGCTTATGATTAACGCGGATGCATACACACCCATTGACGAAAACAGCATCCCCACCGGAGAGATAAGACCCGTTGAGGGCACCCCCTTTGATTTCAGGCAGGCAAAGGCAATCGGCAGAGATATCGACGAAAAGGATGACCAGCTTGCGATAGGCTTGGGCTATGACCACAATTTCTGCCTTAACGACGGTGACGGACCCGCCGCCGTGGCATATGACCCCGAAAGCGGCAGAATGCTTGTGGTTTTTACAGACCTTTGCGGCGTTCAGCTTTATACAGGCAATTTCCTTGACGGCTCCAACATCGGCAAAGGCGGCAATCCGCTCATCAAGCATGCGGGCTTCTGCCTCGAAACCCAGTATTATCCCAATACACCTAACATGCCCGAATTTCCGCAGTGCACGGTTGAAGCGGGCAAAAAGTTCTATACCTGCACGGTATTCAGATTTTCTGTGAAATAATTTAACCGTTTGTTCATTTTTGCGGCTGAATGTAACAAATTATTTTTGAGCAATTCACAAAATTGTCAAAAAACGGAGTATAATTAAAATTGTAGACATAAATAAAACAGGAGGGGGATTAAACATGGCAGCAGAAAAAATTCTTGTTGTTGATGATGATACCAATATTTGCGAACTGTTAAGACTCTATCTTGAAAAAGAGGGCTATGAGGTTGCCGTTGCAAACAACGGTGCGGATGCGGTCAAGGCGTTTCAGGAGCTTTCTCCGAGCCTTATGCTGCTCGATATCATGCTCCCCGTGCTTGACGGCTGGCAGGTTTGCCGCGAGGTCAGAAAGTTTTCGGACAAGCCCATAATTATGCTCACCGCCAAGGGCGAAACCTTTGATAAGGTGCTTGGCTTTGAGCTTGGTGCGGATGACTATGTTGTTAAGCCATTTGATGCAAAAGAGGTTATGGCAAGAGTCAAGGCGGTGCTTCGCAGAAGCGGCTCTGTTGCACAGACAGATATCAAAGAAGTCCGTTATGACAAGTTGAGCATCAATCTCACAAACTACGAGCTTCGCGTTGATAACAAAAAAATCGACACTCCGCCCAAAGAGCTGGAGCTCATTTATCACCTTGCAAGCAATCCCAACAGAGTTTTCACAAGGGACCAGCTTCTTGACGAGGTTTGGGGCTTCGATTATTACGGCGACTCAAGAACGGTTGACGTTCATGTTAAGCGTCTTCGCGAAAAGCTGGAGGGCGTTTCCGACAAATGGGAGCTCAAAACAGTTTGGAGCGTCGGCTACAAGTTTGAAACAAAAGATTAATCCTATCGGGAGTGCTTCAGATGTCTGCCAGAAAGTCTTCGGGACTTTTCCGCAAATATTTTGTGGTTACAATTTCAATAATTCTCGCAAGCTTCGTCTTTATAGGCGGAGCTCTGCTTCTTTTAGTATCGAAGCTGTGGATGGATGAAAAGATTGATTTGCTCACGGAAAACACCGAGCGAATTGCGCAGAATGCGAGCAATGTGCTGGAGTCCGAATATATGGGCATCGGCAGCAGCAGCTCTGTTATCGTTATCTGCAACACTCTTATGCAGGTTTCAAACGCGGTTGATGCGGATTGCTTTATCACCAATCTTAACGGCGATGTTGTTTATTGCAAAGAAATTCTTCAATCCAACATGGCGCTTTATACGGGCAACTGCATGGTGCATAACCAATACAAGATTTCTCAAACCATCATGGAATCCGCAATCAAGGGAACATACAGCGCAACGGGCGACCTTGAAGGTGTTTTGAGCGATATTCACTTTATGGTTGCTTCGCCCATTGATGTTAACGGCGAGGTTGCGGCCGTTGTTTTCACAACCCAGCCCGTTATCGGCGGACTGACGCCCTATGTTGCGGGCATTTTCAGAATGTTTTTCTTCGCGGCTCTGTTTGCATTTGCAATAACCTTTGTGTTGGTTTATCTTGTTTCTTACAGACTCACAAGGCCGCTGCGCCAGATGTCGGCGGCATCAAAGCAATATGCAACGGGCGATTTCTCCACCAGAATTTCCATTAAGCGCTCCAAGCTTTTCGGGAATGATGAAATAGACGAGCTTATTCAGGCATTCAACACGATGGCGCAGGCTCTGGCAACTCTCGAAATGTCGCGCAGAAGCTTTGTTGCCAATGTTTCTCACGAGCTTAAAACACCGATGACCACAATCGGCGGCTTCATTGACGGCATCCTTGACGGCACAATAAGCGAAGAAAAAGAAAAACAGTATCTGAAGGTTGTTTCCGATGAGGTCAAACGCCTTTCAAGGCTTGTTACGGGCATGCTCAACATGAGCAAAATCGAAGCGGGTGAGCTTGATTTGAAGCCGCAGCGCTTTGATATTTCCGAAATGATTTTCCGTACCCTGCTCGGCTTTGAGCAGATAATTGATAAAAAGTGCATCGAAATCAGAGGGCTCGATAAATTTGAAAGCAACCCCGTTACCGCCGACAAGGATATGATAAATCAGGTTGTTTATAACCTCATAGACAATGCGGTTAAATTCACTCCCGAGGGCGGCTATATCGAAGTTGGTTCAAAGAGCGATTCGGAAAAAGTCATTGTAAGGATAAAAAACAGCGGAAAAGGAATACCGAGCGATGAGGTTGACAAAATATTTGAGAGATTTTATAAGGTTGACAAGTCCCGCAGCTACGATGTGAAGGGCGCGGGCATGGGCCTTTATATTGTTAAAACAATCATTGAGCTTCACGGCGGTAACATCATTGCAAGAAGCGGAGAAGGCGAATATGCCGAATTTATTTTCCAGCTTCCGCTGAATTTTTAAATATATTTAATATGTGTTCAAACTTTTTTAATAACAACGGATTAGAATTATATCATCATTCACAACGGAGGCAATAACTATGAATGAAGATTTCAGAAACGGTTTTGAAAATTCCGAAGAAAAAAAGCCGGATATTCCGAGCTTTGAAGCGGAAATAAATGATGTTCCGAGCGTTGATGCCGAGGTTATTGACGAGCCTGCGCAGGCTCCCGAAAACCCCGTTTATCAGCAGAATTACGCAAGTCAAAGCTATTCGGGCTGCAATAATTACAGCGCGCAGACATATTATCAGCCCGCCGCCCCCGCGAAGAAAACGGGCATGACTAAGGGTATGAAGGCGTTTGTTGCCTGCATTGCGGTTGCCATTGTTTTTGCGCTCGGCTTCGGAGCGGCTTCCATTGTTAAATCGGTTGATAAAAGCGCAACAGCCGATGAAAAAATCGTTAACGAGGATTTACCCGAGGTTAATATAAACAAATCTCCTGTAACCCCCACCAATATTTCAAGCGGCGGCGTTCTCACCGCGGCGCAGGTCCACGCAAAGCTCAGCCCCAGCAATGTCGGAATTGTGGTTTATACCCGCAACACCAACTCCTCGGCGGGCGAAGGCTCGGGAATCATTATGGGCGAGGATAAAACGGGCACCTACACCTATATTATAACCTGCGCACATGTTATCAGCGACGCCGGTGTCAGCGTTACGGTGCAGACTGACGACGGAACAAGCTATGATGCCGATATCGTCGGCTTTGACACAAGAACGGACCTCGGTGTTCTCAAAATAAAGGCAAGCGGTCTGCCCGCGGCGGAGTTTGGCGACTCAAACTCCCTTATTGTCGGTGACGCGGTTTATGCAATCGGCAACCCCGGCGGCATCGAATTTTTCGGTTCTCTTACGGGCGGCTATGTTTCCGCAATCGACAGACCCGTAAGCAGTGAAATCGGCTACACGATGAAGTGCATTCAGCACAGCGCAGCAATCAACCCCGGCAACTCGGGCGGCATGCTCGTTAATGCATACGGTCAGGTTATCGGCATCAACTCACAGAAAATCGCCGCAACGGACTATGAGGGCATGGGCTTTGCAATCCCCATTTCCTCAGCAAAGGAAATAATTGAAAATATAATTCAGCACGGCTATGTGCCCGACAGACCTAAGCTCGGTATCAGCTATTATCCCGTCAGCGCAAGCGCACAGTACAGCATGATTGCTCAGATTAAGGGCTTGCCCGCAGGCACGCTTATCATCAACGAAATTGACCCCGACGGCTCACTTGCCAACACCGAAGCAAGGCAGTATGATATGATTATTGCCGTTAACGGCGAGCCTCTGACCACCGCCGATGTTCTTCTTGAAAAGATTGATAACGGCAAGGTTGGCGATAAGATGACCCTCACTCTTTGCAGAGTCAACAGCAACTATTCTCTTGAAGAATTTGAGGTTGAAATTGCTCTTGTTGAGGATAAGAGCGGCGCAGAGCCCATCACCACCACACAGGCATATTATATTGACCCGTTTGAATACTTCAATCAGTACGGATTTTAAACGAACAGCAAAAATCCCCACATCAGGCGATGTGGGGATTTTTTATGATTATTTATTAATTTCAATCTTGCCGTAGAGAGAAGCGCCTGCGGAGTCAGAGCGGGGTGCTCTTGCGGGAGCCTCGGTCTTTTCGTAATCGGGGCTGTCGTTATAGCGTCTGCCGCCGCGGTTGCCGCGATAGCCGCCCTTATTGTAGCCGCCTTTGCTGTAGCCGCCGCGGCCTCTGCTGTAGCCGCCTGCGTTTGTGGGCTTAACGCCCTCTTCAAGAGTGATAACAACCTTTCTGTCGCCGTCGCTGCCGACTGAATGAGAGGTTACACCCTCAATTTCCTGAACTGTTGTGTGGATAATTCTGCGCTCATAGGGGTTCATGGGCTCAAGAACAACATTTCTGCCGTATTTGCGAACCTTTGCAGCGTTTTTGCGGGCAAGAGCACGAAGAGTGTTTTCCCTCTTCTCGCGGTAGTTGCCAACATTGATTGAAACTCTCTTGTAGTCCTCGGAGCCTCTGTTGATAACAAGGCGGGTGAGATACTGGATAGCGTCAAGAGTTTCGCCTCTTCTGCCGATAACCGAGCCGTAGTCGTCGCCGCATTCGATGGAAAACTTAACTTCCTCATCGTCTGCTTCAACGGAAATTTCCGCTGCCTCGATGCCGAGGTTTTTAAGAATAACGCTGATATAATCCTTTGCTTTTGCGAACGGGTCATCCTCGTATTCATAATAAGCTCTCATTTTGGCGAGTGAACCGCCGAAAAGTCCGAGAACCTTTGCTTTTGGTCTTTCGATTACATCATATTTAATATCTGCATCCTCGGGAGCATTGAGCTCCTTGAGAGCAGCCTCTTTTGCTTCGTCAAGAGTTGAGCCTGTGCCGAATGCTTCTTTAATCAAAATTAATTCACCACCTGAAACTGTGTATATACTATTTTTTGTTTGCCGCTATAAGTTTGGTGTTATTCTCTTTTGAACGGCGGGCAACGGTTTCGTCAACCATAATCTTTGCAATAGTCTTTTTGGGGCTGTAGAAATGGCCGACAACAACGGTGATAATAAAGCTGAAAATGCTGGAAGCAATCCAGTAAATACCGATGCCTGCGGGGTAGTTGACAACAAAATAAAGTGAGAAAAGCGGCATACCGAACATCATGCAGCCCATCGTGGGGTTGTTAGCCATTGCGGGGTTGCTCTTTTTCTGCTTAATGTGAGAATAAATTCCCGTTGCAAGTGAAGAAAGGAAGGAGAGAACGGGAATAGCCCAGATAATATGGAGCCCGAAATCCTTGGGCACATCACCGAGCGAGAACAAACCGAAGAAGTTGAAGTTAACATTTGCAATAGCATCATAAGTAGCCTGGCTTACGCCGGGGATGCCTTGAAGCTGGTCGATGTTTTGGATGATAAGCAGCTCTGCAAGGTGAGAGCTGGTTGCAAATTTTGAACTGCTGATTTTTGCAACAGCGTCGGAAAGCAGCTTGATTTCCGCTTCCGTGATTCCGGTAAGGAAGTTGCTCAGAGGATAATAAATTGCGCCGATAAGGCCGAAAAGAAGAACGAACTGGAAAAGCATGGGTGTGCAGCCCGCATTCATGGGGTTATAGCCCTCTCTCTGATAAAGAGCGCTTGTTTCCTCCTGAATTTTCTGCTGGTTGCCCGCATACTTGGCCTGAATTCTGCGTATTTTGGACTGGATGCGCTGGGTTTTTGCCATGCCCTTTTGTTGGCTGATGGTTGAGGGGATTGTGATAAGCCTTGTAACCAATGTCAGCAATACTATTGATATGGCATAGTTCTGGAATCCTACCGTATCATAGATAAGCCTGAGCAAAAAGCCGAAAGGCACACCGAGAATTTCATATAAAGCGGTCATTTTTCGTCCTCCGAGTGAGAGTGTTTCTTGGGCGGAACCGGGTCATATCCGCCGGGGAAAAGAACGTTGCATCTCAAAAGCCTTAATAAAGCAAGCAAGGCCCCCCGGAATGCACCGTGAACCTGAATAGCCTCCAAAGCATATTGAGAGCAGGTTGGATAATACCTGCACATTGGCGGGAAAAGAGGGGAAATGCGCTTTCTGTAAAAGCGAATTGCAGCAAGCAGAAACTTTTTCATTTTTCCGCCCCCGTGCTGCTTCTGATAACGCCCAACTCCGTTAAATGGCTTTGCATAACGGGGATGAGGTCGCAGCTTTTGAGCTTTTTTGTTTTGAACCTTGCAACAAACACGATATCCCAGTTGCCGCTGCACTCGGCTGAAATTGAGGAGAATGCCGCCCTTATGATGCGGCGGCATCTGTTTCTCTCAACTGCACTGCCAAGCTTTTTTGCGGCAGTTATGCCTATGCGGCAGCCCAAGCCTCTGTTTTTGACAACATAGGTTACAAGCTGAGGGGAGGCCTTAACCTTGCCCCTGCCGTAGGCTCTGTGAAATTCTGTGTTTTGCTTTAAGGTAACTGCTCCGGACATTTGCATCAATCCCTTTTCGGATTAATATGTGAGCTGCTTTCTGCCCTTTGCTCTGCGGCGGGCAAGAACCTTGCGGCCGTTTCTGTCAGCCATTCTCTTGCGGAAGCCGTGTTCCATCTTGCGATGACGCTTCTTGGGCTGGTAAGTTCTTTTCATCGTGCTAACCTCCGTTTCAATGTTTTTTGAGCATAACAAAATAAGGGTTAAACCCTTTGAGCATTTATTATATAACAGACGGGGTGTCAATGTCAATATTTTTTTTAATTCCGTCAAAAATCTTTTCTTTATCCTTGAAATACGCTTTTTCTTGTGATATACTCTATTATGTATCTTTATCATTAAAATGAGAAATTGCGCGACAAAATAGATATGGAGGAAGTTTTAAATGGAATCTCTCAAAGAGATGTGGGCGCTTGTCTGCGAGCATTTAAAGGCAAGCTGCGGTGAAGTTATATATGATATCTGGTTCAAACCCATTGAGATAATCAGCTTTGACGGCGCAAAGGCAGTTCTTTCCGCAAGTGAATTTATGAGGAAGATTATCGAGCAGAAATTTGCAAATGAGCTTAAAAACGCTTTTAATGCCGTTATGGGCTTTGATGTTGAGGTTGAGCTTGTTGACCCGAGCGCAACTGCTCCCGCACCCGCCCCCGCCGCTGACCGCAGCGCGGTTGCATCATCGTTAAGCATTGAAAAAAACACTTTTGAAACCTTCGTTGTAGGCTCATCAAACAGATTTGCTCATGCTGCCGCCCAGGCCGTTGCGGCAACTCCCGGCGCGGCATATAACCCGCTTTTCATCTACGGCAATTCGGGTCTGGGCAAAACTCACCTGCTTTGCGCCATCAGCAACGAAGTTAAAGCGAAAAATCCCGATGCAGATATTATTTTCACCCGCGGTGAGGATTTTGTTAACCTCATCGTTGACGGTATTAAGAAGAAAACGATGAATGAAATTCACGATAAATACAGAAACTGCGATGTGCTTCTTGTTGACGATATTCAGTTTATCGCGGGCAAGGAATCCACGCAGGAGGAATTTTTTCACACATTCAACGCGTTAACGCAGGACGGCAAGCAGATTGTTCTGACCTCGGACCGCACTCCCAAGGAAATTGAGCTTCTTGAAGAAAGGCTTCGCAACCGCTTTGAGTGGGGACTTATTGCGGACATTCAGCCGCCCGATATCGAAACGAGAATGGCAATTATTCAGCGCAAGGCGGACACGCTCGGTCTTGAGCTGCCCGCAGATGTTATTCAGTATGTGGCGGAAAAAATCAAGACAAACATCCGTCAGCTTGAAGGCGTTGTTAAAAAGATTAACGCGCTTGTCAATATTGAAGGCTCGGCAATCAACATAGCCATGGCGCAGGTTGCAATTAAAGATATAATGAACGACAGCCGACCCGTTTCGTCGGTTGTCAATGCAATTATTTCCGAAACGGCTCGCACCTTCGGCGTGCCGCAGAGCGACATAATCTCAACCAAAAGAGATTCAAAAACCGCCAAGGCAAGACAGATTGCAATTTATATTGCAAGAGAGATTACTGACCTCACGCAGGAGGAAATCAGCATGTATTTCGGCAACAGAGACAGAACAACAATTCTGCACTCAATCAAAACAGTTTCCGATAACAGTGAAAGGGATTCGGCTCTCAAAAAGACTATTGATAAAATCATTAAGAACGTCCAGGAGCAATAATACATTAATATATAGGGGTAAACGATGGGACTTTTCAAAAGAATTAACAAAGGGCTGAAAAAGACCCGCGACAGCATGTCGGGGGCAATCAATGCGGCTCTTTACGGCAAAAATGAGATAGATGACGATTTTTACGAGGAGCTTGAAGAGATTCTCGTTATGGCGGACGTCGGCGTAAACACCGCCATGGAAATTGTTGAAAGGCTTCGCGACGCCGTTTTCAAAAAGAATCTGCGCAAAGCGAAAGACGTTAAAGAAGAAATCCGCAACATTGTTGCCGACCTTTTAAGCGGCGGCGAGGAGCTTGATATGATAACCGTACCCTCCGTTATCCTTGTTATCGGCGTTAACGGCGTGGGCAAAACCACATCAATCGGCAAAATGGCGGCGATGTTCAAGGCAGAGGGCAAAAAGGTTATACTTGGTGCGGCGGATACTTTCAGAGCAGCGGCGATAGACCAGCTTGAAATCTGGGCTGACCGCGCAGGCGTTGACATTGTTAAGCATAAAGAGGGCGCGGACCCTGCCGCGGTTGTTTTTGACACGATTGCTGCGGGCAAGGCAAGAAATGCCGATATGATTATCTGTGACACCGCGGGCAGACTCCATAACAAAAAGAATCTTATGGAGGAGCTTGCAAAAATCTACAGAGTTATTGACCGCCAGCTTCCTTATGCCGACCGCGAGGTGCTTCTTGTTCTTGATGCAACAACGGGTCAGAATGCCGTTAATCAGGCAAAGGAATTCAAGGATGTTGCCGAAATCACCGGCATAATTCTCACGAAGCTTGACGGCACCGCAAAGGGCGGCGTTGTGCTTGCGATAAAAAATGACCTCAAAGTGCCCGTTAAGTTTATCGGCGTAGGCGAGGGTATCGACGATTTGAGACCCTTTAACGCCAAAGCTTTTGCAGACGGACTGTTTGAAGAGGATAAAGACGAGGAATAATATATATGGATTATATAATTGCTACCCACAACATGAAAAAGCGCGACGAGATGCAGCGCATTCTTGCGCCTCTCGGCATCAGAGTGCTCCTTGCGGAGGAAGCGGGAGTTGAACTGACCGACGCAGAGGAAACGGGCACAACCTTTGAAGAGAACGCATTCATAAAAGCGGAAAGCGGCTGCAGAGAAAGCGGCATGCCCTGCATTGCGGATGATTCGGGTCTCGCGGTTGATTATCTTGACGGTGCCCCCGGTGTTTATTCCGCAAGATATGCGGGTCAGCACGGCAACGACGATGCCAACAATAAAAAGCTTCTCAAAGCCCTCGAAGGCCTTGAACCCAAGGACAGAGGTGCGGCGTTCGTGAGCGTTGCGTGCTGTGTTTACCCCGACGGCAAAAAAATCATAGCCCGCGGTGAGTGCCGCGGCACAATCGGATATGAGGAAATCGGCAACGGCGGTTTCGGCTACGACCCGCTTTTCCTGCCCGTTGAATATAACGGCGAAAAAACAATGGCGCAGCTTACGGCGGATGAAAAGGATGCAATAAGCCACAGAGGCAAGTCCGTGCGCCGCCTTGCAGAGCTGATTGAGGAGGATAATTGATGACAGGCAAAGAGAGAGCCGCGCTTCGCGCGCAGGCAAACACCCTTGAGCCTCTGTTTCAGATAGGAAAGGGCGGCATTTCCGATGCTTTGATTGAGCAGACGGCGGATGCTTTGAGAAAAAGAGAGCTTATCAAGCTCAAGGTGCTTCTTGAAAGCGCACCCGAAAGCCCCCGCGAATTTGCCGACAAGCTTGCCGCGGCAACGGGCAGCGAGGTTGTGCAGGTTATCGGCGGCAGCATAGTTTTTTACAAAGAAAACCCCGATAAGGATAACGAAGAAAAGAAAAAGAAGCCCGCAAAGAAAGGCAAGCCCCTTTCAAGAGTTAAAGCAAAGCGCGCCCTTGCGGCAAAGCGTGAAGCGGAAGAAAAGAAGAAAAAGAGAGATTTTTACGCCAAAAAACGCACTCCCAAAAAATAATTTTATTTTCAAAAAATTCTTTGCAACAAAAATCTGCTATTGACACACATTATTATTGTGTGATATAATCGCAATCCGCGAGTTATCGCGAATGAAAGGTTCAGCTAATGGATAAAAACAGCGGCATTAAAATAATCGCACAAAATAAAAAAGCATATCATGACTATTTTGTGCTTGAAAAGCTTGAAGCGGGCATTGAGCTGTTCGGAACGGAGGTCAAGTCAATCCGTCAGGGCAAAATCAACCTGAAGGATTCCTGGTGTTTTGTCAAAGACGGTGAAATGTTTGTCAACGGCATGCATATCAGCCCCTATGAGCAGGGCAATATCTTTAACAGAGACCCACTGCGCACCAAAAGACTGCTTTTGCATAAAAAAGAAATACGCCGTTTTTATGCGCAGGTTAAGCAGGAGGGGCTTGCGATTGTTCCTTTGAGTGTTTATTTCAAAATGGGCAGGGCAAAGGTTGA
>JAZSGU010000198.1:0-2868 GCA_045532895.1 Acutalibacteraceae bacterium | reverse complement strand
GGTTTCGCTGCAGTATTCCAGGCACTCGTTATCATTCTCTGCTTCACAGCCGGTACAGCCCTTATCATGTGGCTCGGCGAGAGAATTAACGAAAAGGGTATCGGCAACGGTATTTCAATTATCCTCTTCGCCGGTATCGTTTCAAGAATTCCCACTCTCTTTGCAACACTTTTCGGCAAGGATGCAGGCGGTTACTTCTGGAGAGGCGGCCCCTACTACTTCCTTTCACCCTTCGTTGCAATTATCCTTATCCTCATGATTGCTTTCATCGTATGGATGGATAACGCAGAGAGAAGAATTCCCGTGCAGTATGCCAAGAGAGTTGTCGGCAGAAAGATGTACGGCGGTCAGAGCACTCATATTCCCATCAAGGTTAATATGTCAGGCGTTATGCCCGTTATCTTCGCTTCCTCAATTCTTTCACTGCCTCCCACAATCAGAATGTTCATCGATTCAAAGATTAAGGAAGACAGCGGCTGGGATAAATTCTTCGATATTTTCACAGCTGAACATTGGGTATACAGCATCATTTACTTTGTAATGATCATTGCTTTTGCATATTTCTATGCAAGCATTCAGTACAACCCCATCGAGATGTCAAAGAACATCCGTGACAACGGCGGTTCAATCCCCGGCATCCGTCCCGGTGAACCTACCTCAAGATACATCGGCAAGATCCTCAACAGAATCACCCTTCTCGGTGCTCTTCTTCTCAGCGTTGTTGCTCTTTTCCCGATTATCTTCTCACAGGTTACAACCTTCTTCCTCGATATGTGGCAGGAAGGTGCTTCAATGAACGTATCGCTCGGCGGTACATCAATCATCATTCTTGTCGGTGTTGCTCTTGAAACAGTCAAGCAGCTTGAAAGCCAGATGATGATGAGACACTACAAGGGCTTCCTTGATTAATAGGACCCTTAAGTAAGCAAAAGCTTACATTCTACGGAGGATTAGCATGATAGTGCTCAAAACTACAAGAGAACTCAGCCTTATGAAAGAGGCGTGCGTTATCGCTGCAGGAGCATTAAAGGCAGCAGGTGAGGCGGTTGAGCCGGGAGTTTCCACGGCAGAGATTGACCGCATTGCCCTCGACTTCATAAAGAAGAGCGGAGCAATTCCGACCTTCAAGGGTTATAACGGTTATCCTGCTGCTGCATGCGTTTCCATAAACGATGAGGTCATTCACGGCATTCCGAACAAAAAGCGCATCATCAGAGCCGGCGATATCGTCAGCATCGATGTCGGCGCAACCTTCAACGGCTATGTCGGCGATAATGCCGCCACTTTTGCGGCGGGGGATATCTCTCCCGAAGCACAGCGGCTGTGCGACGTTACCAGAGAGAGCCTCTATGAAGGCATCAAGGCAGCTGTCGCAGGCGGCAGAATCGGTGATATCGGCTCAACAATCCAAAGGTGTTGTGAGGAAAGAGGCTTTTCGGTGGTTCGCGAATTCACGGGCCACGGAGTCGGAAAGCAGATGCACGAAGACCCCAGCGTACCGAATTTCGGCACACCCGGACGAGGTGTGCGCCTGCTCCCCGGCATGACAATTGCCATTGAGCCCATGATAAATCAGGGCGGTGCAGGCATCAGGCAGTTGCCTGACGGTTGGACTATCAAAACAAGGGACGGTTCGCTCTCTGCCCACTTTGAGCATACGGTGGCTATAACAACAAACGGCCCCGTGATTCTCACGAAGATTTAAGGTGAGGAAAATGCTTGAAAAAGGAACGGTAGTCAGGTCACTTGCGGGAAGAGATAAAGACAAGCTTCTGGCGGTTGTCGGAGGCAACGAAAAGTCGGTTCTTCTCTGCGACGGAAAAGAGCGTCCCATTGACAGACCAAAAAGCAAAAATATTCGCCACGTTGAATCCCTCGGCTCATCCGTCACGGAAGCCGAAATGTCAACAAACAGGGCGTTAAAGAAAGCCCTCGGGCGATTAAATGCAGAAATAAACGGCAACACTTAGGAGGTTACTATGTCTAAGCAGGACATGATCGAGATTGAAGGTACGGTAATCGAGTCATTACCCAACGCAACCTTTCAGGTTGAGCTGGAAAACGGACACAGAATATTGGCTCACATCTCCGGAAAGCTTCGCATGAATTACATCAAGATTCTTCCCGGCGATAAAGTGACGGTCGAAATGTCGCCATACGACCTCACCAAGGGCCGCATAACATGGCGTTCCAAGTAAGTTCAAGGAGGTATTCTAATATGAAAGTCAGACCTTCTGTCAAGAAAATTTGCGAAAAGTGCAAAGTTATTAAGCGCAAGGGAAAAGTAATGGTTATCTGTGAAAATCCCAAGCACAAGCAGCGTCAGGGTTAATCCCGACGTAAAACCAATGTTAATTTGGAGGTGCAACTGACAAATGGCGCGTATATCAGGTGTTGACCTGCCCAGAGATAAGAGAGTAGAAATCGCTCTTACTTACATCTACGGCATCGGTCCCAAAACTGCCAGCGACATTATCGCAGCAACCGGCGTTGATCCCGACCTTAGAGTTAAGGACATGACCGAAGACGACGTTTCAAAACTTCGTGAATATATCGAGCACAACCTTACTGTAGAAGGCGATCTTCGCAGAGAAACCGCATTCGACATCAAAAGACTTATCGAAATCGGATGCTACCGTGGCGTTCGTCACAGAAAGGGTCTCCCCGTAAGAGGTCAGAGATCAAAGACACACGCTCGTACACGCAAGGGTCCCAAGAAGACCATTTCAAACAAGAAGAAGTAAGATTAGGAGGGATATCATGGCTAAAGCAGCAAAAAAGACAACAGGTACCCGCAGACGCCGCGAGCGCAAGAATATTGAGCGCGGTGCAGCCCATATCCAATCCACCTTTAACAACACTATCGTT
>JAZSGU010000123.1:0-6963 GCA_045532895.1 Acutalibacteraceae bacterium | reverse complement strand
TCATCCATTGCAACATCAAGGCGTACGCCATTTGATTTTAGATAATTAACAAGCTTCGGTGCGCCGTCGCCAGAAATTTCTTCGTCAATCGATGATGAAAGATATATATCGCAAGGAGGCTCAAAGCCTTCCGCAAGAAGCTCTTCGATAGCCTGAAACTCTGAAAATACGGTTGATTTGCAGTCCATAGTGCCTCTGCCGTGAATGTTACCGTCGGAAATCTCACCCGAAAAAGGTGAACGCTCCCAGTTCGGCTCATCTGCAGTAACAACATCTTGGTGACCCATAAGCAAAATGCCGTTTCTTGAAGGGTCTTTGCCGGGCCAACGGAAAAGAAGATTGCCTTCAATCTCCGTGCGCTCAAGCTTTGAGAACACGAGAGGAAAATTGCTTTTCATAACCTCGTGAAGCTTGTAAAACTGCGTTAAATCGGTGTTGCCCCTAAGCGAAATTGTGGGAACCTGCACCATTGCGGAAAGCTTTTGAGCATATGCATCCGCTTCTTCGTCTGTGGGATTGATGGCGGGGGCATTTGTGTTGGGCTTTGCCTTGATTTTAACGGCTCTGATTGCAGCAACAGCTATCAGAAGCAGAAAAACAGCCAAAATAACAAGTATTGCAATGCCGACATACTTCATTTTATCATATCCTTTCGGTATTTTTACCGCAATATTATAGCACTAATTTTAGTGTAAGTAAATACAAAGAAATAGGTTAAATTCAAAATAATTAGCTTGTTTTAATTGAAATGTGAAACAAAATGTGTTAAACTGTTCCGAGAATTTAAATAACAGAGGTTAATATGTATTATTTACTTGTTTTGTCCGCAGTTGTTCTGTTTTCTTTGCAATTTTTGTTTAATCAAAAATTTCAGCAAAGCAGGGGAGAAAGCCTGAAGTCTGCTCTTGAGTTTTCACTTTATAAAAGCATTATTATTGTTGTTATAATGCTCTTTATCGGAAAATTCAGCATTCAGATAACTTCTTTCAGCGTTTTGATGGCGGCGATATATTCGGTTTCAGGAATTGCAATGACCGCTTTCAGCATGAAAGCCTTTGCTGTTGCCAATTTATCCGTATATTCCGTGTTTTCCATGCTTGGCGGCATGCTGTTGCCGTTTGTTTTAGGCGTTGGTTTTTATGACGAAGAGCTTACGTTATTCAAAACGCTTTGCTGTTTGCTGATTGTTGTTTCCGTGCTTCTAAACATAAAAAAAGGTAAGCAGGATAAAAAAGCCATTGTTTATTATATGGCGGTTTTTATTTTAAACGGCATGGCAGGTGTTCTGTCAAAAATCCACCAGTCCTCGTCGCTTCCTCATGCAGACAGCACGGGATTTATGATTATTTCAAGCTTTATAACTGCTGTTATAAGTGCGGTTTGGCTTTTGTTTTCTTACAAAAAAATACCGCTCATTAAAGGAAAGAATCTTCTGTATACCGCGGGATACGGAGTGTTTAACGGAATCGGCAATCTGTTTTTGCTCATTTCTCTGTCAAATCTTCCCGCATCTGTTCAATACCCATTGGTTACGGGTGGAGTTATGGTTTTTTCAACCGCCATTTCCGCATTACGAAAAGAAAAAATTACAGCAAAGGAATATATTGCGGCAGGTGTTTCTTTTGTTGCGTCGATACTTATGGCATTTTAAATTCATTAAAGCTGAAATCTGTCTTTTAGATATGATTTCAGCTTTTTTTGCCGAATATTTTTGCAGAAAAGCCGAATGCTCAAAAAGCAAGATTTTTAAATTTGTTTATGATATACTCCGAAATGAAAGGAGGAACAGACATGGAATTCACTCTGATAATTGACCCCGAAAAAGATGAGTCGCTTGTTTTGACAATGCATGAAAGAAACGAAACGGTTGAAGCGATTGAAAGAATTATCGGCAGCAAATCCTCTTATCTTACAGCATACGGCGAAACCGATGCCGTGAGGTTTTTTATTAATGAAGCGGACTGCTATTTTACCGATTCAAACAAGGTCTTTGCATGCATTGGCAGCAAAAAATATTTGTTGAAACAGCGACTTTATCAAGTTGAAGAACGCCTCGGAGATGATTTTATAAGAATAAATCAAGGATGTATCATCAATGTTAACAGGGTCAAAAAATTTGACATGTCCTTGGTCGGAACAATTAAAGTTATTTTGGCTAACGGCTTTGAGGACTATATTTCAAGACGACAACTGAAAAACGTAAAAAGGAGATTCGGAATATGAATAAGTATTTTAAAGAGTTTTGTTTGAGGGGTCTTATTTTCGGCGGCTTCGGACCTATAATTACAGGAATTGTTCTGTTTTGTGTTTCGTTGAAAACAGAGCTTTTTCTTGGCGGAAAAGAAATACTTTCGTCAATTATTTCAACATATTTGTTGGCGTTTGTTCATGCGGGTGCTTCCGTATTTAATCAGATTGAAAGCTGGTCAATCCCGAAATCCGCGGGGATACATTTCCTTATGCTTTATATTGCATATGTAAGCTGTTATTTGGTTAACAGTTGGATACCGTTTAATATTAACGTTATTTTGATATTTACTGCAATTTTTGCTGTTGTGTATGCTGTGATATGGATAACCGTTTTTCTTATAGTAAGAAAAACAACTAAAAAACTAAACAGAAAAATCAAGCAGAGCTGAAAAAAGGCTTGGTAGCCGTAAGGTTACCAAGCCTTTAAATTATCCGTTGAGTATTGGCATTCCGTCTGATGACCACTTAACCTTGCGTTTTCTTGCGCTTCGGCACGGGTCATAAAGCGGGTCATGATTTGAATAACCGCATTCGCCGTTATAGCATTTTTCGTCGCGTGAATGGTAAACAAATATCCAATCGCCGTTTTCGTCCTTAACAAATGAATTGTGACCGGGACCGTATTCACCTATAAGGTCATCGGATGTCAACAGGGGAGAGTCAAGCTTTGTCCAGCTTGAAATATCAGTAAGGTCGGCGTTTTCATCTGCATGCATAAGACCGATGCAGTATTCCGGTCCGGTTGCAGATGCTGAAAAAGTAAGAAAAATTTTTCCGCCGTGAATCATTGCCGCAGGTCCCTCATTAACGGGAATATTTACTCTTTCCCAATCATATTCGGGCTTTGTCAGCAAAACTGCAGGACATGTTGTTTTCCACGGCTCATCGGGATTAATTGTTGCAAGATAAACGTTGGAGTTACCGCCGTTTTGAGCCCATGCAACATAGTGTTTTCCCGCACATTCAAAATATGTCATATCAAGTGAAAAACCGTTGAATGAAAATGCGTCACCGTCACATGCGGTAAATTTACCTTTATCAATCCATTCATCGTTAAAAGGGTCATTGCCGCTGCACATTATTATGTGGCAGTCAATATCCCAAACGTTGTTTTTGCTGCCGCTTGCGGCAAATAACACATACCATCTGCCGCCGATTTCGTGAATTTCGGGTGCCCAAATAAATCTGAATGCAGTTTTGGAATCCTTTTCATCCCAAATTACTTTTTCCTCCGCGTGAGCAAGCTCATCAATCGTTTTTGCGCGGCGAAGAATAATTCTGTCATATCCTTCGAGGTCATTGCTTCCGTACATGGGATAAGATGCGGTGAAATAATAATATCCGTCGCTGCCCATTTTTACAAAAGGGTCAGCTCTGTCTTTTATAAAAATATCGGTTTTAGCACTCATTTTAATCCTCTTATGCAAGCTTTAAGAACATTTCAAGAATGCGCTTAACGCAAAGCTCAAGCTCCGCTCTTGTTAATTCACCATTATCATAGGCAGCTTTAAGGTCTTCGGGATAACCGCAATGCATCTTCATGTCGTTGCCCGCTCTAACCTCATTAACCGGATTGTTTTTAACGCCCCAGTCCGTAACAACCATACCTTTGAAGCCCCATTCTCCGCGAAGAATACCCGTAAGAAGCTCATAGCTTTCGGATGTGTGCTGACCGTTAATGCGGTTATATGATGACATAACAGTCCACGGGTCGGCTTCTTTAACCGCAATTTCAAAGCCCTTGAGATAGATTTCACGAAGTGCTCTTTCGGAAATTCTTGCATCAATGTCATAGCGGTTTGCTTCTTTATTGTTGCAAGCAAAATGCTTCATAGAAACCGCAACCTTTTGCGACTGAATGCCTCTGATTGCCGCCGCGGCGCACTTGCCCGCAACCAGCGGGTCCTCCGAATAATATTCAAAGTTTCTGCCGCAAAGCGGGTCTCTGTGAATATTAAGAGCGGGTGCAAGCCAAACGGCAAGATTATTTTCTCTGACTTCCGCGCCGCCGCCTGCGCCTACTTCATAAATGAGAGCGGGGTCCCATGTGCACGCAAGCAGAGTTGCGCAGGGCCATGCGGTGGTAGGTATACCCGTGCAGGGCTCAAGTCTTAAACCTGCGGGCCCGTCTGCCGTGGGGAAATAGGGGATGCCGAGGCGTTCGATGCCGCCGAAAGAGCCCGTGTTGCAAACGCCCGTTGTTTTTTGACCGCCGACGAAATACATAAGCTCGTCAAGCGTAAACTGTGCAACAAATTCGTCCATTGTGATTTCCGTACCGACAGCGTCAAACTTAACAAGTGTTTCGGGTGCTTTTGCGCCGGTGGGCTTAACTTCGCCGTAGTAATAGCTTTCATCGCCTGTGGGTAATGCCTCAAAGCTTCCGTCGGCAAGCATGCGTTTTTCAAGCTTGAACGGTTTACACCAATTTTTGAGCTGCTCGGTAATTCTGTCAGCTTCAACATTATATGTATAGTCAACCTCAACCGCGTTTCTGACATCCGTGCCTATAAAGAAGCTGTAATTTCCGGCTTCAAGCACATAAGCAGCTTTGCAGATTTTTCCGAGGTCGTCAAAGCTTGCCATGTCATTGATATCAAGGCTCATAACAACCGTTTCGCTTTCACCTGGCGCGAGCAAAGCGGTCTTTTTATAAGCACCGAGCTCTTTTGCAGGCTTTCCGAGTTTGCCCTGCGGAGCGCTGTAATAAAGCTGAACAACTTCCTTGCCGGCAACGCTGCCGGTGTTTTTAACATTAACAACTGCGATAATTTTACCGTCGCTTTCGCAGCAGACCTTGCTGCTCAATTCAAAACTCGTATATGAAAGCCCGAAGCCGAAAGGATAGCGCACATGTTTTTTTGCGTCTGGAATTGTTTCAAAATAGCGGTAACCGACATAAATGTCATCAGAATAATATATGTGATTAAAGCTTTCCCAGAATTCTTCCTTGCAGGGGTAACAATCGTAGGATTTTGTAATTGTGTCTGCAAGCTTACCGGAGGGGTTAACATCTCCGCATAGGATATCGGCAATCGCTGCTCCTCCTTCAAGACCGCCCTGCCATGAAAATAAAACGGAAGAAATTCTGTCGTTTTCCGCAAAGTATTCGCAGTCGATCGTTGCACCGGAATTAATTACAATAACAACTTTCTTGAAAAGTTCGCCAGCCTTGTCAATCAGTTCTTTTTCAAGGTCGGAAAGATAATAGTCGTTGCCGATAGGTCTGCGGTCAACACCCTCAGCCGAAAAACGGCTGATTGTAATAATCGCAGTTTCCGCCCATTCTGATGCTGATTTTATAAGTTCGTCAGGAACCTTTGCCTCGGTAACATGCATTGCGGCAAAGGTGTCGTAAGTCATATCATCACGCTTCTGACAAAACTCCATGTTATTAACAATATCCCATCTTGCGTTGATTTGCTCCTGAGTGAGCACATTTACACTTTCGCGCTCAACATAATCTTTGTAAAAATCAATAAGAGGCATATAAACTGAAACCTTGCCGTCTTTTTGTTTTTCGGCAAAGCCATCATAAATATTATGGATATACGGAGTGTGAACATCACCGCTTCCTCCGCCGCCTTTTATATATTCAATGGTTGCCTTACCGAAAAGAGCAATTTTTTCACCGTTTTTTAGAGGTAAAGCTTTATTTTTATTCTTTAAAAGTACCATGCCCTCTGCCGCCGCTTTTCTTGAAAGAGCAATGTGTTTGGGAGAAGCCGTAACGCGTCTGCCGTCCTCACCGAGCGGCAAGCAGGGCTGATATCTGAATCTTGCAAATTTATCCATGACAGCACATCCTATCTCTGTAAATTACAGATATTATATACTAATATTTTATTGCCCGTCAAGTAAAACCTTGATATATTAATTTGTAAAATTATTATAAACCGAACTGAATATGTTGACAAATTTTGTTTTAAGTGTTAAAATATTTGACCATATAAATAACTTGTTTCAGGTGATTATGATGGATAATTTATTAAATGCAATTATGACTGATGTACAGGAAAGCGGTTACATGCTTTTCAGATTGTTGATTGCAGGCATATGCGGCATTGTAATCGGTTTTGAAAGAACCCGCCGTCAGAAGGATGCCGGTATCAGAACGCATATGATTGTTGCTCTCGGAGCAGCACTCGCGATGGTCGTTTCTAAATACGGTTTCTTTGATTTGCTTCAATTTGAGGGCTTGCGTGCAGATGCTTCACGTATTGCTTCAAATGTAATAACCGGTGTCGGCTTTCTTGGTGCAGGCGTTATTTTTGTTAAGGATGTTTCTATTAAAGGCTTAACAACTGCCGCGGGCATATGGGCAACGGCAAGCGTTGGTCTTGCTGTCGGTGCGGGAATGTATACGGTTGCAATCGGTTCAACAATCCTTATGGTTGTTTTTCAGTTTGTTTTCCACAAATTCTTTTCAAGGCTTGAAAACACGGTTAATGAGTTTACGGTTGTGGTTAATGACAATGCTGATGCGGTCAAGAATTTCAGAAGTATGCTTGAGGAAAAGAAAATACTTGTTGAAAAATGTAAAATGACCAGAAACAACGACGGTACGATTTCGCTTGATATAACAATTAAAAAAGCAAGAACAACCTCAATGGACGAAATTATGCTCATTGCAGAGCAAAATGAAAACATCATTACCGTCGAAATCTGACATATAAACAAGCAACCCGCAGAGATTAACTCTGCGGGTTTTCT
>JAZSGU010000165.1:0-2957 GCA_045532895.1 Acutalibacteraceae bacterium | reverse complement strand
ATAATTGCAACTGCTTTTTTCATTTTTATTCCCCCGTTTATCAAATGGGGGCGAAAACGATTTTTCGCCCCGCAAAGCTTATCTTACCAATTCAATTAATTTGCTCATAAATGAGCGGTAAAGCAATGTGATGCCCTTTTCCGTTGCTTCAATCTGTGTAATGCTTTTGCTTGTTTTAACGCATATAGTGCTGTAGCAAATTATGGTTGCTCCGATTGCACCGCTGTCTTCAATCGCATAAGAAATTTTAAGGGTGCCGCCCTTTTCCGCGGCAGAGGTAACAATAACTTCTTCTGCCGTATCGGCAAGGGTAACGCAGATAACCACTAAATTGCCGTTTTCAAAATAGCTTTCATTAATGGAGTTTAAAAAAGCGTTTTTCTCAGATTCTTCATCTGTTCTTTCACCGAAGCATGCCTTAAATTCCTCATATGTGGTGATGATTTGCTTGTCTTGTGAAACACCGCCGTCAAGAACTGCAATATCGCTGCTTGCAACGGGTGTTCCGCCCGCAAAAAGACCCGTAACGGGCATGAGAATTGACAAAATGAAAGAGATTACCTTTGTGAATACTGCCTGCATAAAATCACTCCTTAATTATTTTCCGTGGACGGTTGAGTCACGGTTGTTGTTTCGGGTTCGGTTGTTGTGTGATATGCGGTTGTATGCGGTGCGGTGGTGCTTTTCGCGATAGGATATTCTTCGCGTTTGATAAAATCAAGAGTATCGGCATCCAAAATTATTATGATTGTTTTGCTGTCAGTTTGGAAGAATACATAATAAACAAAACATATCTCCGATGAAGAGCCTGTTGTTGAGTCCAACGGAGATGATTCTATATCAATTTCCGTTTTGCTTGGGTCAATTTCTTTTAATTCGTTTTCCGAGAGATATGAATAAGCAACAATCAAAACTCCCGAAAGGTCATCGCCGCCGGTATCGGGCGCTTCGAGTGTTTCGGTTGTTTTGGGCGGCGCAGACCCTAAAGAACCGCTAAAGCCTTCGGGGCGATATCCTTGTAAAAGATTTCCGTTCATTGTGAATTCAGGCAATTCTATATCGTTTGACAGGATTGAATCTATTCCGTCAATAATATCTTCAACATCAATTATACTGTCACCTGCACCGACAACATCATTTTTGTTCGTGTCGTTTTCAGAGTGATTTTTTTTGGTTGTGGTTTTTGTGGGCTTTGCCGTGCTTGACGGGGCTGTTTGCTGCGGCACGGATGAAGCAACCGTGCATGATTGAACGCTCTGAGTTTTTAAGGAATCATCTCCGCCGAAATAAGCCGTCGCTTCATCCTCTCTCAAGCAGCCCTCGGCTTTTTCGCTGCCGTATGCTGTGTTGCTGTCGGGGTATAAAGTTGCAAAATCCTCGGGAGTGGCTTCGTATGCGGTTTGACCATAAGATATATCGGACGGACAATCGGGCGTTTCTTCGATTTTCGGCTTATCTTTCGGCACAAGGAAAAACGCCGTTAAAAAGCATACGGCGATGCATGCTGCGCAGGTCAAATATGAGCGCCGTTTTTTGCGAAGCTCAAGTGCCTCATCCCTCTTTTTGTATATACTTTCTATATATTCTTCTCTGTTTTTCACGGCAGCATCACCTCACTTTCAAGCTCGTTTTTCAGGGCTTGTTTTGCCCTGTAAAGCAGGTTTTCAATCTGCTTCTTGTTTTTGTTCATAACCTTTGCGGCATCCTCGTTGCTCATATCCTCAAAATAAATGAGGTGGAGCACGGTTTTGTAATCCTCGTTTAATCGCTCCAAAGCTGCATGCAATGCCCGCTCCTGCTCTTTTTTCAGAAATTCGTCCTCAATGCTTCTGCGGTCGCTTTCTTCCTCTATGTATTCATATGCATATTCGGGTTTTCTTGCACAGCGGCGCACGTAGCTGACCGCTTTGTTGCGCGCAATCGCGAAAACGTAGGTTTTCAGAGAGGATTTGAAGTTATACCTTTTTTTATATATGATAAGGTCAACAAAAACATCCTCAGAAAGCTCCTGTGCAATCGCAACATTGCCGACATAGCGGTTGATGAAAAATATTAAATTTTCGCTGTACATATCGAGAAGCTCCCCGAATGCACTTTCGTCTCCGTCAAGAAAACGGCGGTAGCTACTTTCACCGTTATCCATGGAACACCTCCGCGGGAAGTTATACTTTAATTAACAGCAACACATAAGTCTGAAATACAACAATATCACGCACATTCGTGCATTTCAGATGCAGAGCAGTTTTGAAAGAGCAGATTTTTGTCACGTCAAAGATGCCTTTCAAAACCTTATGGCTTGTTGTTAATTAAAGTATACTTTAATCAACTTTTCACCTATTAGTCGCAGAAATCGGCAAAAACACTCACCCAAAATTGAATTTTTTTTATTTTTCTGTATAAATTTTAGCATATTATACTATAGCTTGTCAAAATAAACAAAAAGAGCCGCCGAAGCGACTCTTTGAAATGATTTTTATTTTGTGATATTTTCCTTGAGTGTTTCAAGCTCTGCCTTGAGAGTTGCGGGAAGTCTGTCAAACTTGCCGTAGAATTCTTCGATGCCTGCAACCTCGTCCTTCCAGAGAGCGGTGTCAACGCTGAGAAGCTCTTTAAGCTGTTCTGCGCTAACTTCGTCCTCAATGCCTTCAAGGTTGATATCCTCTGCCTTGGGAACATAGCCGATAGCTGTTTCGTCAGCCTCAACCTTGCCTTCGCAGCGGTCGATAATCCAGTCAAGAACGCGGAGGTTGTCGCCGAAGCCGGGCCACATGAAGTTGCCTTCGTCATCCTTGCGGAACCAGTTAACGTTGAAAATCTTGGGAGCCTTTTCGGGGTCAAGACCTGCGCCGATGTTAATCCAATGCTGCCAGTAATCAGCCATGTTGTAGCCGCAGAAGGGGAGCATTGCCATGGGGTCACGGCGAACAACGCCTACTGCGCCCGAAGCTGCTGCTGTT
>JAZSGU010000036.1:0-6705 GCA_045532895.1 Acutalibacteraceae bacterium | reverse complement strand
AAGCGAAATGCCTGCCTTGCCGAGAAGGTTTGCCGCCTTTGCGTTATCCTCAACTCTGATGATTACGCATGCCGCGCCCTCGTGGCGGGTGATGAATGCATAGGCATATTCAACCGCAATGTCTGCATCCGAAAGCACCTTGATTGCCTGCGAAAAGCCGCCGGGAACATCGGACACTTCAATGCCGAGAACATCGGTTACGGAAGCGATAACGCCCTCTGCTTTCAATGCTTCGTAAGCCTTTTGGTGGTCGCTTACGATAAGCCTTAAAATTCCGTAGTCCGTTGTGTCTGCAATGGAAAGGGCGCGTATGTCAACACCTGCATTGTTCAGCACGGATGTTACCTCATAAAGACCGCCCTTTTTGTTTTCAACAAAAACCGAAATCTGTTTAACGCTCATATTTATGCCCCTTTCTTTAATGCGAATTAATCATGGAGTTTTCTCTTATCAACAACTCTGACAGCCTTGCCCTCGCTTCTGGTGATAGTTTTTGGAGCAACAAGGTGAACCTTGGGATTAATGCCGAGCATTGTTTTGATTGCGTTGGCAAGAGCCTTTTCTTTGGCGGAAAGCTCTTTAACAGTGTCGGAGAACTGCTCGGGGCTGAGTTCAACGGAAATGTCAAGCGTGTCAACATTGTTTGCTCTGTCAACCTCGATAAGATAGTTGGGTGAATAGCCCTCCTGAAGAAGAACGGTTTCAATCTGCGAGGGGAATACATTAACGCCGCGGATAATCATCATGTCGTCGCTTCTGCCCATGGGCTTTGCCATTTTGATAAGTGTTCTGCCGCAGGAGCATTTCTTTCTGGAGAGCACGCAGATATCTCTTGTGCGGTATCTCAAGAGGGGGAAGCCCTCTTTGTCAAGGCTTGTGAAAACAAGCTCACCTTTTGTGCCCTCGGGAAGCACCTCGCCCGTGTCAGGGTCAATGATTTCGGCAAGGAAATGGTCCTCATTGATGTGCATGCCCGTCTGTTCTTCGCATTCAAATGCAACGCCGGGACCCGTTGATTCGGTAAGACCGTAAATATCATATGCCTTTATGCCGAGCGATTTTTCGATATCGCGGCGCATTTCTTCTGTCCATGGCTCTGCGCCGAAAATGCCCGCTTTAAGGTTGATATCTTCGGGGGTAAGACCCATTTCTTTAAGTGTTTCGCCTATGTATGCGGCATAAGAGGGGGTGCAGCAGAGGATTGTTGAACGCAAATCCTGCATGAACTGAATCTGGCGCTCCGTGTTGCCCGAGGACATGGGCAATGTCAGGCAGCCAACCTTTTGTGAGCCGCCGTTAAGACCGAAGCCGCCGGTGAAAAGACCGTAGCCGTAAGCAACCTGACAAACATCCTCGTTTGAGCCGCCTGCAGCAACGATTGCGCGTGCGCAGCAGTCATCCCATAGGTCGATATCCGCCTGCGTATAAAAAGCAACAACGCGCTTGCCCGTTGTGCCGCTTGTGGAGTGGATTCTGACACAGTTTTTGAGGTCTGTGCCGAGAAGTCCGTAGGGGTAAGCGTCGCGCAAATCCGCCTTTGTCAGGAACGGAAGCTTGTGCAAATCGTCAACGGATTTGATATCCTCGGGTTTAACACCCTTTTCGTCCATAAGCTTGCGGTAGTATTCAACGTTTTCGTAAACGCGCTTAACCTGCTTAACAAGCTTTTCGTTTTGAATCGCTCTCATTTCTTCAAGAGAAGCGGTTTCGATTTCGGGTTGATAGTATTTTGGCATTTTCAACACTTCCTAAATTATATATTGTAACCCATTTCGAATGCTTTAAGGTTGAGTTCAAGAAATTTGGGAGGAACGCTCTCTGTAAGCGCCTTAATCCACTTTTCTTTGGCGATATCAGCCATATTCTTTGCCATTGCGCCGATAAGGATAACATTAACCGCCTTTGAATTGCCTGCTTCAACTGCCATGGGCAGGGCATCAACCGTTTCGATATCCGCGCCCGCCGCTTTGAGAGCTTCGATAATTCCTTCTGGATATTCCGTTGAGCCCATAACAACGGGCATAGGGTCAATCTGTTGGGTGTTAACAATAATTTTGCCGTCAGGTTTTAAATACTCAAGCCATCTTGCGGCTTCAAGCTTTTCGAAAGCAAGAATTATGTCGGCTTCGCCCTTTTCGATAATCGGGGAAGCAATGCTTTCGCCGAATTTAACATATGTAACAACCGAGCCGCCGCGCTGGCTCATGCCGTGAACTTCAGAAACCTTAACATCGTAGCCGCAGTCAAGAAGAGCTGCGCCGAGAATACGGCTCGCAAGCAATGTTCCCTGACCGCCGACACCGACAATCATAATTGATTTGTTCATGCTTTTCCCTCCTCAATAGCGCCGAATTTGCAAAGCTGACTGCATACGTTGCAGCCGAGGCACTGTGTAAAGTCGATAACAGCCTTGCCGTCCTTCATGCTGATGGCGGGGCAGCCTATCTTCATGCACATTTTGCAGGATTTGCACTTGTCGGGGTTAACCTTGAGGGGCGGGTTGTGCTTAACCGTTTTAAGAAGAGCGCAGGGACGTCTTGAAATAACAACGGCGGGGCCGTCTGCTTCAAGAGCATTCTTGATGCCCTCTTTTGTTTCGGCAAGGTTATAGGGGTCAACAACAATAACATTCTGAATGCCAACGGCTTTTGCAAGAGCTTCAAGGCTGACTGCGTTTGCAGGCTCTCCCTTGATATTTTTGCCCGTTGTGGGGTTCTGCTGGTGACCTGTCATGCCGGTTATTGAGTTGTCAAGAATAATAACAACGGAATCCGTTGCGTTATATGCAATGTTAATAAGACCCGTAACACCCGAGTGGATAAAGGTTGAGTCGCCGATAACGGCAACGCTCTTTTTGGCGTTTGCGGGGTCAGCCGCGTTTCTGCCGTGGAGGGCGGAAACCGATGCACCCATGCAAAGAACTGTGTCAATCATGCCGAGCGGCTGTGATGCGCCGAGGGTGTAGCAGCCGATATCGCCGCTTACGGTCACATTGAGCTGCTTTAACGCATAGAAAAGACCTCTGTGGGGGCAGCCTGCACAAAGCACGGGGGGTCTGGGCACGATGTTAACGCCGCTCTTAAGGCATTCATTCTCTTTGCCGAGGATAACCTTGGCAATCATGCTCTGGGAATATTCGCCCTGCAGAGTGAATGCATCCTTGCCGATAACCTCAATGCCGTTTTTGCGGCAATGTGTTTCAATATAGTCGTCAAGCTCTTCAAGAACATAGACCGTTTCGCACTCAGCGGCAAAATTCTTGATAAGGTCAACGGGCAGGGGATAAACACAGCCGAGCTTTAAGTATGATGCGTTTTCGCCGAGAGCCTCTTTTGCGTACTGGTAGCAGATGCCCGAGGTGATAACACCAATCTTTTTGCTGTTGTATTCAACGGTGTTGAGCCCGTCTGCGCCCGCTTCGCAGTATGCAATCTGGTCAAGAATGCGCTGCTCAACAACAACGTGCTTGCCTTTTGCGTTTGCGGGCACCATAACATATTTCTGCGGATTTTTTGTGTATTCTTTCAGTCCGTTATCAACTCTGTCCGCAATCGGAGCCGTGCTTCTTGAATGGGCAACTCTTGTGGTGAGTCTGATGATAACGGGTGTATCGAATTTTTCCGAAAGCTCAAAAGCTCTCTTTGTGTAGTCAAGGCATTCTGCGGAGTCCGCGGGCTCAAGCATCATTGTTTTTGAGCCCATTGCATAGTGCCTTGAATCCTGCTCGTTCTGGGACGAATGCATTCCGGGGTCATCGGCAACAAGGATAACCATGCCCGCGTTAACGCCCGTGTAGGAAGCGGTGAAAAGCGGGTCAGCCGCAACGTTAAGACCGACATGCTTCATTGCGCAGAATGAGCGTGCGCCCGCAACGGCGGCACCGAATGCAACCTCGCAGGCAACCTTTTCGTTGGGAGCCCACTCGGAAAAGATTTCGTCATATGCAGCGGCAAATTCCGTTACCTCTGTGCTGGGAGTGCCGGGGTAGCTTGAAACAACACGGCAGCCTGCCTCATAAAGTCCGCGGGCAACGGCTTCGTTGCCCAAAAACAGTTTTTTCAACTGACATCCTCCTAATCTGATTTATTTGCCCAATTTCATTTCAACCTGAGATGCTACAAGGCTTTCGCCGCAGTAAATCTTGCGAAGCTTGGGTTTTTCAATCTTGCCCGTCGGGTTGCGCGGCACTTGAGCAAAGATAATCTTGTGTGGGCGTTTGTATCTGGGAAGGTCGCGGCAGAAATCCTTGATATCTTCTTCGTCTGCCTTGCAGCCTTCTTTAATCTCAATAATAGCAGCGGCAATTTCACCGAGTCTGGGGTCGGGCAAGCCGATAACCGCAACGTCCTTTATCGTATCGTGCTTGCGCAGGAAATCTTCAATCTGAACGGGGTAAAGGTTTTCGCCGCCCGAAATGATAACGTCCTTTTTGCGGTCAACGAGGAAGATAAAGCCGTCCTCGTCCTCCTGCGCCATGTCGCCCGTAAAGAGCCAGCCGTCGTGAAGCACTTCGTTTGTTGCCTTGTCATCGTTATAGTAGCAAAGCATAACGCCGTCGCCCTTAACAGCAAGCTCGCCGACCTCGCCTTTTTCAACGGTTTGACCGTTTTCGTCAACAATCTTTGTTTCCCAGCCGTAGCCCGCCTTGCCGATTGCGCCGACCTTGTGAACATTGTCAACGCCAAGGTGAACGCAGCCGGGTCCGATTGACTCGCTCAAGCCGTAGTTTGTGTCATATTTATGATGGGGGAATATTTTGAGCCATCTCTTGATAAGGCTGGGGGGAACGGGCTGTGCACCGATGTGCATGAGCCTCCATTGGTCAAGATTATATCTGTCAAGCTCAATGTCGCCTCTGTCAATAGCGTCAAGGATATCCTGCGCCCAGGGCACGAGAAGCCACACGATTGAGCATTTTTCCTGGGAAACGGCTTTGATAATCCATTCGGGCTTTGCACCCTTGAGAAGAACTGCCTTGCCGCCGACAAGAAGGCTTCCGAACCAATGCATTTTTGCGCCCGTGTGATAGAGCGGGGGAATGCAGAGGAAAACGTCGTCTTTGGTCTGCGAATGGTGATTCTGCTCAACCTTGCAGGAGTGAACAAGAGCCTTGTGAGCGTGAAGAATAGCTTTAGGGAAGCCCGTTGTGCCCGATGAAAAATAAATCGCGGCATCATCGCTGTCCGAAACGGCGATTTCAGGGTTTCTTGATGTGCAGTATGTAACAAGCTTGTTATAGCTTTCTGCGAATGTAGGGCAGTCCTCGCCGAGATAAAGGCGAAGCTTAACATCGGGAATTCGGTCACAGATTTGCTCCATTCTGCCGACAAATTCCGGGCCGAAAACAATAGCGTCGCTGTCAGAAAGCTTTAAGCAGTATTTGATTTCATCTGCTGTGTAACGGTAGTTGAGAGGCACGGCAAGCGCACCCGTCTTGAGAATGCCGAAATATATGGGGAGATATTCGATGCAGTTCATAAGCAGAATTGCAACCCTGTCACCTTTTTTGATGCCTCTTGAAAGCAGAAAGTTTGCAAAGCGGTTTGCTCTTTTGTTAAAATCCTCCCAAGTGATTTCACTTCTGCCGGTTGCGTTTGCACCCTGCTCAATGAGCGAATATTCGCGCCATGTGATGCGGCTTTTTTCCTGAATTTCAGGATTGATTTCAACCAGAGCGGTATCTTCTTTGTAAAGCTCTGCGTTCCTTTCGAGAAAATTGGTAATTGGCATAATTTATCATTCCTTTAAAACACATCGTTTGTGATTGCTGTGCGGTATTGACGGCAATATGCAAACATACTAATAAATATAACACATAATACTTTATTAATCAATGATATTTTTTCATCACTCAAATTTTTTTGAAGTGCTTGAAAAGTCAATCGTGAGAGTTGAGTCTCGGTAATATTACCTAAAATCATATGCTGCTCTGAATATTTAAGGCTTTAAAGCTTTTATGTGTTAAAGCGCGTCTATATAATATACCACTCTTTAAGGTTTGTCAAGATTTTTTGAAACAAATTATCATAGAGTTGTTTTTATGCAAAAATATCCCATAGCGGTGCGTTTCAATAAGACGACATAAATATATCGTATCATATCAGAACAGAGTTTTATTTAAGAGAACCCAAAAATATTCTTTAAAAAATTAAAGCCAAAAAGTTTCGAATTTTTGAAAATTTATCTTGACTTTTAAATTTTCTGTGATATAATAGCATTCGTTGAGTGCGTAACAGCACCAACAAAACATAATATCCGGGTGTGGCGCAGTTGGGAGCGCGCTTGACTGGGGGTCAAGAGGCCGTGAGTTCAAGTCTCGCCACTCGGACCATCTTAAAGAAGGCTGAAATCGTTGATATACAATGGTTTCAGCTTTTTGCTTTTCTGCAAAAATTCTCAAATGGTCCTTATTTGGTCCTTATTCCGAAAAACACGAAAGCCGGGAAGCCTTAAGTATCAAGGCCTCCCGGCTTTTTGCGTGGGTCTTATCGGGCGTTTTTTTATGAGCGATTTTTGCCCGATAAATAATCATAAAGCTGATCCATATCAATCAAGTTCCTATTTCCTATAAGGGTAGAAACAATTTTCTTTTCCTCAACGAGTCTGCGGAGACCTCTTTCAGTTAAAGCGGTCTTGCTGTCAGACTCTTTTATTTCTTTAATTGCCTGCTTTATTGTGCGCATTTTAGGGGCCATGGACATTTTA
>JAZSGU010000032.1:0-10257 GCA_045532895.1 Acutalibacteraceae bacterium | reverse complement strand
TCGGCAAAATCGGGTTCTGCATCAAATCGATTTTTTATAAGCTCCAAAAGCTCAAACGCCGCGGCGGGGTAGGGGTAGTGCTGCATAAAATTCTTAATAAAATCAGCATTAAAAATCATTATATGTATCCTCCAAATTAATATGATTTAATATTATCACAAGTTTTCGAATTTAACAATATATATTGGAAAAACATTTTGAAAATATTGCAATATATTTGCCCCTATGATAAAATATATCCATATTAGAATGAAAGGCGGACTAAAAGTGATAGCTGCAATCAAAACATTTCTTTCAATTCTTATGGCAATATTAAATCTTATCTCGTTTCCGATTTTCGGTAATTTTACGGCGGCAACCGAGCCGCTTGACCCCGAAAACTGCAAACTGAATTTTGCTGCAATATCGGATATACACATGACCGATGAAGAACTTCGCTCATTCATGCTCGGCTTCGGACTGCATGATATGGAAAATTCAAAGCAGCAGCTTGATTTGCTTGTCTGTGCAGGTGATTTGACTGACCACGGCTATGCCGAAGAATGGTCAATGCTTGAAAAAAGCTTTGCAAAATACAGCCCCGCAAAGGAGATTATTCTTGCTCAGGGTAACCATGACACATGGACAGAGGACGAGGGCTATGATTTGGCGCGCGACCTTTTCATTGAATATAACGAAAAGATTACCGGCAGAAAAACTGAGCATGAATACTATTCAACAAAGGTTAACGGTTATCCCTTTATTGTTCTTGCAAGCGAAACCGACAGGACTGCCGCTTATATAAGCGATGCACAACTTGCATGGCTTGCGGCTGAAATGGAAGCTGCCGCAAAGGATAATTTGCCGATTTTTGTTGTCTGCCATTGGCCTCTTAACCAAACACACGGCTTGCCCGAAACATGGGGTGATGACGATATGGAGCCTGACGACGGAGGCATCGGCGACCAGTCGGCTGCTGTTGAGGAAATTCTCAAAAAATACAACAATGTGTTTATGATAACGGGTCATATTCACAGCGGCTTTTCAAAGGAAAGTCAGGAAAAAATCAACGGCTATGTCAGCGTTGAATCTGACGGCTCTTTCCACAGCATCAATCTTCCGAGCTATATGTATATGACAATCAGAGGTCGTATTGCCAACGGCACGGGCTATCAGATAGAGGTTTATGATGACAGAGTTGAAATCCGTGCAAGAAGCTATTCGGCAGGTGTTTGGTATACGGATTATAACAGCACAATTTCTCTTGTTTAATTATTAAAAAGTCTACCGAAAAGGGGAAATATAAATGTTAAATTACGATATTGTTGTTGTCGGCGCATCAACCGCAGGCAGTTATTATGCGAGAAGAATGGCTGAAAAGGGCTATTCAGTTCTTATGATAGACAAAAGCGCAAGAGAAACCATAAGCCCCGACTATGATATTTTTCATATGGGAAAGGCGGAAATGGAGCGTTTCGGTTTGCCTCCCGTGAAAAAAGGCGACGGAATTTTTGCCTTTATGTTTGAAGACCAGAATATGTATTCCTCCTATGGCAACCACCCCAAGCCGTCGTGTGCACCGGTTATCGGCATGCATAAGCATGACTACATTGTTTATATGAACGACTGGGCGGCAAAAGCGGGAGCAGAGATAATTTATAAAGCGTCTTTTTCGGGTCTGATTTATGATGAAAACGGCAGAATAAACGGCGTTGAATATGAAAAGGACGGCGAAAAAACAGCCGTCAGCTGCCGCCTTGTTGCTGATTGCTCGGGTATCCCCGCAGTTGTCAGACGCAGCTTGCCCGATAATTACGGAGTTGAAAAGTTTGAGCTTACGCCTGACGACATGTTTTATGTTGTGCTTCGTTATATTGATTTCAAAGAAAAAAGAGCCGACTGGCTTCACTCGGATTTCTGGCTTTTCTATAAGTCGTGGATTGCACCCAGCGGAATGACAGATGCTCTTATCGGAATCGGTGCTTGTTCAGGATTTGAGCAGGCAGAAAAAATGTATGAGCTGTTCACAAAAAATGTAAAAATTCCTGCTCATACGGTTAAATGGATTGAAAAGGGCAGAACTCCTTATCACCGCGCTCCGTATTCATTTGTTGCCGACGGATTTATTGCCATGGGCGATGCTGCATGCTTAACCAAGCCCAACTGCGGTGAGGGATGCACGGCTTCACTTGTGTTAGAGGATATTGCGGTTGACATCGCTGATGCCGCAATGAAAAACGGCGCATACCCCACAAGAGAGGCTCTTTGGAGCATCAATAAGCAATATAACAGCACGCAGGGTAAGGAGTTTGCAAGCCTTATGGCATTGCTGACCTCTGTTATCCGTCACAGCGCAAAGGCGAATGAATATTTATTTAAATATGACGTTATTTTCAGCCGTAAAATTCTCGGAAGTATGGGTGAAAACGGACTTGAGCTTGATATTATTGATTATCTTAAAACTTTGATATTTATTCTTATCGGTTTGATTTCCGGCAACATAAAGCCGTGGGAGCTCAAAAATGTTATCAACGCGATTATAAACAGCGGCAAGCTGACCGAGATTTATGAGCGCTTTCCCGAAACACCCGACGGCTTTGATGAATGGGTCAAAGAAGCCGAGGCTGCTTGGGCAAGGGCAGGTAGAATGGCTGACTGGAAAATTGTGTAATTTATAAAAATGCGGTTTGCAAAGGTGAAAGCCTCTGTAAACCGCATTTTACATATTATTAAAGAATTTAAGAAGGGGGAATTATTTAAGTCTGTCAGCAATAATGCCCTTAACTGTTTCTATAACCTTTTCCGTTTCAACCTTCATGCTGATTTCTTTATCTCTTGTAACGATTTCGCAAACGCCCTCTTTGAGGTTTCTGGGGCTTACGATAACTCTGACGGGAACGCCGAGAAGGTCAGCATCGGAAAACATTGCGCCGGGGCGGATGTTTCGGTCGTCATAGATAACTTCCATTCTGTCGTCGAGCATCTGCTGATAAAGCGAGTCGGAAACGCCTCTGCATTCATCGTCATCTGCTCTCAGGCAGCAAAGCTGAACATGCCAGGGTGCGATTGACATGGGCCAAATCGGGCCGTAATCATCGTGGTGAGCTTCGCAAACAGATGCCGCAAGTCTGCCCACGCCGATGCCGTAACAGCCCATGATAGGGTAGTGAAGGTTGCCTTCACTGTCGAGATACTGCATACCCATGGACTTTGTGTATTTGGTGCCGAGCTGGAAGATGTTGCCGACCTCGATGCCTCTTGAAATGTTGATTGCAGGCTTTCCGCACTTGGGGCAGATACCGCCTTCAATGATTTTTGCAAGGTCAATGTATTCAACATCACCGATGTCGCGGCTGATTTTAAGACCCGTGTAGTGATGGTCTGCTTGGTTTGCACCGCAGGAAAGATTGTGTGTGTTTTCGAGCGATTTATCAAACAAAACCGTGAACTTTTCTCGGTCCATGCCGTAAGGTCCTATAAAGCCTGCAAAAAGTCCGCAGTCGTCAGTTATAACAGCGGGATGAACTGCTTCGCAAAGATAATTAGTGAGCTTTGTTTCATTAACATCAAGGTCGCCTCTGATGAAAACAACAACATATTCATCTGTCATGTTTTTTTGGTAAACAACAGCCTTACAGGATTCTTCAAGAGGAGTTTTAAGGAAATTGCAGATATCCTCGATTGTGTGGATATCGGGGGTATAAACCAACTCAAGGTCTTTGGATTCACCGCTCATCTTATTGTTGATGATGCTTTCGGCAGCTTCCATGTTTGCTCTGTAGTCGCACTCGGAGCAAACTGCGATTGAGTCCTCGCCAATGGGGGTGAGAAGCATGTATTCATGTGAAACACTGCCGCCCATCATGCCGGAGTCGGACGCAACGGTGATAACCTCGGGAATGCCGGCTCTTGCGAAAATGCGCTCATATGCCTTGTAGCAGATATCATAGTATCTTTCCAAATCCTCTTGCGAAGTGTGGAAAGAGTATGCATCCTTCATAGTGAATTCTCGAACACGGATAAGACCGCCTCTGGGGCGTGCTTCGTCGCGGAATTTGGTCTGAATCTGATAAATCATGAAGGGGTATTTCGTGTAACTGTTGGCATACTCGCGAACAAGCTGAACGGCCGCTTCTTCGTGAGTCATGCCGAGCACCATGGGAGCATTGTTTCTGTCGGTAAAGCGCATAAGCTCGCTGCCGATGCTTTCGTATCTGCCCGATTCAGCCCAAAGGGATGCGGGCATAACAACGGGGAACTGAACTTCCTGGCCTTCAATGGCATCCATTTCTTCTCTGATAATGTTTTCGATTTTTCTGGTGATTCTTCTGAGAGGCATAAATGAGGAATAAATTCCGTTTGCAACACCTTTCATGTAACCGCCTCTGAGCATGAGCGCATGGCTGTCAATCACGCAATCAGAGGGCTTTTCTTTAAATCGTTCACCTGCAAGTTTGTCAATTTTCATTATGATTACCTCCAATAAAAAATGCCCCGAGCCAATAGGCTCGGGACAAACAATAATGTCTGCGGTACCACCCGAGTTCGGATAAAAAATCCGCTCTCTTTTTCCTATAACGGGGAAATCCGGCATGGCTTACTTGAGTTTCGGCATGCGGCTCAAAGACGGGTTCAACGCGCGAAAATAAGAGCTTTCACCTGTCGCTCTCTCTCTGAAAAATCCGAAGCGCTTACTGTTTCTTTTCAAAGCCTTTAAAATATCTTAACTATTTTACAACATATATAATCAAAAGTCAACGAATTTTCGAATTTAAATGCCATAAAATTAAAACTGTAGTAACACATTGTTTAAAAAACATTCAAAATCAGACAAAAATAATAAAATATATAGAGTTAGTGTTACAAATATGGTTGATTTGATTATAAAAAAGTAATATATTGGCAATGTAAAGTTGTAAAACGGAGGTGTAAAAATGAGCGGAGGAATAAATGTTGTGACCGGTGGCAAGGGTCATGTCGGATTTGCTCTTGTAAAAGAGCTTGCTGACAGGGGAGAGAGTATAAGGCTGCTTCTCCGTTCCGACAGCAAGGTTTTTGATAATATTGAGTGTGAAAAGATTATGGGCGATGTGTGCGATTCCGAATCGCTTGAAAAAGCTTTTGAAGGTGCCGAAACCGTTTACCACGTTGCCGGTGTTGTTGACATCAGCGGCGAAAAGGATAAGCAGGTTTGGGAAGTTAATGTTGAAGGAACAAAAAAGGTTGTTGCCGCTTGTAAAAAGTGCGGAGTTAAAAATCTTGTTTATGTTTCCTCTGTTGATGCCGTTCCGGTTGGAAACGGAAATGAAGAGATTGTTGAGATTTCTCATTTTGACCCCGATTTGCTTGAGGGTACATATGCAAAGTCAAAGGCGGTTGCAACGCAATTTGTGTTGGATAGTGCCGACGACAGCCTTAAAATTTGTGTCGTTCACCCCAGCACTTGCATCGGTCCCTATGATAATAACGGCACTTCAAGTATGTGCTCGGTTATAAAGCTTTTTGCAAAGGGCTTGTTCCCCATGACCTTTGATTTCGGCTCATGCAATTTTGTGGATGTGCGTGACTGCGCAAAGGGTATGGTTGCCGCCGCGGAAAAGGGTCGCAACGGTGAATGTTATTTCCTTTGCGGAAAGGTTATTTCGCTCGATGATTTTATCGGAGTTCTTGCCGAGGCTTGTGATAAAAAACACCCGAAAATAGTTATCAAGCAGAAGTTTGTTGATGATATTATTCCGTTCTGTGAAAAGGTTTTTGAAATTGCAAAGCTTCCGCCGATGATTAATGAATATTCAATCAGAAAAATCAGCGAAAACTTCAATTTTTCAAATGCCAAAGCAATGGCAGAGCTTGGTTTTGAGCCCAGACCGCTTGTAGAGTCGCTGCGCGATACGGTTAAGTGGCTTAAAAAGAAGAATGATTAAAAAAGAGGCACCGAGTGATTTTGTTTCACTCGGTGCTTTTATGTTTATTCTTCTATTAAACCGTAATATCTTCCGAGCCAATAGGGGAGCAGATATGCGCTCGGACATGATGCGCTTGTGATGTTACCTTCGTCAAGTCTGAACATGTTGGAGTCGTAGTTATGAACGATTCTTTCATCGATGTCAAGAGCTTCTTTGAGCTGCGGTGCTTCGCCCCAGCGTTCCTGCTCGGTGTCAAAAACAAGACCTTTTCTGCCGGAATTAATAAGGGGTCTGCGAACCATGTCAAGCGGGAAATCACGAAGAGTTTTAACCGTGCCGTCAAGGTCGCAGGCTTCGTCTGTGAATGCGCCGTAAATGAGGTTGAACAGCACGCAATGCTCGGGCTTTTCATATTCCCAATGGTGCTTCATGCCCATGAGAAGGTATTTTCTGATTGCAGGGTCTTTCTCGATGCGAAGGATTGTTGCTGTGCAGAGGAAGCCGAGATTATCGTCAATGTGGCAGGTGTGACCGTCATCCTTTTTATGCTGTGCGGCATTGAGAAGATAATGCTCGTCAATGGCGAGGCGCATGAACTCTTTTCTGTATTTTTCATCGCCCGAAACATGATAAGCAACGTCAAGGAATGTGAGTATTTCAAGTGAATTGATACATTTTTCCCAAAGCCACATGCAGTTGCCGTTAAGCTGGTCGGGAGCCCAGTTAGCCCATGTTGTGGGCAGACCGTCAACATCACAAAGTCTGTAATTATTTTCGATGATGTGGTCAGCTATGTCGCAAATGATTTCACGGATATATTCTTTTTCTTCGTCGTTTGCGCAGAAGTCATAATAGAGAGAGAAGCCGAAGAAGTGACCCGTCATTTCGTCGCTGGAGGTTTCGCCGAGCCATTCGCATTCTCCGTTGGAAGCAACATGCCACTCCGCGCCGTCACGCTTAACGACCGTACCGTAGCCGGGTTCACCCTCAAAACGCACAGCTCTTGCGGTGAAGCCCTTAACACCCGTTATTTTTGTGAGATAACCCATTGCTTTCATTGAACGCCTTGCAGCCTCAAGAACTTTTTCGTTTTTGGTTACGGCATAGCAGTATGCAAGCGCGCCGATATAAGTTTGTGTCCACAGACCGTCGTTATCCGTAACATGAGGCTTGCCGGTCATAATATCACCGTTTTTGATTTCATGCAGACCGGTTACATAGCCGAGCGTGCGGACATATTTTTCTTCAGTAAGCTTAAAGAAGTAATCGGCTTTTTCTTCAAGAGTCATTTCTGTTTCCGTGATTTTTGTAACTCCGGAATCTGTTGCGGTCCAAATGCTGTTACCCGCTGCAACTGCATCGTTGAGCTTAGGCTCGCATGCCCAACGAGTTGCGGGCAGATATTTGCGTGAGCCGTTTTTGATTATGATAAGACCTGCAGCGGAGGAAAGTATAACTCTGCCGTCGTCTGCAAAACGGATTTTGTATATTTCTTCTTCGGGCAGGCAGTTAAGCTCTTTATGTCCATACCAACCGACTTTGTAGTCGTATACGTATGCGCCCTTGTCTGTGCCCAGCCAAAGGAAGCCGAGGCTTTCATCAAAAGCAAGGCAGTTGATTTTAAAAGAGGGCATGGTTGAATGCTCTGAAAAAATCATCATCCAATGCTTTCTTTTGCCGTTAACAATAGAAAGATTATTGCCGCTTGCCGCGGTTATTCTTTTGCCTGCGATTGCAATGTCTGCGGGAAGAAATTCCGTTCGGAAAAACTTCTCGAATTTGCCGTTTTCAAGGATATAAAGCCAGCTTGCGGTTACAAGATAAATTTCTTCTGTGCCGCTCATCTGAATAACATCGTCATCAAAGCTCTGTATTTCTGAAATTTTGCCGTCATTTACGGAATAAAGCACTTTGCCCGCAGCAAAATAAACTGCATCGTTTGCGGCAAATACAGCCTGAACTCTGCCGCAGGAGAAGCCTCCCATTGAGCCGTCTGCCTTGGTGTAGTTGAGACCGCCGTCTGTGCCGATATAAACAGCGCCGTTTTTATCGGCGGCAAGGCAGAGAGCCTTGCTTGAAAGCAAGCCGTTTTCCGAGGTAAAAAACTCGCATGTGCGCTGAGGATATTTTTGGCTTTTATAAAATCCTTTTCTTTCCATATTAATAAACTCCTTTATTGAACAGTTATTGATGTTTGTATGAATTTATCGGAACCAAGTTCTTTGATTATAATTTTTTTGTTGCCGATAGGGCAGGTGCTTTTAATTTCAAATGACCATGTAACAAAGCCGTTGCTGTCTGCTGTTTTATTCTCAAGTCCGTCATAGGCAGCGGTTTTTGATGAAGTTTCATAAAAATCCAAGCTGTATTTTTTGCCGGGAGTGCCTTGAATCATAACAGTTGCCGAGTTGCCGACAACAACCGGCGTTGTTTTTGTGACGATTGAAACGCCGTTTCTTATCTCGGATATTTCCTCGTTTGAAGCAGGTGCGTTTTGAGTCGGTTTTTCGTTTTTGCTGTTTGCCTGCGTTTCGAAGTTATTCAACGTGTGTTGGACATAAGTGTAGGCTATCGTTGCTTTATCTGTTGCAGGCTTATAGTATGTATAGTATTCGTTCTGAGAAAGTATTTCTGCTTTGGTAAAAGGCAGGGTCTGCTCTTTTGTTACTGCATTGATTGCTGCCGTTTCAGCAACTGAAGAAGCGGTGCTTGACGGCTGAATATTATCGTTTTTTTCGCCGCATGCGGTAAATAATACTGCTGCGGAACAAACGGCAAGAGCAGCGGCTGTAACCGCGCGAAGCTTGCTTTTCATTGTGTTCACCTCAAATTTTTATTGATATTTCGCCCGATGAAAGAATATCCCGCGTACCGTCTGTGCGGGTAACAATCAAATTGCATTGCTCATTTATATCGTTAACAACGGCAGAGTATTCAACATTATTCTTTGAATAGGTTATATTTTTGCCTAAAACAAAAAGAAATTTGCGGTATTCGGAAACAACCGATTCATCGTCGGAGTTTTCGGCATATTCCAAAATTTTTTGAGCAATTTCACGAGCGAGCTCTGCCTTGTCGCATTCAAGATTAATGCTGCCTGCCGCGGGCAGATTTTCGGGGAAGCTTTCTGTAGTCAGATTAATTCCAACGCCGAGTGCAATAAAGCTGTTTTGTCCGCATGAAAAACGTTCGGTAAGTATTCCGCACACCTTACGCCCGTTAACAAAAACATCGTTTACCCACTTGATTTGAGGCTGTGTGCCGTGGTTTTTCAAAACATGGCATACTGCAACCGCCGCCGCAGGGGTCAGTAATTCGCAGTTTTCAGGTGAGGAGAAAACTACCGTCATATAAAGTCCCGTGTTTTTAGGCGAAAAAAAGCTGTTGCCTCTTCTGCCTCTTCCGGCAGTTTGCTCATCGGCGGTTATAAGACATGGGGTTTTTATTGATGTGATATTTTCTTTTGCGTAGGTATTAGTGGAATTAACCGTTTTCAAAAATATTTCGTGCATATCTTCAATCCCAAAATTACTCAAAATATTTCTTTAATTGTACATTATGCAAAATTAATTGTCAATAAGATTAATTTTTTATTGACACTTATACCTAAAAATTGTAAAATCTAATTTAAGATTGAATATAAAGGGGGAGTGCTGTGAAAATTTTGCAAAAAGGGTTTAATTATTCCCAGGACGGACCGGGTAACAGGCTGGTTTATCATTTGCAGGGATGTAATTTTGCATGCAAATGGTGTTCGAATGCAGACAGCATTCCTTTAATCAATCCTAAAGCTTCGGATTATTCCGTGAAAGAGCTTTTTGATGAAATAATTCGAAGCCGAATGATGTTTTTTGACGGAGGAGGAGTTACCTTTACAGGCGGTGAGGTGTGCGTTCAGTCAGATGAACTTAAAGAGCTTTTGATGCTTCTCAAAGATAACGGAATTCACACCGCGATTGAGTCGAATGCATCATATTCGTCAATAAGAAATATATCGCCGTATGTTGATTATCTTATAGTAGATTTCAAGCATTATGACGATGAAATGCATCAGAAGTGGATTGGAGCTTCCAATAAATCCGTTAAAGAAAATATTGAATATTTTCTTGCTGAGGGACGTCAGATACATATAAGAATCCCTGTTGTCGGCGGTGTCAACGACAGCCCTGATGGCTTTGCGGAATATTTTTCAAAGCTGGACACTCAAAATGCCGTTTTTGAATTTCTTGCCTATCACGAATACGGCAAGGATAAATGGCAGGGGAAATATGAGGTTGAAAACGGATTTCTTCCTGCGGGAACAATAAAAAATTTTACAGAAACATTTGAAAAGTGCGGTTTGAAAACCGTTGTTACATAAGGAGAGAATAAT
>JAZSGU010000035.1:0-11626 GCA_045532895.1 Acutalibacteraceae bacterium | reverse complement strand
CTGCATAACACTCTTATATTCGAATTTCTTCATAAGAGCAGGTGCAACATCTTTGACATACATTTCTTTTAATCTTGCTGCCATTTGTTATGTCCTCCCTTATTATTCAAACTCTGCAAGGCAGTCGCTCTTCTTGCAAGTGCGAACCTTCTTGCCCTTGGAATTGATTGCGTGACCGGTTCTTGTGGGTCTGCCGCACTTGGGGCAGATAACCTGAACCTTGTCTGCATAGAGTGCGCTCTCAGCCTTGATAAGGCCGCCGGGCTCACCCATCTTGCGGGGTTTTACGTGCTTTGTAACGATGTTAACGCCTTCAACGATAACTTTGCCTTCTGAGGGGCTTACCTGTACAACCTTACCTCTGGCACCTCTGTACTTACCATTGATAACAACGACTTCATCGCCTGTTTTAACATGAAGCTTATTCATCATTGCACCTCCGAATTAAAGTACTTCGGGAGCAAGTGAAAGAATCTTTGTATAATCCTTTTCACGAAGCTCTCTTGCTACTGGTCCAAAGATACGTGTACCTCTGGGGTTTTTGTCTTCCTTAATGATGACGGCTGCATTCTCATCGAAGCGAATGTAAGTTCCGTCGTCACGGCGAAGGCCGCTTGCGGTGCGTACTACTACCGCTTTTACAACATCGCCTTTTTTTACTACGCCACCGGGTGTTGCCTTCTTAACAGAAGCAACAACGACGTCGCCAATATTGGCATACCTCCTGCCGGAACCGCCGAGAACGCGAATGCACATGATTTCCTTCGCGCCGGTGTTGTCGGCAACCTTGAGGTAACTCTGTTGCTGTATCACAGTGTTTTCCTCCTTACATAACGGCTAAATTATTTAGCCTTCTCAATGATTTCAACTACACGCCATCTCTTGTCCTTTGACAGGGGACGGGTTTCCATAACAAGCACTCTGTCGCCCATGCCGCACTCGTTGTTTTCATCGTGTGCCTTAAGCTTATAGGTGTTGTTGATGATTTTCTTATAAAGAGGATGTCTGACCTTGTCCTTAACGGAAACAACTACGGTCTTATCCATCTTATCGCTGGTAACAATACCAACGCGTGTTTTTCTGAGGTTTCTTTCCATTGAACTTTAACCTCCCTTTCCTTACGCCTTAGTGCCGTGGAGTTCGATATCTCTCTGAATTGTCTTTATACGAGCGATATCCTTTTTAACGGCACTGATTCGCATGGGGTTGTCGAGCTGGTTAACGGCCTGCTGAAAGCGCAGTTTAAACAGCTCATCCTTCAGCTCTACAAGCTTAGCATCCAACTCTGCGGCGGAAAGTTTTCTGATTTCGCTGGCTTTCATTATTGCTCACCACCCATTTCTTCTTTAGTAACAAATTTGCATTTGATAGGAAGCTTATTAGCTGCAAGACGCATAGCCTCTGCTGCAAGCTCTCTGTCAACGCCGGCAATTTCAAACATTACTCTGCCGGGCTTAACAACGGCAACCCAGTACTCGGGAGAACCTTTACCTGAACCCATTCGAGTTTCAGCGGGCTTCTCTGTGATGGGCTTGTCGGGGAAAATCTTAATCCAAACCTTACCGCCTCTCTTGATGTATCTTGTCATCGCGATACGGGCTGCTTCAATCTGGTTTGAGGTAATCCATGCGGGTTCAAGAGCTACAAGACCGAAATCACCGTAAGTGACCTTGTTGCCTCTGGTAGCCTTACCCTTAAGTCTGCCTCTCTGTACTCTGCGGTACTTAACGCGCTTAGGTAAAAGCATTACTGGTTACCTCCTTCTCTGCGTCTTCTGGGGCGAGAAGAATTTCTGCTTTCGTGAAGAACCTCGCCTCTGTAAAGCCAAACCTTAACACCGATTCGGCCGTAGGTTGTTTTTGCTTCAGCAAAGCCGTAGTCAATGTCGGCTCTGATTGTCTGAAGAGGAATTGTACCCTCGTGATAAGTTTCCGAACGAGCGATTTCAGCACCGCCGAGACGGCCTGATGCCTGAATCTTGATACCCTTTGCGCCAAGCTTCATTGCACGGCCGATAGCCTGCTTGAGAGCGCGGCGGTAGGAAACTCTTCTTTCAAGCTGAGAAGCAATGCTTTCAGCAACGAGCTGTGCATTGAGGTCGGGCTGCTTAACTTCAATGATGTTGAGCGAAACCTCTTTGCCGCCGAGCTTCTTTTCGCAAATCTTCTTGAGCTTCTCGATTTCTGCGCCCTGTCTGCCGATAACCATACCGGGCTTTGCGCAGTGGATGTTGACATATACGCGCTTCGCATCGCGCTCAATCTCAACCTTGGGAACGCCTGCAGGAGCAAGCTTCTCGAGAAGGTACTCACGAAGTTCGTAATCCTCAACAAGAGCATCAGCGAACTTATTGGGAGCTGCATACCAGCGAGATTCCCAGTTCTTAATAACACCGATTCTTAAACCGGTAGGATTAATTTTCTGTCCCATTGTTTAACCTCCTCCTTCGCTTATTCCATTTCCTTGAGCACAAGGGTGATGTGGGATGTCTTTTTGTTTATACGGAATGCTCTGCCCTGTGCGCGGGGTCTGATTCTCTTAAGAGTGGGACCCTGGCTTACGCTGCACTCTGCAACGTAGAGGCGGGAGATATCCATGTTGTTATTGTTTTCAGCGTTTGCGATAGCTGATTTCAAAAGCTTCATCAAGGGTTCACACGCGGCCTTGGGCGTGTACTTGAGAATTGCCATTGCCTTATCCGTGGGCTGATTGCGGATTAAATCAAGCACAATCTGAACCTTGCGAGGCGCAATACGGATATAAGTTGCTTTTGCTGTTGCAACTGCCATATCTGACATTATTAATACACTCCTTTCGCCGATTATTTACCGTTATTTGATGTTTTTGAACCTGCATGACCTTTGAAGGTTCTTGTAGGTGCAAATTCACCGAGCTTGTGGCCTACCATATCTTCTGTTACATAAACAGGAACATGCTTGCGTCCGTCGTGAACGGCAAATGTATGGCCTACAAAGTCGGGGAAGATTGTTGAGGAACGGCTCCAGGTTTTGAGAACCTGCTTTTCACCGTTTGCATTCATCTTCTGAACTCTTTCGAGCAGTTTAGGCTGCACAAAGGGTCCTTTTTTAATGCTTCTGCCCATTATTATCTGCTCCTTTCACTTATTTGTCGTTACGACGCTTTATGATAAGCTTGTCTGATGCCTTCTTGGTATTTCTGGTCTTGTAGCCGAGAGCGGGCTTGCCCCAGGGAGTAACAGGACCGGGTCTACCGATGGGTGACTTACCTTCACCACCGCCGTGGGGGTGATCGCAGGGGTTCATAACCGAACCGCGTACTGTAGGTCTCCAGCCCATGTGACGCTTACGGCCGGCCTTACCAACCTTAACGTTTTCGTGGTCTGTGTTGCCTACCTGGCCAACTGTAGCCATGCAGTTTGCGGGAACGTTACGAAGTTCGCCTGAGGGAAGTCTGAGGAGTGCGTAAGCGCCTTCCTTAGCCATGAGCTGTGCGGAGTTGCCTGCTGCTCTTGCGAGCTGGCCGCCTCTGCCGGGATAAAGCTCAACGTTGTGAACGATTGTACCAACGGGGATGTTGGTGAGGGGCAGTGCGTTACCTGACTTGATGTCGGCTGATGCGCCGGCAACAACGGTATCGCCAACCTTCAGACCTGCGGGCTGAAGGATGTATCTCTTTTCGCCGTCTTCATACTGAAGAAGTGCGATGAAAGCGGAACGGTTGGGATCGTATTCGATGCTTGCAACCGTTGCGGGGATATCGAACTTATCTCTCTTGAAATCGATAATACGATACTTTCTTCTCTGTCCGCCGCCTCTGTGACGAACGGTGATTCTTCCGTAGCTGTTACGTCCGCTGTTCTTCTTGAGTGAAACAAGAAGGCTTCTTTCGGGAGCAACCTTTGAGAGCTCGGAATAATCTGTTGTCGACATGTTACGTCTTGCGTTACTTGTCGGCTTATAAAGCTTAATAGACATTTTTCTACACTCTCCTTATAGCGGCTTTGCGGAGCAATGTCATTCTCCATACTTTACCGCCGGATTTATGGGTTACTTCTTCTTTTCTGACAAGTAATCATCGTTTGATTTGCGCTCGTTTGATTTTGAACGGATTTTTCATTCGGGCAAGGATAAAAGCGCAGCGAATACTTTGTGTATTCGGAGCATTTTTGACGAAGCCCGAAGGAGAAAGACGCCGAAAGCATCGAGCGAAACATCAAAAAGATGATTACATCATACCATCGAAGAACTCGATTGTCTTGGAGTCTTCGGTGAGAGTTACGATTGCCTTTTTCTTGGAAGCTGTGAAGCCCTCGAAACGGCCGTATCTTCTGAGCTTGCCGTCAACGTTGATGGTGTTAACCTTAGCAACCTTAACGCCGAAAAGCTCTTCAACTGCCTTAGCAATTTCAATCTTATTTGCATCCTTGGCAACCTCGAAGGTGTACTTGCGGTCTGCAATGCCGTCCATGCTGTTTTCAGTGATGATGGGGCGGAGGATGATATCCTGTGCTAATCTGCTCATGCGTAAACCTCCTCGATCTTGCTTACGGCATCCTTAAGTACTACAACTGTGTCGCAGTTAAGGAGGTCATAAACGTTGAGTGTGCCGGCAAGAGTTGTCTTAACGCCTTCGATGTTGCGAGCTGAACGATAGATGATATCATTCTTCTCGGGAAGAACAAAGAGAACCTTCTTGCCTGTTTCAAGTGCGTTAACAACCTTAACCATTTCCTTGGTCTTGATTGCATCGAGAGTAAGTGAATCAAGAACGATAAGCTCGTTGTCTGCAAGCTTTGCAGAGAGAGCTGACTTGATAGCAAGTCTTCTTACCTTCTTGTTTACATCCTTGTGATAATCACGAGGCTTGGGTCCGTGAGCGATACCGCCGTGATACCACTGGGGAGCTCTTGTTGAACCCTGTCTTGCGCGGCCTGTGCCCTTCTGTCTCCAGGGCTTCTTGCCGCCGCCGCTTACTTCTGCTCTGGTAAGAGTAGACTGTGTACCCTGACGCTGATTTGCAAGGTAGCTGACTACGCAGAGATGCATAGCGGGAATGCTGGGCTCGATAGCGAAGATGCTGTCTGCAAGTTCCATATCGGCGAGAGCTTTACCAGCCATGTCAAAAACTTTAACTTTAGCCATTATTTTCTACTCCTTTCCTTATGCTTTAACCGCGTTACGGATAACAACGATGCCGCCCTTGGGGCCGGGGATGGCGCCCTTGATAGCGATAAGGTTGTTTTCTGCATCTACTTTGATTACGTCAAGATTCTGGATTGTAACCTTTTCGCAGCCAAGGTGACCTGCAAGCTTCTTGCCCTTGTAAACTCTTGAGGGGTCAGAGCATGCGCCCAGGGAACCTGCATGTCTTGCAACAGGGCCTGTACCGTGGGATTCCTTGAGTCTGGAGAAGTTCCATCTCTTGATTGAACCGGCAGTGCCTTTACCTTTGCTTGTGCCTGCAACGTCAACCTTGTCGCCTGCTGCAAAGATGTCTGCCTTGATTGTGTCGCCCACATTAAGCTCACCTTCGAGCTTGAACTCTTTAAGAGTTTTCTTGGGAGCGACATCAGCCTTCTTGAAGTGGCCCATCATGGGCTTGTTCACACGCTGAACCTTTACATCGCCGAAGCCGAGCTGAACTGCTTCATAACCGTCGTTTTCGATTGTCTTCTTCATAACGACTGTGCAGGGGCCTGCTTCAACAACTGTTACGGGAACTACATTTCCCTTTTCGTCGAAAATCTGTGTCATACCGATTTTCTTGCCGATGAGTGCTTTTTGCATATTGCTTTCCTCCTGTTAGGTTATTGGTTGACTTTCTTCAAGCCAACATGACCTGCATTTGTTGAAATTAAAGTTTGATTTCGATTTCAACGCCTGCGGGAAGCTCAAGACCTGTCAGAGCTTCAACTGTCTTAGCTGAGGGTCTGATGATGTCGATAAGCCTTTTGTGTGTTCTCTGCTCAAACTGCTCTCTGCTGTCCTTATACTTGTGAACAGCGCGAAGGATTGTTACAACCTCTTTCTCGGTGGGCAGAGGAACGGGGCCGGAAACCTGTGCGCCTGTTCTCTTTGCTGTCTCAACGATTTTTTCAGCAGCCTTGTCAACAATGCTGTGGTCGTAACCCTTGAGTCTGATTCTGATTTTTCCCTTAACTGCCATGTGGAACGCCTCCTTAAAATTTGGCGGGCTGCAAATTCGTGAAAACCGACCCGGGTGTTTCAACCCGTCCGATTTAAAAACCGGAAAAACATATTTCCGGGTTAGCTTTCGCTCATTGCACATAGTTATCCCCGCAACAAGGCTGCCCGGGAACGGCAGACCTTTAGCAAGGACACAAATCGCCCGGTTTAAAATCGGACATACTCCGCAGAAATTTCCCGCTTCGACGAGCGGCCACCTCCTGCATCAACGCATATCTGCAAGGATTCATTTGTGGGCATAGTTAGCCCCTTGTCGGAATCCGTGCCTACACATAATAACATAACGATATTGCAATGTCAACACTTTTTTTCATATTTTTTAAATTTTTTTCAGAGCCTGAAATCCAATGATATCAAGGGTTTCGCCGCTTTAACACGTTGAATTGACGCGCCGCCGAAAAAGCACATATATAAAAGGTATATATAATATATATTTACACCACAATATACTGTGGTTTTAATCACAAATTCCGCACAATTTACACAAAAATTCCAAATTATTTTTAAAACCGAGCCGGCTGTTCAGCAGTTTTTGGCATAAAAAAGCCCTGCACAAACGTACAGGGCATGGTTTTCATTTGTTAAATATCCATAGACTGCGCCATTTTATAATTCATTTCTTCAGCCGTAAATGTATAACCGAACATGCTGAAGGTGATTTCGGATGCATCAAACTCCGCTTCCAAATCCCAATCGCCGTAAATTATCTTGCCTCTGTCATCAATCACGCATGAAATTGTTGCGTTGGTATATGATATTTCTGCATCGCCCGCTATAATTTCCAAGCCCGCCGCACTGAATGACGCTTCCATATCCGTTACAAAGCCGTATGCATTTGCGATAGAGTTTTCTGTGCTGTCGGTTAAACCGTGCTTGTAGTCCTTAACTTTTATGACGATAGTTTTTTCGCCGTTTTTCTCACACATTTTTGCACTTTTAACATCGGCGACGGTAAGCTTGCCCTCTCCCGGAACTTCGAAAATATAAGCCGAGCTTTCGTCAATCGCTTCCCAATACGCATCCATGTCAAGCGTAGCAAGATTCTCCATGCCCGGAACTGTAAATTCGGGCGTTCCGATAATATCCAAACTGTTTGTGCCGAGAACAAAGCCCGTCTTTTTGACAGCCGCATTGTAGCAATCAAGAATTTCGTCAACATCGGTTGTTATTTCTCCGCTCAAAACCACATCTGTTCTTTCGGGGTTATAAGGAACAACCGCGCTGATGCCGAAAAGACCTCCGACACTGTTGATAAAAAGAACAAAAGCGGTAATCACGGGAACAAACTCTTGAAGAATAAGATTTAACATGAAATTTCCTCCTTTTTCAATTTAAATATAGCAGTTGCGGAATTTTTTGTCAATACTGCATATTCCCCAACCACATTCTTATCTTTAACACAATTATATCTGCAAAATATGCTAAAGTCAAGAAAAATTCTTATTTTTAGCATATGAGGTGTATGATGAAAATATATGATTATAATGGCAAAAAGAATGTTTGCGGCGAACGCGTGCACGAAGCCCGCTGCAAAAACAGAATGTCGCAGGCGGATTTAGCAGCCCGCTTGCAAATAAAAGGCATCACCATTGAGCGTGACAGCATTTCGCGAATAGAAATCGGAACAAGATTTGTTGCCGACTATGAGCTCATGGTTCTTTCCGAAATTTTCGGAGTTTCGGTTGAGTGGCTGTTGGGAAAATAATTTCAATTTAAACGGGCGGATGATATCCGCCCTACCCGATTTTTGTAGGGGCGATTCACGAATCGCCCGCAAAATCCGCACAAATTTATTGTCTTTTGCGCTTGTGGCACAAACGGCGGAATGAATTTATATTAATCAAACACGCCTCAGGCGTATATCGCTTTCGGCATAGCCGAAAATATCGCGTTTGAAAAACATATCGCACGGCTTCGCCGTATATCACAAAACCCCGTTCCGATTTGGAACGGGGTTTTATTAACAAATTAATCTCTTCTCTGTCTGCCGCCTCTGTCGCCGCGGAATTCTCTGCGGGGCTTTCTGGGCGCATCGGAAACCGTGTTTTCGGGAACAAGACCCTCAACCTCGATAAGAGCCTCACGGCGTGAGAAGTTGAGTCTGCCCTGGTCATCCTTGGGAAGAACCTTAACGATAACCTCGTCGCCAACGTTAACAGCGTCTTCAACCTTTTCTGTTCTCTTAACATCAAGCTGGCTGATGTGAACCATGCCTTCCTTGCCGGGAGCAATCTCAACGAATGCGCCGAAGCTCATAAGGCGGGTAACAACACCCTTGTAGATTGCACCGACCTCGGGGTCATTAGCAATGGTTTCAACGATTGAAATTGCTCTGCGTGCATCGTCGATATCTGTTGAGGAAACGAAGATGTTGCCGTCTTCCTGAACATCAATCTTACAGTTGCACTCTGCGCAAATCTTCTGAATAACCTTGCCCTGCTTGCCGATAACATCGCCAATCTTTTCGGGGTCAATCTTGGTTGTGAGCATCTTGGGAGCCCACTTTGAAAGCTCTGCTCTGGGCTCAGGGATAACGGGAAGCATAATTTCGTCAAGAATATAGCATCTTGCCTTGTAGGTCTTGTCGAGAGCTTCTCTGATAATAGCGGGGGTAAGGCCGTGAACCTTGAGGTCCATCTGGATTGAGGTGATGCCCTTCTTTGTACCCGCAACCTTGAAGTCCATATCGCCGAAGAAGTCCTCAAGACCCTGGATATCAACCATTGTCATGAAGCGGTCACCCTCGGTGATAAGTCCGCAGGAGATACCTGCAACGGGAGCCTTGATGGGAACACCGGCTGCCATAAGTGAAAGTGTTGAGCCGCAAACGGAGCCCTGTGAGGTTGAGCCGTTTGATGAAAGAACTTCGGAAACAACACGGATTGTGTAGGGGAATTCTTCAACTGAGGGAAGAACGGGAATGAGCGAACGCTCTGCAAGTGCGCCGTGACCGATTTCACGTCTGCCGGGGCCTCTGCTGGGCTTTGTTTCGCCAACTGAATATGAGGGGAAGTTGTAGTGATGCATATAACGCTTGCTTTCTTCCTCGTCAAGGCCGTCAAGCAGCTGTGCATCGCTCATGGGTCCGAGAGTTGTTATTGAAAGCACCTGCGTCTGACCTCTGGTGAACATGCCTGAGCCGTGAACTCTGTCAAGAAGGTCAACCTGAGCATTGAGGGGACGGATTTCGTCGATGCCTCTGCCGTCAACGCGCTTGCCGTCATCAAGAAGCCAGCGGCGGACAACGTACTTCTGCACCTTGTAGAGGCATTCTTCAATCTTAACTTCCATATCGGGATAGATTTCGTCAAACTTCTCGTGAACCTTGTCGTAAACGGGCTTGAGGCGCTCGTCACGGATTCTCTTGTCGTCTGTATCGAGAGCAAAACGGATGTCCTCGATTGCGAAATCCTTTATAGCTTCATACATTTCGGGGTCGGGGTCGTTTGAGGGGAAGTCAACCTTTTCCTTGCCGCACTCCGCCTTAATCTGATTGATGAATTCAACGATTCTCTGGTTTTCCTTATGAGCGAACATGATGCCGTCATACATATCGTCGTTGGAAACTTCGTTTGCGCCTGCTTCAATCATTGCAACAAGGTCGCTTGTGGAAGCAACTGTAACATACATATCGCTCTTTGCTCTTTCTTCAAGAGTGGGGTTGATAACGTATTTGCCGTCAACAAGACCTACAACAACGCCGGAAATGGGGCCGTCCCAGGGGATTTCGGAAATTGAAATAGCGATTGAAACGCCGAGCATTGCAGCGATTTCGGGCTGGCAGTCGGGGTCAACAGACATAACTGTTGCAACAACGCCTACATCGTTTCTCATATCCTTGGGGAAAAGGGGTCTGATGGGTCTGTCAATAACGCGGGAAGCAAGGGTCGCCTTTTCGCTTGCCTTGCCCTCACGGCGCTGGAATGAGCCGGGGATTCTGCCCACTGAATAGAGCTTCTCTTCATAGTCAACGGAAAGGGGGAAGAAGTCTACGCCCTCTCTGGGTTTTGCAGCCATTGTTGCTGTGCAGAGAACGTTGGTCTCGCCGTAGCGAACAAGGCAGGAGCCGCCTGCAAGCTGAGCCATTTTGCCTACTTCAACAACAAAGGGTCTGCCTGCAATTTCTGTTTCGTACTTTTTGAAAGCTTCAAAAAACATGTTTTTACCTCTCTGTAATTTTATTTCCACAGGCGGCGGGTTGGGTTTAGCAATAAATTCAGAAACCTTAGATAAGTGAAGAGTTAAAAGTGAAAAGTGAAGAGTTTCGGATAGGCTCCGCCTATGACCGATTTATATTATGGGTGTGGGCAACGCCCACCCTTAACTTTTCACTTTTCATTATTCACTTTTCACTCAACCGAAGGTTGCTCAATTTACCGCTAAAACCGGGGAAATCAGCCGCCTGAAAGATGCGCTTTAGGGTTGTAGCAGGTTAACGTTTTAACGGATTAACCCGCCGTAATAACGACACAAAGCAGGCAAGAATTATGGAGTTCCTGCCTGCTTTATAAACGAAATTATTTACGGATGCCGAGTCTTGCAATGATTGAACGGTAACGCTCAATGTCAACCTTCTGAAGGTATGCAAGAAGGTTTCTTCTGTGACCAACCATCATAAGAAGGCCTCTTCTGGAGTGGTGGTCCTTCTTGTGAACCTTGAGATGCTCGGTGAGGTCGTTGATTCTCTTTGTGAGAACAGCAATCTGAACCTCGGGTGAGCCTGTGTCGCCCTCGTGAAGAGCGTATTCCTGCATGATTGCGGTCTTTTCTGCCTGTGTCATTTTCTTTCACCTCATTAATATATTTGCCACGGAACCCAGAATGCGGCAGGTGAACACCTCGTTGAGGTTTACTCCGCAACCCGAGAAGCGGGCATGTGCAGGTAGGATTATATCACAACAAAATCAAATTGTAAAGCCCTTTTTAAAATTTATTTTGGCGACGTTTTCTTTGCCCATTCGGTTTTTTCGGCATAGAATGAAGAATGGGAAGTGTTTTTATTTTCCGAAAACAAGGCGGTGCCGCCGAGCGGTGGCATTTATGCCCACGGGGAGCCGTCGGCACACGGCACCGCCATTATATATATTGCTTCGCAATGTGAAATACGGCTTCGGCGAGTTAAGGACGGGTTTTACCCGTACCCATTTTATTCCCCAACCTTATTTAACGCCTTCAGCGGGTCAACGTTTTCGCCGTCGATAAGAATTTCAAGGTGGAGGTGGTCGGGGTCGCTTATCTCAACGGGGATATGCCCAAGCGAGCCGATTTTGTCATACATCTTAACTTCGCTGCCCTCGGGCGGACATGTTCCGTTTTTCAGCCCGCAGTATTTTGCCGTCATGCCGTTGCCGTGGTCAATTTCAACAACCGTGCCCCAAAAGCTGTCATCATAAACCTTTGTTACCGTGCCGTCGGCAACCGCTGTAACGTCATTGCCC
>JAZSGU010000099.1:0-25276 GCA_045532895.1 Acutalibacteraceae bacterium | reverse complement strand
ATTTCGTGATAGATAACGAGCGGACCGCCGATGCTGCCGTTCCAGCATTCGGTTGAGGGAACTCTTACGGAGCCCTTTGTGCCCATGATGATTGTGTCACCCGGTGTGTCAAGATTCATTGCCCATGCAATTCTGAAGTCGAGGATGATTCCGCCTTCAAGACGGATGAAGCCTGCGGCAAAGTCATCAACGCCGAAAACATCGTGGTGCTCATAATCGGGGCTCTTGCCGAAGAAATCGGATTTATAGCCCGAAACAGTCAACGGCTTGGGATAGCCGATTGAGTTGAGAACCATGTCGAGTGAATAGCAACCGATATCGCCGAGAGCACCGATGCCCGCTGTTTCTTTTTCAATGAATGAGGTGCCGAAGGGGGTGGGGATACCTCTTCTTCTGCCGCCGCCGGTCTGAATGTAATAAATCTTGCCGAGTTCACCGCTCTGAACAACCTTTTTGAGCATTTTCATGTTCTCGTCAAATCTGGGCTGGAAGCCGATTGAAAGAACGGCGTCACTTGCCTTTTCAGCCTTGCAGATAGCAACGGCTTCGTCAAGAGTAACGCACATGGGCTTTTCAAGAAGAACGCTTACGCCGTGCTCAAGTGCATAAATTGCGCATTCCGCGTGGGTTGCGTTATAGGTACAAACGCTTACGGCGTCACACATGCCGGAGTCGATGAGTTCCTTGTGGCTGGGGAAGAAAGCGATGTTTTCACCAACATTGTATCTTTCGCAGAAAGCTTCTGCTTTGCCGGGGATAAGGTCTGCCGCGGCAACAATCTCAACATCGGGGCATTTCTGATATGCCTTAACATGAGCCTCTGCAATCCAGCCTGTGCCGATGATGCCGACCTTGACCTTTTTGCTTGTGTCGATAACTTTTTCTTCTGCGGGGGCTTCCTTGAACTTATCAAGAATGTTTGACATAATATTACCTCACTTGAAAATTATTTTAAGTGAATAGTTAAAGGTGAAGAGCAAAAAGTTTTGGGTGGGAGTTGCCCACACCTAATATAAATCGGTTATATGCAGAGCCTATCCTTAACTTTTCACTTTTCATTATTCACTTTTAACTTGAATTTACCAATTAAGTGTGTGCAGATATTCTCTGCTGAGCTTTACGGAATTGAGCGGAGTATCGTTCTTTGCGGGGCTGTCCTGCTCAACAACAACCCAGCTTGCGCCTGCATCTTCGCATGCTGCAAGGATTGCGGGCATATCCTGAACGCCGTAGCCAACGGGCATAAAGGAGAATGCATCCTCGTCTTCATCCTGACCGCCTTCGTCGTCGATGCCGATGAGGTCATAGAGCTTGCCGAGCTTGTCGCCGCTCTTTTTGAAGTCCTTGAGGTGAACAACGGGAGCTCTGCCGCTGTATTTTTCTATGTATTCAGCGGGATTTACGCCTGCAACATTTACCCAGCAGGTGTCAATCTCTGTTTGAAGCAGGTCAGCGGGGATTGTTGAATAAAGCACATCGAGCGCATATTCCTCGCCAATCTTAACGAACTCAAAATCGTGGTTATGATAAAGGAGATGAATGCCGAGCTTTTTTGCCGCCTCGCCTATTTTGCGAATGCCTTCAACCGTTGCGGCAAAGCCGTCTGTGCCGGGTCTGCATTCCTCTGTAAGATAGGGAACGGCAACATATTTGCAGCCGATTTCGGCATAGTCGGCAAGCACCTTTTCGGGGTCTTCAAGCATGTCATAATAGGGAACATGGGCGGAGATGGGGGTAATGCCGATTTCTTCGCAGAAAGCCTTGATTTTTGAGGGCTCTTCACCGAAAAGACCTGCAAATTCAACGCCGTCATAGCCCAAATCCTTCATTTTTTGAATTGTGCCGTAAAAATCCTTTTCCATTTCATCCCTGACGGAATAGAGCTGAACCGCTACGGGCAGCTTCATTTGAAATCACTCCTAATTTTTTGATTACGCTATATATAGTAGCACATCTTTTCAAATGATACAAGACAAATTATTCATTTTCACCGAGATATTTTTCCGCAATTTCCGCCGCGCAGCGAACAAGCTCCGCGCAGGGGCGTGTTTTATAGTATTCATCGGTGCGTTTTTCGGGAACGGGAGAGGAGCTTTTTTCGGAAAGGCCGAGAAGCTCGCGGCAGATGATGGAGCCGTTTTCTTCTTTAAAATCGTTCGCCGCCTTTTGAATGAGGGCATAGAGCTCCTTTTTCTTTTCGTGGTCATTGGGGTCGGTTGAAGCAAATTTGTTTGAAAGCACCATTGTCATGCCGCTCACCGCACCGCAAACCTCGCGCATTCTGCCTATTCCGCCGCCGAAGCCCGCAGAAAGACGGAGCGCATCGTCTTTTGATAAGTTTGTTTCTTCAAGAAAAGCACAGAAAACTGCCTGACAGCAGTTACAGCCGTTTTCGAAAAGCTTTTTTGCATTGTCAGCTCTGTTCATGAGATTACCTCCGAGAAATTACTGATTTTATTTTAATACAATATTATAAAAAGTCAAGAAAACGGCAAAAAACGGGCTGCTTTTAATTTATTTTCCTAAAATTTAATAAAATGTTTAAAAAATCCTATTCCATTTTGGCGAATGATGTGTTATAATTCAACTAACCACTCTCTGAAATGAGTGAAAAATATAAAACGGAGGAAATCAAAATGACAATCAAAACAATTTCCAAAAGAATGCTGTCATTGCTCATGGCAATGCTTATGCTTTGCTCCGGTATGGCAGTTGCATTTGCAACAGAAGCAGCAACAGCTCTTGTAAGTGCAGAGCTCGATGAGGAAGCAGGAACTTTGACTATTACAAAACTCGTCGAAGCAGAAGAATGGGCGTTTGATATTTCTTACAGCCCTGCCACAGCCAAAGAACCCACCATTCTTGGCAAAACCGAAGATGAAACATTTTATTATGTTAACCTTGACAACGGCGTAACTTATACAGTCAATGTTTCTGCAAAGGTTGACGGTGCTTTAAAAACGCAGAAGATTGTGGAAAAGATTCTTACTAAAGCGGCAACTCCCGCAGCTCCCGTTCCCACAAAGATTACTGCATACACAATCACAATCAACAGCGTTTCAGGTTGTGAATACATGCTTAAGACCAAAACAGGCGAAGAGGTTTTTGCATGGGGCAGCAAAACAACATTCGATGGCCTTGATGCCGGCACTGACTATATTGTTTATATAAGAGTCAAAGCGATTGCGGACAAGTCACATGCAAGTGATGCTGCATCAATCGGCGTAACAACTCTTCTTGCTCCCAAGGGTCAGGCAGCGGCTCCTGTTCTTGCTGACAAAACAGAAACTTCAATCACCGTTAAGGAGGTTGAAGGCGTTGAGTTCTCAATCAACAACGGCGCAACATGGCAGACTGCAGGCAAGTTCACAGGCCTTAAAAAGGACTCTGCATACACAATCGTTGCAAGATACGCTTATAATAAAGATGCTCAGGAAGCAAGCCCTGTAAGCGCGGCTCTTCAGGTTAAAACAAACGCAAGAGCAGGCTACACCGCAGACCTCAAAAACATAACCTTCAAGGTTGACGGCAAAAACTATGCAAACGAAAGCATGACCCTTGTTGTTACCGGTGACGGACCCAAAAACATGATTGAGCTTCAGTACGGCGACACAAAGATTGTTCCTGAAAAGTTCTCTTATGACAGCGGCGCAAACAAATACGGTCCCTCAAGCTCCGACGGCAACACCTACAAGTTCAGCTTTGTTCCCGGTGTTGAAAATGCAAACTCCAAAAAGGAAGTTGTTGTTTACTTCACAGAGTACAAATATGACGGCAGCAAATGGGTAGAGAGCAGACCTCTCACAAAGGTATATGATGTTGAAATCGGCGCTAACAATGATTTCTTCAACAAGCTCAAGGAAGGCTTTGAGACATTCCTCAACCTCCTTCTCAACACAATCCCCGGCTACATCAACGATTTCTTTAACAGCGGTGCTATAGGCAAGGGAATGGATTTCTTCACAAATCTTTTCAAAAATCTTGACATGGGCGCAATTCTCGGCGCAATCAAATAAATTATACATAATACGGAGGACTGACATATGAAAAAAGTTAAGTCAATTCTCGCTCTTCTTCTTGCCCTTCTTCTTGCAATGGGCAGCACAGTCTGCGCATCTGCAGCAACAGCGGCAGAGGAAAGTGAAGAAAACGGAACAATCGCAACAGCCGATGCTCTTGCTCTCGGCACAGCCATGAAGGGCTCAATCGGTGTAACAACCGCAGAGGGCGAAGAAGATGTTGACTTCTTCAAACTCACAACAACTTCAATCGGCATTGTAACGGTTGAATTTGCTCACAATGTTGTAACAGGCGCAAGCTCAAACTATTTTAAAATCGCAGTTGTTGATGCTGAAAACAACGAACTTGCAGCCTTCAAGTCAAAGGGCACTGATGCAACCGTAAGCGGCAGCTTCAGCGCAGCACCCGGCACATATTATGTTAAGGTTGAGAGTGACACAGTTCATGATGCAACTCTCGGCTATACCGTAACCGCAAAGCTCAACACATCCGCTCTTGTTGAAAAAGAAGATAACGGCAAGGTTGAAAATGCAACAGACATGACCGTTTCCGTAAACGGAGCAAACAAGCTTTATTACGGCACAATCACCGAAGGTGATGTTGACTATTTCAAGGTTACTTTCACATCACCCGTTCTTGCTTCAATCGGCATCTACAACACATTTGCCGAAAAAGGCAACTACAAGGCAACCCTTATCAAGGTTGTTGACGGCGCAACGGGCGGCTTTGACGAAAAGAACATCGCAGCTATTGAAATCAAAAACACCGAAATTCAGGCAAACAGCACAAGCATCGGCGTAAGCGGCGGCACATACTATCTCAGAATAGAAGGCGTTGACGGCTCAACCGGCGGCTATCAGGCAAGAGTTTTCGGCGGCGGTTCAAATGTTAACATCGAATATGAATACAACAACGAGTATTCATTGGCAAACCTTGTTAATCTTGATAAGATTTTCACAGCTAACCTCTTTGATGCAGCTGATGAGGACTGCTTCAAGTTCACTGCAGCTGCAAATAATAACGGCTACAAGCTCACAGTTGCTTCATACGACAAGGCAAAAGAGGCTGTAAGCGGCAAATGGAAGCTCACAATGGTTAACCAGCAGGGCAAGGAAATTACGGTTGCATACAACACAGCAGACAGCACCAAGCTTGTTGCGGAAACTGCCGCTCTTGAGGCAGGCACATACTACGTTAAGGTAAGCGCAGGCACAGTTTTCACAAATGAAACATATTCAATCAGCGTTTCCGCTGCAGAGAAGAAGGCAGAAGAAACCAAGCCCAGCCTTATCGACAGAATCAAGGCTCTTGACTGGTCAACTTTCTTTGAGAACTTTACCTCATGGCTTCCCTCTGTTAACATGTGGGGCATGGTTTCGGATATTTATAAGAGCGTTGCCAAATTCGTTACCGAGTTCCTTTTCGCAAACACCTGATTTACGGCAAATAAAATCCATGGAGCTGTTTCGTTTCGGGACAGCTCCTTTATACATTAATATATATGTTGACGGAGGATGGTCAAAATGGCCTTTGATAAAAATTTTAAGCCCGTTTTAAGGTTTCTTGTTGTGAGTGATATTCACTACAGAGATGAAAACAGCGTTGAGCGCGAAAGAATGGATAAAGCGCTCAAAACAGCTTATGCTCTTGCCGAAAATGAAGAATATTCAAAGCTGGATGCTCTTTATGTTGTCGGCGATTTTGCAACAAGGGGCACATATGAGCAGATGACTGCGTTCAAAGAAACCCTTGACAGCAATATAAAAGAGGGTACCCAAGTTACTCTTTCTCTTGCAAGCCATGAGTTTATGCATGACGGCGAGGAGGGCGCGCTCAAAAGATTCAAAGAAATCTTTGCTATGCAGCCCGATACCCACAAAATAATCAACGGCTTCCACTTTATCAGCGTAACCTGCACGGGCGGCTGTCATTTTGACGATGCAAAAAGAGAATGGGTATCAGCCGAATTGAAAAAGGCTGCGCAGGACGACCCGCAAAGACCCATCTTCTTTTTCCAGCATCCCCACATAACAGATACGGTTTACGGCAGCATCAACTGGGGCGAGGATGAATTGACGGATATTCTTGTGAATTATCCGCAGGTTATAGATTTTTCGGGTCACTCACATGCACCCATCAACGACCCGCGTTCAATCCATCAGAAGAATTTCACCTGCCTCGGCACAGGCACTTTGAGCTATTTTGAGCTTGATGAGTTTGACAAGGTTTACGGTACCTGCCCGCCCGGCAAGGAAAAAGCTGCACAGATGCTCATTGTTGAGGCGGATGCCGAAAAACGCGTGAGAATATATCCCTATGACCTTATAACCTCAAACTTCTTCCCCTACACATGGAAGATTGACACAGCATGGGACCCCGATTCATTCCTCTACACGGATATGCGCTATAAGAGCACGGTTGCTCCTGCTTTTGCAGACGGTGCAAAGGCTGAAATTTCGGCAATCAAGGCAGACGGCTTCACCGTTACCTTTGACCAGGCTCAAATCAGCGAGGATTATGTTGACGACTACAATGTAACCGTCAAAAACGCCGACGGAGTTATCGTACGCCGTTCAAATATTTTCAGCGAATACTATTTTTATGACATGCCCAAAACATTGAGTGTTGATTTCAGCGGACTTGATTCGGGCGAATACTATGTTGAAATCCACGCAAACAGCTTTTGGAAGACTCGCAGCAAGACACCGTTAAAGAGCAAAAATTTCAAACTGTAAAAGAACAAATCAGGCAAATTTCGGAAACTTCCGGATTTTGCTTGATTTTTTTATTGAAATATAATAAAATGCACTGTATATTGGAAATTTCGCACAGGAGGTTTATGGCTATGTCATATGAGAATAAAAGTGCATCCGCGCCGGCTGATGAAGCTGTTCAAAGACATGTTGACCAGCAAACCAAGCTTTATTTGAGCCCCAAACATTACATTGCATATATTTTATCGGGCTTCGGCGACACAAACTGGAGTTCGTTTTCATCAAAAAGACTGTTTTATTTTGCCACAACATTTTTGAATATTTCCGCAAAAACATGGACAACGGCAAGCACGGTCAGCGGAATTTTAGACTCGATTGACAATGCTCTCTCGGGTCTGATAATCGACAGAACAAGAACCCGTTGGGGCAGAGTGCGCCCGTATCTTATTCTGACCCTGCCTTTCTGGTTTTTCTCGGCATTCACTCCCTGGGTGCTTCCTGACGGCATGAGCCAGATGTCGCTTTTTATATGGTTTTTCTTGTTTAACTATATCGGGTCTATCGCCAATTCATTCTATAACACAAGCTATCAGACGATTCTTTATAACATAACCCCCAACATTTCCGAGCGAAACAGGCTTATTGCTACAGACGCTTATGCTGACCTTGCGGGCGTGTGGCTGCCTTCGCTGTTTCCGCTTTTTGTTGACTTTTTGAATGTCCCCACGCGATATGTTTACACCGGCGGTGCGATTTTTTTCATCGTCTGTGTCCTTATTTTCAGAACCTACGGCTTTTTCTCGCTCAAAGAGAGAATGCCTCTTGCTTCGCGTGAAGAAATGAAGCAGATGGGACTTATCAAAACCTTTAAAACCGTCGGCACATGCAGACCGATGTGGATTCTTATTATTAAAAACTTTTTTGCTGTCGGCAAGGGTACCGGCGGCATGGTTGAGGAATTTTTCTGGATAAACTGCATGGGCAAGCTTTCTCTCGGCTCTGTTGCAGGCTTGTTCACGGGTCTTCCCAGCTATTTCGTGCTCCCTCTTGCACCGAAGCTCACAAGAAAATTCGGTTTAAGGAATCTTGCTGCGGGCAGCTATATGTTCTGCGGTGCATGCTATTTTATTATGTGGCTTGTCGGTTACAAGCCCTTTGGTGAGGAGCATTTTATCCTGAATATGATTTGGATTGTTTTTGCGCTCACCTGCTGCGGCGCGGTTAACAGCATTCAGAGATATTGCAGCACCGCGCTAAACGGCGACCTTTATGACTATGTTGAATGGAAGTCCGGTGTGCGCAACGAGGCAACCATTACCGCTGCAATGGGCTACATGACCCTTATTTCAACTGCTGTGGCGAATATTCTCAGCGGTGTTATTATTGATGCAATCCACTTTGAGCCCCTTAAAGATGCCAATGGCTTTGTTATTCCGCAGACGGACCCTGATATGCTTGCGGGTATCTGGACTGTTTTTGCCCTTGCGCCAGCAATCGGACGCTTTATGAAGGGTGTAACCCTTTTGTTCTTTAATGTTCACGGCAAAACAAGAGACACAATGATGTATGAACTCGCAAAAATACGCGCCGCAAAAGTTGTTGACGAAGGCACGGAAACAGAGAGATTAGGTTAATAACAACAAAAAACCGCGCTTATTTTATAACAAAAATATTATAAAACGCACTTGAAATTATTTTATAAGTGTGATAAAATAACTTGTATTATACGAAAGTGTCGCTTGTCGGCTTTCGAGCATTAAGGAGGAAAAATGCATATGGCACGTTTAAAGAAATCATTAGCATTGCTTTTGGCTTTTGTTATGATGTTCAGTTCCATGTCAGTTGCAGCATCCGCTTGGACTATTGAAGAAGAGAAGAAGGGCATAGCCTTCACCGTAAAGTTCTTCAGAGAAAAAGACGGAGAATGGATTGAAACAACAAAGGCAGCACCCGGCGAGGCTGTTAAGGCAAGGGTCTATATCGGCACCGAATTTGCCTCGTATGCCGGTGAACTTGCTCTTTTGTTTGATTCGGACTACTTTACCCCCGGTTCCGCTTACAGTGAAGGAACCTCGGTAGTGCTTACAACAAACAATAATTATATCGGAACAGACCCCAAAACGGAGGTTTCCGGCAAATACGGTCTTGAATCCAACGCTTCATGGAGACACTATGAAAGCGGCTGGACCCGTTTCGGTATGGACTTTATCAAAGAAAATATGCTTGTCGATAATGACGGCAACAAAATCACAAAGCCCTCAGAGCAGGCAGCATATTTTGATAACAGAGACCTTATCGCAACCACATTCGGCTTCAATTCCGGCATCAACAACTTCTATTTCGACGGCGACCAGTGGCTGTTTGAATATGACCTTGTTGTAAACGCATATTCCGAAAAAAATTCGGAAAAGACATTTGATGACAGAACGGAAACAGTTGATGAATTCGGCTACGCAAAGGTACCTGAGTTCTATGACTGCTCCGACTGGCGCGAAGAAAGAATGTTTGTTGACGTTTATATGGGCGAGCCCGGCGTCTACAGATATTACAGCTATTATCCCATGTATGATTGGGTTCCCGAGGTTACAAGCACCCCTGCAAAGCTCACAACAACGAGCGAAATGGTGTTTGATGCCAACGGCGGCCTTTTCTCAGAGGATGAAGCTGACACTCAGAGAACAGTCAAGGGCATTATCGGCAAGGTCCCCCAGAGTGTTCCCTCACCCTCAAGAAGCGGCTATGCTTTCAAGGGCTGGTCGTATAAAGCTATGGAACCTGCAGAAGGCGCTGTAGGTGAAAATGTTGTTTACGATTATGATGCCGTTACGGTTTATGCCGTTTGGGCACCCGCAACAACATTCTATACCTACGAGAGATATGAAATGCTTACCGACGGAACATATCCCGATGAGCCTTCATATTCAGAAGAAATTCCTGCTGATGCAAACGCAAATATCCCCCTTCCCCAGTATCCCATGGCAGGTTTCACTCTTGATTCTGCAATGAGCACTCCTTCAATCAATGTTGCTGCTGATAACTCCTCCAAGCTCAAGGCCTACTATGCAAGAAATAAATATAATGTAAACTATCACTTCACAGACGCTTTGGGAGAGCAGACAGACTCCCTCAGCGCATATTATGACGCGGAAGTTCCCACATTTGCCGCAGGCGGCAACGCAGGCGACCCCGTCAAAGAGGGCTATGATTTCATCGGTTGGTCAACCAGCCCCGATAAGATGGTAACACCTCCCGAAAAGATGCCCGCAAACGATATTGACCTTTATCCTGTTTATGAGATTAAGGAATACACATATTATTTCGATGCAACCGAAGGCGGCGTTTTCCCCACCAGCGGAAACAGAACTTACTCAAAGATTTATGAATACGGCGAAACTCCCGAAGCACCCGAATCTCCCGTAAAACAGGGCGTTACATTTGTTGATTGGGATTACGACATTCCTGAAACAGTAACCTCTGACATGAACTTTGAAGCTATCTACAACCCCACCGAATATAATGTTATATTTATGGACGGTCAGGAAGTTGTTGATTCCTATAATGTATATTACGGCGACGAGATTCTTGAATCCGATGTTCCCGAAGGCTACAAGGCTGTGAATTCGTGGACATTGTCTGACAATACCGTTGTTAACTTCCCCTACACGGTAACGGATGATGTAACGCTTTATGCAACCGACAGCGCAAATGTTTATGACGCAAAATTCTACACCTACGAAAACGAGCTCGATAAGACCGGCAAGGTTCTTTACGAAACAATCCCCACAGTTTTCGGTGAAGAAATTGCGGTTCCCGCAACACCTCCCCAGAAAGACGGCTTCACATTTATTGCATGGAATCCCGACCCCGAAGATTCAGTAATGGAAGAGGACGGCTTTGAAGCTATCGCAATCTTTGAGCCTAACGTAATCGAAATCACCTTTGACGCCAACGGCGGCGCAGCGGTTGAAAACATTGAGAGAACTTACGGCGAAAGCATTGAGAAGCTTCCTGAAACAAGTAAAACCGGCTACACATTCGGCGGTTGGTACACAGAAAAAGAAGGTGGCACAAAGGTTTCCGAGCCTTACGCAGTGCCCACAAAGGACGCAACGCTCTACGCTCATTGGATTCCCGAAAGCCACACTGTAACATATGTTACACTTAATGATGACGGCACCGAAACAGTGCACACATCAATCACAAAGGATACCGGCAAGCCCATCGAGGCTCCCAAGGCTCCCTCAAAGACAGGATACGCGTTTGTCGGTTGGCTTAACGCAGAAACCAATGAAATTGAAGATGCTCCCACAACAATGCCTGCAAAGGATGCAAAATACATTGCGCAGTGGGAAATCAAGAGCTTCGACTACACCGTTGATGCAAACGGCGGTGCATTTAAAGACGGCAGTGACTCCAAGAAAGACACTGTAGATTACGGCACAACAATCACTCTCGAAACTCCCGAAAACACCGGCAGCAAGTTCCTCGGCTGGTCAACAGACGAGGATGACACAACTGTCGAAATCCCTGCAACAGCAACAACTGCAACCATTACAGGCGATATGACAATCAAGGCTGTATGGCAGCAGGAGCTTTACAAAATCACCTTTGATGCTGCAGGCGGTAAATTTGCTGACGGCACATCATCCTACAGCGAAGACCTTGCTTACGGCGCGGCTGTAGCAGCACCCGAAGTTACCGCTCCCGCAGGCTTCGAGTTTGACGGTTGGATTGAAAGAGATGAAAAAATCGGCGTTCCTCAGAGCATGCCCAACAGAAATCTCTACTTCGTTGCACAGTGGAAAGAAGTAGAAATCGGTGCGCAGGATTACACCATTTATGCTGTAATCGTTAACCCCGCAACCGGCGAAGAGCTTCCTCCCATGATTGTTAAGACCGGCTCCCTCGATGTCGGCAAAACAGTTGAGGTAGTTAAGAACGCAGCAGACTCAACAGCAGATGTACCCGTTACATTTGATTCGCTCTATAATTCCGTAAGCCACGAGCCCGATGATGCAAAGAACACAAACACTCTTCTCACCATCGCTCAGGGCAAGAACGAACTGACTGTTTACTACAAGCTCAAGACATTTACCGCAACCTTCAACGGCAACGGCGGTACTCTTAAAGCAGGCGATATCCAGGGCGAAACCGTTACAACAAGCGGCACCTACGGACAGGCTCTCAAGCTTCCCGAAATAGTTGCTGCTCCCGAGGGTCACGTTTTCGATAAGTGGTCACCCGCTGTTGAAAACGAAACCTATACATCAGATAAGGATTATAAGGCTCTTTGGAAAGCAAACACCTACAACGCAATCTTCGAAATCTATGATGACGAAGGCAAGCTTGTTGACACAATCGAAGTTCCTTATGCTTACGGCGAAGAAATCAAAGCTCCCGCATATGAAGTTCCCGATGGCTACAACTTCACTGCATGGGATATCCCCGAAGGCACAAAGATGGGTGCTGGTGATATGACATTTGACGATGCCGTTCTCACTCCCGTTGACTATACTCTTTCATACACAATCACAGGAGCTCCCGCGAGCGTTCAGGCTCCCGCATCACAGTCCGGCAACATCGGCGAAACCCTTTCGGTTGCAAAGGCTCCCGAGGTTGAGGGTTACACCTTCGACGGCTGGTATGATGAAGCCGGCAACTCCTACAAGGCAGACGGCAAGGGCACCATCACAATGGTTAAGGGCGGTATCACCCTCAACGGTACATACACACCCGAAACCGTTAACATCTACTACAACACAGGCAGCTCAGTTGTTATTACTCCCAACCCCGCAACAGCAAACTTCGGCGAAACGGTTACTCACCCCGGTGCAGAAGCAATGAACCGCGGCGATGATTACAAGTTCGCAGGCTGGGTTGATGCACAGGGCAACGATGCAGGCGCATCCTATGTTGTTGATTCAACAGACGATGTAACCTTCACCGCAAAGTGGGAATACAAGGTTAAGTACACCGTATCCAATGCTCCCGCAGGCGCACCCGCAGCCCCCGAAGCAGAGTTCTATGCAGAGGGCGAAGAGGTTGTAATTGACACAACAACTCCCGAAACAATTACTGTTGACGGCGCAACCTATACATTCAGCGGCTGGCAGATTGACGGCAAGGATGCCGAAAATTTCACAATGGGCACTGAGCCCGTTGAAATCACCGGTAGCTGGACAAAGAACGAAGAGCCCAAGGAATACGAAATTTCCTATGCTTACACAGGAACAGTTCCTGCAGGCGCTGAGGCACTTCTTCCCGCAGCTCACAAGGCTGTTGAAGGAACTGCAGATGTTCAGCTTGCAGATGCTCTCACAACTATTACTGTTGGTGAAGTAACCTACACCTTCAGCGGCTGGTATTATAACGGCAATATCGCAACACAGATTGAAGAAATGCCCGCACACGATGTAACCGTTACAGGTTACTGGATCGCACAGCCCGTTGAAGTTAAGGAATACACACTCACAATTAACCCCAACGGCGGTACATTCAACGGCAGCACAGCGCCTTTCGAGGCAAAATATGCTGAAGGCACCGTGATTCCTCCCGTTGCAAATCCTGAAAGAGACGGATTCACATTCGCAGGTTGGGAACCCGGCATTCCCGTAACAATGCCCGGCAACGATGTAACTGTTGTTGCTAAGTGGGAAGCAAAGCCTGAGGTTAAGCTTGGCACTCTCACAATGGATGCAAACGGCGGCTTATTCTCAAACGGCACAGACAAGAACGAAAAGGATTACGCCGTTGGCGAAACAATCGATGTTGAATCACTTGAAAAGCCCACAAAGAGCGGCTTTACATTCGCAGGTTGGGACGGCGTTCCCGCAGACGGCAAGATGCCCGAAGGCGGCGTTACAATCACTGCAAAGTGGGATGAAGTTCCCGAAACAACTCATACAGTAACCTATTATCTCGCTCAGGGCGAGGGTGTTGCTCCCTATGACACAAAGAGCTTTGAAGAGGGTGACCCCATTGTTAATCCCAAGGCTCCCGAACAGACAGGCGCAACCTTCGTTGGCTGGTTTGATGCAGAAGGCAACAAGCTTCCCGATGTAATGGGCAGCGAAGACCTTGTTGCATATGCCAAGTATGAGCTTAATAAATATACCGCAACCTTTATGGTAGACGGCGAAGTTTATGATGAGTTTGAGCTTCTTTACGGCGCAGAGCTTAATGCTCCCGCTGACCCCACAAGCTCTGACCCGACCAAGGTATTCTCACGCTGGAATCCCTATGTACCCTCAACAATGCCCGCAGAAGATCTTGTATTCACAGCAGAGTGGGCAACAGTAACAGAGGGCAAGTACATGGCAACATTCCTTGTTGACGGCAAGTCCCACTCAACCAAGTTCTATGCTGAAGGCGCAGCAATCGAAATCCCCGAAGACCCTGAAAAGTTCGGCTTCGTATTCGTTGGCTGGGAGCCTGAAGTTCCCGATGCAATGCCTGCTCATGACATGACATTTGAGGCACAGTGGGAAATCGATAAGGACTTCGTAACCGTTATTGTTGGCGGAACTGTAGTTGCAGGCGGTGTTATCGCAACAATCGCAGGCATCAATGCAGCAATCACAGGCGCGGCAATCGTTGGCGGTATTATCACCATCATCGGTATCGGCGGACTTGTTAAGCATACTCACACAGTTACCTACCTTGTTGACGGTGAAGTTTACAAGACCTACAAGGTAGTTGAAGGAACAAAGATTCCCGTTCCTGCTGACCCGACAAAGGACGGCTTCAACTTTGAAGGCTGGAATCCCGAAGTTCCTGAAAAGATGGGCGAAACCGACCTCGTATTTGAGGCAACATGGTCAAAGAAATCAGACAATGCCGATGTTGATGTTCCCATCCCTGACACAGGTTCGGTTGCAGGCGGTCTGACAGCATTCGCTATTATTTCCGGCGCTGCTGCTGCGGCTTATGTAATCACCAGAAAAAAGAAAGAGGACTAATAGAAGTCATTACTTTCAACAACTGAAATTAAGGAGCTGTAAAAAACGGTTAGTTTTTTACAGCTCCTTTTTGTCACCAAAATGCTCCGTTTATAATATATTGAAAGTGAGAAACGGAGGTTTTGCTATGGACAGAAATGAAATGGAAAAGCTTATGGATAGATACAAAGCCGAAATGTTGGAGTTCAGCAGGCGTAACAACACGGCGGGATATCCGCGGCCGGATGTGAACGGCCTTGATGCAAGGGAAAGAGAAATGAGCGAGGCTTTGGAAAATGATGAACCCTTTGAACGCGACAGAAGCAATCCCTTGCCCGATATGCCGGAGCAGCAAACGCAGGCTGTTGAAATGCAAGAGGAAACACGCGAAGAGGAAAGGCAGGCTGTGCCTGCGCAGGTTGAAATGCCTCTTGAGGACAGAGATGCTTTCAGGAATGAGCCGATTGATGTTGCCCGCATGCTTCGCGAAAACTGCGCAAGGCTTGCAGGCAGCGCAACCCCTGAACAAAGAGCGCGTTGCCGTGATATCAACGATTTCCTTGAGGCAAATACAGAAAGCGGAACAATGCGCGTTGAAGCGTTTGCTTCCGACAGAAGCTTTGGCATAGGCAGTGCGCGGGTGATGATTTTTGTTGAGCTTCCGAGCGGTAATGTTGCCGTTTTTGACGGTTTGACTGATATTGACGGCGTTACTCAAAGCGTGCGCCTGCCTGCACCGCCCAAAGAGATTGCGCAAAGCCCGCAAACAGGTGCAAATGCTCGCCTGCCTTACACGGTTTATTCCGTTTATGTTGAGCACCCTGCGTTCGTGCGTGCCGTGTTTTCAAATGTGCCCGTATTTTCAGGCGTTGAATCTATTCAGCCTGTGCGCATGCTCGCAAAATCCGCAGGCATGGGCGAGCCCGAGCCGATTGTTGTTGACGAAACAAACGCAAACACTTTGCGCGGCTAGGGGGAAGAAAAATGGCAGTAACACCTGTAATTCCGGAGTATATAACTGTTCACCTCGGGTCGCCCAATTCAAATGCGCGTAATGTTCGCGTGCCGTTTACGGACTACATTAAAAACGTTGCTTCAAGCGAGGTTTATCCCACATGGCCTGAAAGTGCTCTGCGTGCCAACATATATGCGCAGATTTCCTTTGCACTCAACCGCATTTTCACAGAGTATTACCGAAGCAGGGGCTATGATTTTGACATAACAAACTCAACTTCATATGACCAGGCGTATGTTGACGGCAGAGATATATTTTCGAATATTTCGCGCATTGTTGATGAGCTTTTTAACGATTATGTGACAAAAGGCAACCAGATTCAGCCTTATTTCACGGAATATTGCGACGGCAGAAATGTCACCTGCCGCGGTTTGTCGCAATGGGGCACGGTAACGCTTGCAAATCAGGGCAGAACGCCGTATCAGATTTTGCAGAATTACTACGGTAATGACATCAATATTGTCAGAAATGCGCCCGTCAGGAATATAACCGAATCATATCCGGGCACGCTTTTTCGCATAGGCTCTTTCGGCGGAGAGGATATCCGAACAATTCAGCGTCAGCTCAACAGAATAAGGCAGAATTATCCGTCAATCCCCGCAATTCCCGATGCAAACGGCTTTTTTGATGCGGCAACGCGGGCGGCGGTTATTCAGTTTCAGCGTATATTTAACCTTACGCCTGACGGCATAGTCGGCAAGGCGACATGGTATCAGATAAAGCGGATTTATAATGCGGTTAAGCGTTTGTCGGAGCTTTATTCTGAGGGAATAACCATCAGCGAGGTTGAGCGGATTTTCAGCGAGGTGCTCAAACGCGGGTCAAGGGGCAACGATGTGAGGGCAATCCAGTATTTTCTCAATTTCCTCGGATTCTTCAATGACCGCTTGCCGCAGATTACCGTTGACGGCATTTTCGGCCCCGCAACGGAAAACGCCGTGCGCCAATTCCAAAGCCAATACGGCTTAACGGTTGACGGAATTGTCGGCAGGGCAACATGGAATGCAATTATAGATGCTTATTATGCAACACTTAACTCTTTGCCCGAGGAATACCGTTCATATTCCTCGCTCCTTTACCCTGGATATACGGTAACAACGGGCGCAAGCGGAAATGTTGTGACCCAGATACAAACATTTTTGCGCACGATAGCCCAAAACAACAGCGCCGTGCCTCTGATAACGGTTGACGGCATTTTCGGCAACCAGAGCAAAGCGGCGGTTATTGCTGTGCAAAGGCTCGCAGGCTTGCCGCAGACGGGCGCTGTAGGCCCGCTGACATGGAATGCGATTGTCAATCTCTATAATGAATACAGATAAATAAAATGATAATAATAAATGGTGACAGAGACTTCTCTGCCACCATTTGTTGTTTGGAGGGCTTGAAATAGAAAAGACGTTTTTAGGCGACTACACAAGCACCGTTGCCATGCTTGATAACGCGCTTCGGCTGAACGCCAGCTTTGACCTTGTGGGCAAGGATTTAAAGGTTGACAGGCATAACATTAAAATCTATTTTGTGGACGGCTTTTGCAAGGACGAAACTATGTTCAAAATAAATTCCTTCATGATGAATGCGCAGGAAAAGGATTTTAAAACGCTCAAAACCGCCCGCGAATTTGCAAACAGATTTGTTCCTTATGTTGAAACGGATATAACCTCAAATGTTGACGATTTCATAAAATCCGTGCTGTCAGGCGCAGTCGGAATGATTGTTGAAGGCTTCAGCGAAGCAATAATAATAGATGCAAGAACTTATCCCGTGCGCTCGGTTGGTGAGCCGGATAATGACAAGGTTTTGCGCGGACCGCATGACGGCTTTGTTGAAACGCTTGTTTTTAACACCGCGCTTATACGTCGAAGAATAAGGGACACCGCGCTGACAATGGAAATTCACTCCGTCGGTAAGGTTTCGCAGACCGATGTTGTTATATGCTATATGAAGGGCAAGGTTAACGACAAAATGCTCAAAGCTCTGCGAAAAAAGCTTGATTCCGTCAGTATAAATTCGCTCACAATGGGTCAGCAAAGCCTCATTGACTGCCTTGTGCCCAAGCAATGGTTTAATCCGTTCCCCAAGGTGCGCTACACCGAAAGACCCGATGCCGCCGCCGCAAGCGTGCTTGAGGGCAGCCTTGTTGTGCTGACGGATAATTCACCCGCGGCTATGATAATACCCACGGGCATTTTTGATTTTTTGCAGGACACCAACGATTATTATATGTCACCCGTTATCGGGTCATATATGCGCATAATCCGAATGGCGATTTTCGGCATGACAATGCTTCTCATTCCGATTTGGCTGCTGCTTATTCAAAACCCGCAATATATTCCGGAATGGCTCGAATTTATAAAAATAGAAGAGCCGAACACCGTTCCAATCGTTGCCCAGCTCTTTATAGTTGAAGTTGTTATTGATGCCATGCGCCTTGCTTCAATCAACACGCCGCAGTCGTTAAGCAGCTCGTTCGGCGTTATCGGTGCTCTTGTGCTCGGTGAATTTGCTGTTTCGGCGGGTTGGTTTGTTGCCGAGATTGTGCTCTATATGGCGTTTGTTGCGCTGACTAACTTTACCCAGCCAAGCTTCGAGCTCGGCTATGCATTCAAGCTTTTCAGAATGATGCTCATTGCGCTTATCGCTCTGTTTAATCTTTGGGGATTTATTGCGGGAATTGCGCTGATTGTGGTTGAGCTTGCAACAACCAGAACGGTTACGGGTCAATGCTATCTTTATCCGCTTATTCCGTTCAACGGCAAAGCCCTCACAAGCCTGCTTGTGCGAAAGCCTTTAAGCAAGAAGAATAATTAAATTCCAACACAGAAATCGCCGTCGACTGCGGTGATTTCTGTGTTTATTATGCCGTGGAGTTCTTTTTCCGTAGCTATTTTGACGGGGGTGTAGTTTGCCGTGTAGCCCTGTGCGAAGCCCCCGTGATATTCTTCAACGAGCAATTCGAGCGTTTTGCCAATCTGATTTTTGAGGAAATCCTGCCTTATCTTTTCGCATGCGACGCTCATTTTTGCCGCACGGCGTTCCTTTTCGGCTTTTTCAACCTGATTTTTCATTTTTGCCGCCGGAGTGCCGGGTCTTATAGAATAGGGAAAAACATGCACCTTTTCAAAGCCGACCTTTTCGGCAAATTTAAGCGAAGCTTCGAAATCCTCTTCGGTTTCTTCGGGGAAGCCGACCATGATATCCGTTGTGATTGTTGTGCCGTCAAACGCCGCGCGGAGCTTTTGGCAAAGCTCATAGTATTCCGCGCTGTCATAGTGCCTGTTCATGCGTTTGAGTGTGCTGTCGCAGCCGCTCTGGAGCGATATGTGGAACTGCGGGCAGAATTTCGGAATCGCCGCAAGCCCCGCAATAATATCGTCTGTAATGTGGTCGGGCTCAAGCGAGCCGAGGCGAACTCTTTTTATGCCGTCAAACGATGCCGCAAGTCTTACTGCATCAACAATGTTAAAATCCGCTCCCATGCCGTAGGCGGAAAGGTTTATGCCGACAAGCACAATCTCGGAAAATCCGTTCTTTTCAAGTGCGGAAATCTCTGATTTTAGCTCGTCGAGCGGTTTTGAACGCACTCTGCCCCTTGCGTAGGGGATAATGCAATAAGAGCAAAAACGGTTGCAGCCGTCCTCAATCTTGACGCATGCTCTGGTTCTTTCGCGGAAAGAGCAAATTGTGTCGCCCTGAAAAGCTTCGCTCGATTTATGCTGCTCAACGGCAACTATCCTGCCGCTGTTGTTGATATACTGCATTATGTAGTCATAAAGCATGCGGTTGCTTTTATTGCCGATAACAATATCCGCTTCGTTAAGACTTCCGCTTGCTTCGGGAAATGCCTGCGGCATACAGCCCGTGAGAACAACAATGCTGTCAGGATGCTGCTTTTTGAAGCGGCGGACTGCCTGCCTTGTTTTTCTGTCGCTTTCGGCAGTAACCGTGCAGGAATTTATAACATAAACATCGGCTTGCTCCGAATGGTCTGTTATCTCAAAACCGCGGCTTTCAAGGCTCTGCGCCATCGCCTGCGACTCATATTGATTAACCTTGCAGCCGAGAGTATAAAATGCGGCTTTCATAAAAATCTCCTTTAAAATCGGTTGAATATTATTATAGCATAAAAATCAGTGATAATCAATCTGATTAATTACATATATTTAATTTGTAATGTGAAAGGGGAGTTGATATGAAAAAACTTTTAACTGTTATTTTGTCGGTGATTTTGCTGGCGGTGAGTGTTCCCGTATATGCGGCGCAGACCGCGACGCCCGTTGAAATAAAAGCAAAGGCGGCTGTGCTGATGGATGCATCAACGGGAAAGGTGCTTATGCAGTATAACGAAAACGAAAAGCTCTATCCCGCCTCCGTAACAAAAATAATGCCGCTTCTGCTTGTATGCGAAGCTATTGATGAGGGCAGAATTTCGCTTGCCGATGTTGTAACGGTTACGGGCTCTGCCGCGTCGAAGGGCGGCTCGCAGATATGGCTCAAGGAGGGCGAGCAGATGACCGTTGATGAGCTTCTCAAAGCAACCGCCGTTTACAGCGCAAACGATGCCTGCACCGCTCTTGGAGAATACATAGCGGGCAGTGACGAGGCGTTTGTTAAAATGCTCAATGACCGAGCCGCCGAGCTCGGCATGACGAACACCCATTTTGAAAACTGCACGGGTCTCGACGACACAACAGAAAACCATTTAACAACCGCCATGGATGTTGCGATTATGTCGCGGGAGCTTTTAAAGCATGAGCTTATCACCAATTATACAACGATATGGATGGATTCGCTGCGAAACGGTCAGACGGAGCTTGTCAACACAAACAAGCTTGTTCGCTTCTATGAGGGCGCAACGGGGCTGAAAACGGGCACAACCTCAAAAGCAGGGTGCTGTGTTTCTGCCAGCGCATTGCGCGACGGTACGCATCTTATTGCCGTTGTAATGGGCAGCGACAACAGCACAGACAGGTTTGAAACAGCAAAAGCAATGCTCAACTGGGGTTTTGCAAATTATTCAACAGTTACCCCCGAGATAGATGCATCGCTGATACCCGATGTTGGGGTGCTCAATGGGGTTGTTGAGAGCATAAGCCCAAAAATTCCGCAGGCACAGCCAGTTTTGATTGAAAAGGGCAGGGAGGGAGATATAACGCAGACGATTGACCTTGCCGTTGATGTTGCTGCGCCCGTTGAGCAGGGGCAGGTGCTCGGCACAGTCACCTTCAGGCTCGGTGATGAGGTTTTGGGCGAATATAGCCTCTCTGCACCCGATTCGGTTAAGGCACTCACTTTCTCAATCGTTTTCACACGCATTTTGAGAGCGATAGCATCATAAGGTGAATGCATCAGATTCAAAATTAAACCGTTTGCATTATTTGCATAAATATGATAGAATAAATACGGCAAAAGAAATTTATGCCGTATTTATTCTTCTTTTTATATAAAACACCCTTTATTTAAAAATAATTATAATAAATTTTACTTTTTTCTGTTGCAATGCGCGCGTTTATAGGGTAAAATATATTAAATAACTTTTGTTTTTTATAGTAGGGGTGTAATTAAAAGAGATGGCGATGAAACTCAATCTCAACTATGCGGGCAAATATACCTGCAAAGAAAAGCTTGAGGCAATGCAGGCAGAGGTTTCAAAGGCTCATGCAATGCTTCACGAGGGCACAGGGCTCGGCAGCGATTTCCTTGGCTGGGTTGACCTGCCCGTAACTTATGACAAGGCGGAATTTGCGGAAATTAAAGAATGCGCCGAAAAAATCAAAAAGGATTCCGAGGTGCTTGTTGTTCTCGGTATCGGCGGTTCATATCTCGGAGCCAGAGCGGCTATCGAATTTATAAAGTCCAACAACTATAATCTTGTCAAAAAGGATACCCCCGAAATTTATTTCGGCGGCAATACAATCAGCTCTTCGGCTGTTGCGGAGCTCATAAAGCTTATCGAGGGCAAGGATTTCTCAATCAATGTTATCTCCAAGTCCGGCACAACAACCGAAACAGCCATTGCTTTCCGCATCTTTAAAAAGCTTGCCGAGGAAAAATACGGCAAGGAAGAAGCGGCAAAGCGAATTTATGTTACAACGGACAAGTCCAGAGGTGCTCTCAAAGCTCTGGCGGACAGCGAAGGCTACAAAACCTTTGTTGTTCCCGACGATGTAGGCGGCAGATATTCCGTGCTTACGGCAGTCGGTCTGCTCCCAATAGCCGTTGCGGGCATTGATATTGATGCTCTCATGAAGGGCGCGGCAGATGCGAGAGAGGCTTATCTTACGGACGATGTTGCAGCAAACGATTGCTACAAATATGCGGCAATCAGAAACCTGCTCTATCGCGACGGCAAAAAGCTTGAGATGATGGCAGCTTATGAGCCTTCGATGACCCTTTGGTGCGAATGGTTCAAGCAGCTTTTCGGCGAAAGCGAAGGCAAGGAATTCAAGGGTATTTACCCCACCTCTGCAATCTTTTCAACCGATTTGCATTCGCTCGGTCAGTATATTCAGCAGGGTGAGCGCGGCCTGTTCGAAACCGTAATATGGGTCAACAATCCCAAAACGGATGTTGAGATTGAATTCGACGATATCAACGGCGACGGTCTTAATTTTGTTGCAGGCAAAACAGTTCACTATGTCAACAGCAAGGCTTTTGCGGGCACGGTTCTCGCCCACACAGACGGCGATGTTCCCAATATTGTTATTGAAATTGACAAGCAGGATGAATATACTCTCGGCTGGATGATTTATTTCTTTGAAAAGGCATGCGGCATTTCGGGCTACATTCTCGGCGTTAATCCCTTTGACCAGCCCGGCGTTGAGAGCTATAAAAAGAATATGTTCGCCCTTCTCGGCAAACCCGGCTATGAAGCAGAGAAAGAGGCGCTTGAAGCAAGACTCAAATAAACACACAGGAGGATTTCAAAATGGTAAAACTCATTATCGGTAACAAAGGTTCAGGCAAAACAAAAAGGCTTATCGAGCTTGTCAACGGCGCAGTTGAAAAGTCCAACGGCAATGTTGTATGCATCGAAAAAGAAAGACTTTTGACATATGATGTCAACTACAGAGCAAGACTTGTTGAAACCGACCATTATAAAGTTTCCGGCTATGATGCATTCTACGGCTTCCTTTGCGGAATCGTTGCCGGTGACCATGACATAACAGATATTCTTGTTGATGCAACTCTCAAAATCGGCGGAAGAGATTTTGAAGCACTTGCAAGCTTCCTTGAAAAGGTTTCAGAGCTCAGCAAGCTTGCAGAGCAGGATATAACCTTCACCGTTTCATGCGATGAATGTGACCTTCCCGAAAGAATTTTTACATTTTGTGAAAAAATCTGAATTTAAGTCAAAATTTTAGTTGACAAATCGCGCCAACAACTATATAATATTTTGTGCGTGATTTCAGGTGTAAATTTATGATATTGGATTTAGAACCTATTTTTAATAACGAGGGCATGGTCAAAGAATTCGATTTCGAGCTTGACCTTTCTGACCAGGAAATTTCCGGAACAAAACCGTTCACGACTCCCGTAAGAGTCAAAGGCTCTGCCGGCAACTACACGGGCATTGTTGAAATGCGCGCAAAAGCGGAGTTTGAGCTTGAAACAAGCTGTGACCGCTGCGCAAAGCCGATAAAGCCCGCAATCGTAACGGATATTTTCCACACTCTCGTTACCCACCTTAACGACGAAACCAATGACGAGCTTTTGCTTGTCAACGAGCTTCGCTTTGATTTGAAACCGCTTATAACCGAGGATATCTTCCTTGATTTTCCCGCAAAGCTTCTTTGCGACGAGGAGTGTAAGGGAGTCTGCCCGAAATGCGGCAAGAATCTTAACACAGGTTCATGCAGCTGCGAAAAAGAAATTGACCCGCGTCTTGCGGCACTTAAGCAGCTTTTGGATAATTAAAAACAAAACCTCAGGGTTTAATAAAGCACAAAATTAAGGAGGTGCTTAGGCATGGCAGTACCCAAGAGAAGAGTCTCTAAGGCAAGAAGAGACAAGAGACGCTCCAACGTTTGGAAGATGAACGCTCCCCAGCTTGAGAAGTGCTCAAACTGCGGTGAGTACAAGAGAGCTCACAGACTTTGCCCCGAGTGCGGTTATTATAACGGCAAACAGGTAGTTGTTAAGGAAGCATAAGTCAAAATAAAGCGGCAGAGGTATGCGTACCCCTGCCTTTTATTTTTATATCTCAAAATCATATCTTATGCGTAATCCTGACGGCTATATTTCCGCTGCTGAAGCTCAAAATGCTCGGCAATACACAAAGTATTGCCTGTGCTTTTTCACATCATCAACGAAAATCTATCTCGTCAGTTTTTACGCTACGATATGATTTTCAGATATATTGTGAAAACAATAAATAAAAGCGCAATCATGACGGCTATAATTTCGCCAAAAAAGTTTGTTTACACATTAGACAGTCAGGAGGAATAATGGAAAAAATCAAAAAACTAAGAAGAATTCGATGGCAAAACATGATAATGCTGACCCTTGCGGGAATTATCAACGCAATCGGTGTTACTATTTTTCTCTATCCCGTCAATCTTTACGACAGCGGAATTTCGGGCACATCAATGCTGCTTGCGCAGATTACTCCCGAATATCTTACCCTTTCAATATTTCTTGCAGCTTTGAATATACCGCTTTTTCTTTTCGGCTTAAAAAAGCAGGGCAAGCTTTTCACGTTTTATGCGGTTTATACGGTTGCGATTTATTCGCTTTTTGCATGGCTGATAACTGATGTTTTCCCTGTTGATGTGAGCGTTGCTTCGCCATTGGCGGGCACGGATTTGCTTCTCTGTGCGTTTTTCGGCGGCGTGATATCGGGCGTTGGAAGCGGCCTTGCGATACGCTTTGGCGGTGCAATGGACGGAATTGAAGTAATGGCGGTGGTTTTTGCAAAACGAATCGGCATCACCGTAGGAACCTTCGTTATGATTTACAATCTTATTATTTACATCATCAGCGGATTGATTACAAAAAGCTGGATTCTCCCCCTTTACTCAATAATCGCCTATGCCGTGGCATTAAAAATGGTCGACTACATCGTTGAGGGCTTTGACCGCGAAAAATGCGCAATAATAGTCACCGTAAAACCCGACGATATATGCGCAGAGCTTTCCTATGCATTCGGTAGCGGTATGACGAGAGTCAAATCCAACGGCGGATATTCCAACAAAGAAAACGCTATGGTATACTTCGTAATAAACCGTTTTCAGGTTACGCGTATGAAGGATATAGTTCACAGGGTTGACCCGAGCGCCTACATTATGATTACCGAAGTTGCAGATATTTTTAAAAACGAATAATCTTTACTGAATCTTTACCGTTCAGGTAGTACAATTAAATAATCAATATATTATTTTATAAAAATAATGTTTTGAATTGTCAAATCAAGGAGGATTTTTATGGACAGCAATACTCTCCAGATTATCATTGCCATGGTAATTTATATGGCAGCAGTAATAGTAATCGGCATTGTATTCGCACTGTACTGCCTGGGCCGGAAAGAGGTCCTGGCGCGGCAGGGAAGGCGGCTGCTGTACTCTGTACTGAAGGAGCCAGTGGCGGACGAGATC
>JAZSGU010000058.1:0-24297 GCA_045532895.1 Acutalibacteraceae bacterium | reverse complement strand
TCTATTTTCCAAAAAGCCACATTGAGCCTTTCGTGGGTGTAGGTGATATACAGCGCGCCGTTCATATATTCGATTGCGGGGTATGAAAACTCGCTGTCCTTCTTTTCTTCTTCAAGCACAAGCACGGTTTCCCACGTTGCGCCGTTATCGGTTGATTTCTGCAGCGTGAGCGGTGAACGCTCGCCCCAATTTTCCTCAACGGGGTTTGAGAGCAAGTAAAGGTCGCCGTTGGGGGTTTTAACAACGTCAAGCCCGCTGTTATTGTTGGGCAAATCCGTTGCATATGCCTGACACCAGGTTTCGCCGCCGTCCTCGGAATCGCTTCTGTATGCCCTGCCGACAGATGTGCGCGTGAGCATATGCACTTTGTTCGGAGCGGATTCCCAGAGAGTGGGCTGAATCATGGGGATAAGGTTTGATGTGTATTTATTTTGCCGGTTGAAAATGGGCACTGCCTGCTCGGTTTTGATTTTCGGAGTTTTTCGCCAGGTTTCACCGTCATCGTCAGAAATGTCAACAAAGCAGTTCCAGCCGCGGTTTTCGTTTGATGCGGGTGCAAGCACTCTTCCGCTTTCAAGTCGCAGGCACTTGTTTTTAACGGGGCCTCTGCCGTCGCTTCTGTCGCCCTTTACCAATTCATACGGAGCGCCGAAGCTTTTGCCTCCGTCGGTTGAAACGCATGCAAAGGTGCGCCACGAAAAAATTTCTTTGCCAACCTTGAAAAACAGCACAACATCGCCGTTTTTGCGCAAAAACAAAACGGGATTCCAATGGGGCAGACGCTTGTTGCAGCTTACCGCCGCGGGCTTGCTCCAGCCGTTTTCGTCGCGGCGGGCATACCAGATGTCAACATCCGCGGTGCTCTCCTTTGTTCCGCCGAACCATGCGGCGATAACCGTGCCGTCGGGCAGCGGAAGAACGGTTGATGCGTGGCAGCTGGGTGTGGGCAGGGGGTTACAGATAAATTCTTTGATTGTTTTCATTTTTATTACCTCACAGCTCAAAATCCGAAGGGTCCGCCTGCTGAAGCACGGGCGGTTTTTTAGGCCTGCGTTTAAGCGGGTCATAGGAATAGCGCATGCACTTTCCGTCGGGCGCAACAAGCCCCTTTTTAATGCAGAGAACCGATTCCTCATCGGGGGAAAGCCTGCCGTGCTTGCAGTATTCGCACGCGGCGGGGTATTTTTTCTTTTCAAGAAGCTTGTTTTTCATCAGTTCAACACCCTTTCGGATTGCTCCATTCACCTTTCCCCGAAATTTTAACATATTTCGGCTTTATTATCAAGGTCTAATATCAGCAAAGCCGATAAAAACAGAAGCGACACCGAAGCGGGCGCGGAAAAAGACCACAGAGCGGCGTTTTTTGAAAAGGAGAGAAAAACCTGTTCATCTATCGGAAAAAACCGAAGTGCGGCATGGCATACCGCAAAGGCAAGCGCGGCATGAAGCAGGCGAAACAGAAAAAACTCACCGTATTTCATGCCGATGCCCTCCGTGAGAGCAAAAACCTGCAGATGCACGCAGACCCCGCCGAATGCGCACACGGCGGCAAGGGCGGGAATTGAAATTCTGCCCGCCGCGCACGCACAGCCGTTTGTGACCTCGAGAAGGCAGGATATCAGAATACGCAGGCTTTCGTTTTGCACCCGAGAGGCTATGACCGAAAGAAGCCCCGAAAAAAATATCACAAACGCGCAGGCGGTGAGCATTGCGGCGGCGCTTGACGAAACGCTTTTGACCGCGATGGCGGAAAACGGCTCGGTTTTCGGCGCAATTTTTCGGGTTTCGCCCTTTTCATCGGGCAAAAATCGGGTGAAAAATCCTGCAATCAGCGAGGAAATGCAGAGCGATATAAAAATCACCCTCCCCGCTTCCCGCGACCCAAGCATTATACTGCCAAGGGCGTTGACGGAAAAACCCATGCCCGCGTTGACCGAAAAAAGCGTAAGCCTTTGCGCCTGCGATTTTGTTATGCTCCCCGCGCGGCAGAGAGAGTCGGCGGCTTTTGCTCCCGAAAGATAACCGCCAAGCTGGGCAAGAATGATAACGGGCAGGGTATCGGCAGGCAGATTAAACAGCCGCTCGGTTATCGGATTTATGATTTTTTTAGCCCTTTCGGGCAAAGCACCGCCGCCCGCAAGCGAAGCCGCTATAAGAAAAGGGAAAAGCGACGGAATAACCGTTTTTGCGCAGCTTTCAAGACCCTGCGCCACACCCGCGGCGAATTCCCGCGCAAAAAAGAACAGAAAAACAAACATTGCCGCACCCGCAAGCGCGGGTGATTTTATTTTTTTCATCAGCATTTCACCACCCGTTTATTAAAGATATGCATACAAAAATCTCTAAATTCATAACATGAAGTCGGGGGGAATTAAAATGAGAAAGAAAAACTGCCGCACACAGGGCAGAGGCGAAAGAATAATCGAAGCCGTCAGCCGCAACCTTGACCTGCCGCCCGATGCTGTTGCGGGCTATGCTCACATTGAGCTTTGCGGCAACAGAGAAGCGATAATCGAGGGCTGTCAGGGTGTTCTGGAATACAGCGACAGCGTTATCGCGCTCAACACAGGCAGGCTGACGGTGCGAATCTGCGGCTGTGAACTGACGATTGCCTCCATGCAAAACGGGCAAGCGATAATCAAGGGCATAATAACCGCGCTTGATTACAGCAATTAGGAGGTTTTATGCTTCTTTTAAGATTTTTGAGATTTATTTTCGGTTATGTCGGCTTCACCGCGCAGGGCGGCTTCCCCGAAAGATTCATAAACCTTTGCCGCCACAACAAAATTATTCTGTGGGAGCTTAAAAGCCGTAACGGCGTTATCAGCGCATGCGTTGACCGCGAGGGATATAAAAAAATACGCCCCGTTGCCCGAAAATCGGGTATGCGGGTGCGTATCAGCCGAAAATACGGCCTGCCGTTTTTTCTTGCGCGCCACAGCCGACGGGTCGGAGTTTTAATCGGCGCGTGCCTTTGCGCCGCCGTATTGCTGATTTTGTCAACGCGCATATGGAGCATTGATGTTACGGGCAATGTGAGAGTGCCCGCCGAAACGGTGCTCGGCGTTTTTGAGGAATTGGGGGTCAGGCGCGGCGTTGCGGGGTCAAGAATCAACATATCCGCCACCGAAATTGAAGCCCTGCGCAGGCTGCCAGAGCTTTCTTGGCTCAATATCAACATTTCGGGCAGCGCGGCGCTCATTGAGGTGCGCGAAACGGTGAAATCGCCCGAGCTTGCCGAGGACGGTGAGCCGACTGATATCGTTGCCGCAAGGGACGGACAGATTGTTATTCTGCGCCCGTTTAACGGCACGCAGGAGCAGAAAATAGGCAATCCCGTGCTCAAGGGCGATTTGCTCATAAGCGGGATTGAGCAAAACAAGGATTTAACAGTCAGCTTCTGCAAGGCGAGCGGCTATGTTGTTGCGCGCACAAGCCGCGAGATTACGGCGGCGCAGAGCCCAAAAATCAAGGCAAAAAAAGCGGTTTCGCAAAGCAAAAGCTATGTTCTGGATTTTCTTTTCTTTTCAATTCCGCTTGGCAGGCAGGTTGAAAATGCCTACAGCGAAAAAAGCGAAATTTACATAAACGGCGTAACCCTGCCCGTCGGGCTGACGGAACGCACGCAAACCGTTTATGAGGAAACGGAAATAACTCTGACGCAGGCGCAGACAAGGCTTTTGGCTCATCTGCGGTTTTTCAAAAGCGGCAGCGAGGGATTCCGATATCTGCAGGTTGAGCAGTCGGAAATTACAGCGGATGAAAAAAACGGCTGCACCGTCAGCGGCAAATTCATGTGCCTTGAAAACATCGGAGCTGAAAAGCCCATGCAGATTGAGGAAAACAATCCGTGATTATCAACTGAACAATATCAAACGGGTAAAATCTTTGCAAAACAATGCAGAGATTTTGCCTGTTTTTATTGCAAATCTTTAAAAGATATGGTAAATTACAAGTATAATCCCGAAAGGAGTTTTATTATGATTAAAATTACGTTCATGGGTGCGGGAAGCACCGTTTTTGCAAGAAACGTTTTGGGCGACTGCATGTGCACCCCCGCTCTTCGCGACAGCGTTATCGCTCTTTACGACATTGATGCCGAAAGACTTGAAGACAGCTACATTATCCTCTCGGCAATGAACAAAAACGTTAACGAGGGCAGGGCAAAGATTGAAAAATACTGCGGCGTTGAAAACAGAAAGGATGCTCTTCGCGGCGCAACCTTTGTTGTTAACGCAATTCAGGTCGGTCTTTATGACCCCTGCACCATAATCGACTTTGAGGTGCCCAAGAAATACGGTCTTCGCCAGACCATTGCCGACACTCTCGGCATCGGCGGCATCATGCGCGGACTTCGAACAATCCCCGTGCTCCGCGATTTTGCGGCAGATATGGAGGAGGTCTGCCCCAATGCATGGTTCCTCAACTACACAAACCCCATGGCAATCCTTTCAGGCTATATGCAGAGATATACCAAAATCAAAACAATCGGTCTTTGCCACAGTGTTCAGAGCTGCTCAAGGGATTTGTTAAACAAGCTCGGCATGGAGGATAAGCTTGATGGCAGAAAAGAGCTCATCGCGGGCATCAACCACATGGGCTGGCTGCTTGAGATTCAGGATAAGGACGGCAACGACCTTTATCCCGAAATCCGCAAAAGAGCCGCAGAAAAGAATGCAACCGAAAAGCACAGCGATATGGTCAGATTTGATTATATCAAGAATTTCGGCTATTACTGCACAGAATCCAGCGAGCATAACGCGGAATATAACTGCTTCTACATAAAGGATAAGTACCCTGAGCTTATCGAAAGATATAACATTCCTCTTGACGAATATCCCCGCCGCTGCGTTAATCAGATTGCAGGCTGGAAGGCAGAAAAAGAAAGAATCCTTGACAACGGCAAGATTACCCACGAGCGTTCGGGCGAATACGCCTCATATATCATGGAAGCCCTTGTTACCGGCAACCCTTATAAGATAGGCGGCAACGTGCTCAACACGGGTCTTATCGACAACCTGCCTGCAGATGCATGCGTTGAGGTTCCCTGCCTTATCGACGGCAACGGCATCCACCCCTGCCACGTCGGCAGACTCCCCGTTCAGCTTGCGGCAATGGACATGACCAACATCAATGCCCAGCTTCTGACAATCAACGCCGCAATCACTCAGAAGAAAGAGGATATCTACATGGCGGCAATGCTTGAGCCCCACACCGCCGCAGAGCTTTCCATTGACGATATCAAGGCAATGGTTGACGAGCTTATCGAAGCCCACGGCGAATACATGAAAGAATATAAATAAACAAAAATCGGCTTGCATGAATCATGCAAGCCGATTTCGATTTTCAGCTTTGTAGGGGTCGATGCCCGCATCGACCCTTATAATATTATACATTATCCAATCCGTATGAGAAGAACGGGAGCGGGAACCAGCTTTGGGCAAACGCCTGCTGCATGGTTGCCCTGTCTTTTGAATAAAGCCCGCCGACAAAGTGAATTGCATCGCTGTGCGAAAGCTCGATATCGGGCTTTTCGTCTGTTTCCTCAACGCTGACTGCGTTGTTTTCGTCAACGGTAACTGCTATCTGCTCATCGCGCTTAACGCCGTGAATAAGCAGGTTAAGCCTGCCGGGGCAAAGCTTTGTTACGCTCGCCTTAACCGAAAGGAATGCTTCGATAAATCTGCCGAAATTGAAAATATTAATCATTTCGGGCGTGCCGATTGAAACGCCGCCGCAGTTTTTATTCATATAGTCGCAAAGCTCCGTGTCAAACAAGGGCACGTTGAGCGATGCTTCCTCGCTTTTTGCGGTTTCCATTGCGCAGACAATGAGCATCAGCGTGTCGCTCATGTCAACAGCCCTCATTTCGGAAATATGCCTGCCGCCGCGCTTGCCGATAACAAAATATCCCTTGAATTCATCGCCGTCAAACGCCGCATAGGGAATATTGTCCCAGGATTTGAGGATATCAACATAGGCTTCCTCGCTTCTGTCAACATAAAACGGAAGCGATTCATTGAGAGCCTTGATTTTTTTGATTATTTCGGTGTCCGCTTCTGTTACCTCGCGGGCTGTATAAGCCGATTTCGGCATCTCGCCGAGGATGCGCCTGATGTTGCCCTTATCAATGAAAAAACGGCATTCGGAGCCGATGGGCTCATAGCCGAAAAAGCCGTATCTCTGTCTCTGACCGCCGAGAAGCGAATAATCGTAGTTTTCGTTTTTCATTATATCGATTGCCATGTTCATCAGGTCAATCATATAGCCCTTGCTGCGGGAATCCCTTGCAACGGCAACGTTGCCGATGCCGAGAATGCGCAGCTTTTTGCCCGCGGCAATCGCCTCTGAGGGGAAGCAGCCCACCCCCGCCTTTATTTCGTCGCCCTCTTTAATAATTACATTATTATAGGCGGGGTTGTATTGCTCCTTATAGAGCTTCGGAAGCAGGGTTAAAAATTCTCTGCGTGTTTCTTCCTCGTCCTCAAGAAAGAATACATTATCCAGCATTTCGAGAAGCTGTTTTGCTTCCTCGGGCTTTCCTCTGCCTTTGTAGATGTTTGCCATTTCAATCTCCTTATCTCATATGCATAAAATCGTTGTAGTTAAGAACACGATAGTTTTTGCCGCCAACCGTGGGCGCTTTTTCTCTTCTCAGCCTCAATACAATGAGAACTATCAATGCTATTATCACCGCGATTGCAAGAATTTTAACAATCCAATGTGAAAAAATGCTTTTTGCGGTTGAGCCGATAAAGGAAAAAACGCTCATTCTGACATCCATGTTTGCAACAAGGTCAATTTCTTTTATAACCTGACCCGCATACATAACCTTTGCGCGGCATATAACCTCGCCCTTTTTTACGGGAGCTTTGAGCGACTTCGGCAGAGTGCCCTCAATCGGCTCAACAAGCAGCCCCGTTGACTGTGTGCCCTCGGGCACAAGGCTGTAAACGGTTTCTGCGGGTGAAAGAGTTATGTAGTCGGTATCCTTTGCATATTTTACGGGCACCTGGCCGACAATCTGAGTTGTGTCGGCTATCGCAACAAGCTCAATGTTTTTATATGCCCATTCAAACATTTCCTTGCAGTCAAGGAATGCGCCGTTTTCGTTAACGCCGTCGTTGTCAACATCATAGAACGGTGAATTAAGTGCAACCGCTATATAGTTATATCCGTCGTGCGAAGCAAAGGCGACCATGCAGCGGCCTGCCGTTGAGGTTGAGCCCGTTTTGCCGCCCTTGACATATTTGCAGTAGTAGTCTTTGTATGCGTTGTTGAGCATAAAGTTGGTTGAATAAAGCTTGCGTTCCTCCTGAAGGTTTGTTTTTGCAAGCGTATAAGTTGACCTGCCTGTGATTTCTTCAAACGCGGGGAATTCCATTGCGTGAAGAATGAATTTCGCCATGTCGCGCGCGGTAACATATTGGTCCTCGTCGTCAAGACCGTGGGGATTAACAAAATGGCTGTTGTCGCAGCCGAGCTTCTGCGCGGTTTCGTTCATCATTGAAATGAATTTTGCTCTGTCGCCGCCCGAAACATGGTCCGCAAGGGCGGTTGCCGCTTCGTTTGCGCTCTTTAAAAGCAGGCAGCAAAGCAAATCATAAACGCTCATCTGCTCGCCCGCCATAAGCCCGCCGAGCGAGCTGCCCGTGCCGCTGAGTTCCTTTATGCAGGATTCGTTGACCGTTACCAAAGCGTTCAGGTCGGGGCAGTTTTCGAGCACGACAATGGCGGTTACAACCTTTGTGAGGCTTGCGGGGGCGGTCTGCTTGCCCGCATTCTTTTCAAAAATCACCTCGGAGTTATCTGCGCTGACAAGCAGCAGGCAGTCGGAATAAAGCCCGAGCGACTCCATAACATCGTTATATGCCGCGTTTGCGTTAACGCAGAATATGCTGCTCAAAAGAACAGACACTATTATTAATATACCGAAAATCTTTTTCATATCACAACACCGTTTTAAAAAATTCTAACTTAAACAGTATATCACACATTTTTCAATAAATAAACTGTTATTTTTAACATTCCATAATTTTAATGCCGCACGCCTTGATTTTTTTGCGGTTTTAGAGTATGCTTTGATAAGCGGAGAGTTAAAAGTGAAGAGTTAAGAGTTTCGGACGGGTTTCACCCGTACCCGATATAAATGCGGCGCAGCCCCTCAACTTTTCACTTTTCATTTTTCACTTTTCACTAAACTATGTTATTAAAGGAGTAATTCCATGGTTTATATAACCGGCGATATGCACGGCGATATTTCCCGCTTTGATTCGCCCGCAATCAAGCAGCTCAAAAAAGGCGACACCCTGATTGTCTGCGGCGATTTCGGCTTTGTTTGGGATAACAGCAAATACGAGCAGAAAATCCTCAAAAAGCTCGGCAACAAAAAATTCAATATCTGTTTTATAGACGGCACTCACGAAAATTTTGAGCTTCTCAACGCCTACCCCGTAACGGAATGGTGCGGCGGCAAGGTGCACCGCATCTGCGGCAATCTTTACCACCTCATGAGGGGTCAGATTTTCAAGATTGACAACATGACCTTTTTCACGATGGGTGGCGGCGAAAGCCCCGATATCGACATCCGATTTGAAGAAAATGCGTGGTCGAGATATGAATTCCCCAGCCGTGAGGAGCTTCTGGAGGGCGCGGCAAACCTTGAAAAGCTCAACTGCCGCGTGGATTACGTTATCACCCACGAGCCGCCCGTTAAAATCAAGGGGTTTTTAAAGCTTAAGGACAGCGAAACCGCAAGCGTAACGGGTCTTAACACCTATCTTGAGGAGCTTTCCGAGGCATGCGTTTTCAGACGCTGGTTTTTCGGCTCGATGCATCTTGACAAATACATTTCCAATTCTCATGTTGCGGTTTTCCAGAATGTTATCAACGCAATAACAGGCGAGGTGCAGAGATAATGCAAATCAAAGCTTTACAGTCACGCCTTGAAAAAAATCAGGCGTTTCTCATTCATTCGCCCGAAAACAGACGGTATTTAACGGGCTTTGCTTCCTCGGACGGCTATTTGTTCGTAACGGAAAACGAAGCAATCCTCTTCATTGACAGCCGCTATATTGAGGCGGCGCAGGCGCAGGCAAAGGGCTGCACCGAAATTGCGCTTCTTACATCGCTTTCACAGCAGCTTAAAGAATATGCCGAAAAGCTCGGGATTAAAACGGTTTTCACCGAGTCGCAGCGGCTGAGTGTTGCTGAATTTAACCGTTTTTGCGAAATTTTGCCCTGCGAATGCAAGGCACAGAGCGCAGACGAAGCGATTGACTCCCTGCGACGCATAAAAAGCCTTGAAGAAAAGCAAAAAATCATTGCCGCGCAGGCAATCGCGGAAAAGGCATTTGACCGAATACTCGGCTTTATCAAACAGGGCGTAACGGAGCGCGAAATTGCTCTGGAGCTTGATTTTTATATGCTCAGAAACGGCGCGGAATGCGTTTCGTTCGAAACAATAGCCGTCAGCGGCAAAAATTCCTCGATGCCCCACGGCGTGCCGAGCGACAAAAAGATTGAACGCGGCGATTTTATAACGATGGATTTCGGCGCAGTTGTTGACGGATACCACAGCGACATGACCCGCACGGTTGCCGTCGGCGAAATTTCGTCAAAGCAGGCGCACGTCTATGAAACCGTGCTTGCCGCGCAGGAAAAGAGCCTTGCTTCGCTCAAAGCGGGCGTTTCGTGCTTTGATGCCGATGCCGCCGCAAGGGATATCATCAAAAACGCGGGCTTCGGAGAGTTTTTCGGCCACGGCACGGGTCACGGAGTGGGCATTGAAATCCACGAGCAGCCAAGGCTTTCGCCAAAGAGCAGGGAAATTCTCCAAATCGGCGACGTTGTAACCGTTGAGCCCGGCATTTATCTGCCCGGAGAGTTCGGCGTTCGCATTGAGGACATGGCATTTATCACCGAAAACGGCTTTGAAAACCTCACAAAATCGCCAAAATCCCTCATAATTCTTTAACATGGCGTGTTTCTTTAAAAAAAGACTTGAAAAATCATAGTGAATAGTATAAAATAACTGTGAAAACATATAAACTATAAGGAGAAATAATTTTATGGTATCAGCAGGCGATTTCAGAAACGGCGTAACCTTCGAAATGGAGGGCCAGGTTTATCAGATTATCGAATTCCAGCATGTTAAGCCCGGTAAAGGCGCTGCTTTCGTAAGAACCAAGATTAGAAATGTTATCGGCGGCGCAGTTGTTGAAAGAACTTTCAACCCCACCGACAAGTTCCCCACCGCTTACATCGAGCGCAAGGAAATGGAATATTCATATGAAGACGGCGGTCTTTACTATTTCATGGATCCCGAAACCTATGACATGGTTCCCATCGGTGCAGACACACTCCCCGAAAACTTCAAGTTCGTTAAAGAAAACGAAACATGCCGCGTTCTTTCCTATAAGGGCAGCGTTTTCGGCGTTGAGCCCCCCACAACCGTTACTCTTCAGGTAACAAAGACCGACCCCGGCTTCGCAGGCAACACAGCCACCAACGCAACAAAGCCCGCAACTCTTGAAACAGGCGCAGAGGTTAAGGTTCCCCTGTTCATCGACGAGGGCGAAATGATTGTTGTTGACACCCGCACAGGCGAATATCTCAGCCGCGCATAATACGCAGCTAATAAATAATTTATTTTGGAGGACAAAGAAATGACCGTAACAGAAAAGGTTGCATATCTTAAGGGCCTTGCAGAGGGTCTTTCCCTTGACGAATCCAAGCCCGAAACAAAAATTATCAACGCTATGCTCGACGTTCTCGATGAGCTTGCTCTCACAGTAACAGACCTTGAGGACGGCATGGACCTCATCTCCGAACAGCTTGACGCTGTTGACGAGGACCTTGACGAGCTTGAAAGCTTCGTTTACGAAGAACTCGACGATTGCTGCTGCGACGATTGCTGTGACGACGAGGAAGAAGAATATTACGACGTTGAATGCCCCAGCTGCGGCGAGGTTATCTGCGTTGACAGAGATATTCTTGAAGAAGGAAGCATCTGCTGCCCCAAGTGCAACGAGCTTCTCGAATTCGAAGTTGAGTGCGACTGCGATTGCGACGACTGCGAATAATAATTTAAAAATTAATCTCCGAGAAATTCAAGTGAGTTTCTCGGAGATTTTTTATTTGCTTAAATTTCTTCGGGATGAACGAAATATCCGCCGAGCTCCGCCCACGGAATAACCCTTTGATATACTCCGGTGTAAGCGGGGGCAACATCGCCTCTTTCAAAATAGAAGCCGATTCCCTCATCCGTGAGATAAAACTGATTGGGATTGAAAACAGTTTTGATTTTTTCAACATACACCTGTGAAAGACCCGCATAATCCTCGGTATCGAAATCCTTCGGCGCGTTTTTCATCATATAATCGGCAAGGAAATCCGTTATTTCTTCTTCAAGAGAGGGGTCGGGAGCAAAATTCCATACGGAGCAGATTGCGCCCGTCTGAACATTGAAGCACTTTGTTTCGTATCTCGGCTCGATGCCCTCAACCCCAAAATATGAAATTGTCTTTTTAATAAGAAAGCATACATATTTTGAGCTGATATAGGTTGTTTCAAAATCAAGCTCACTTGACCACGGAGTTTTGGACTCCGAGTTTTTCATGTAGCTTGAAGCGGAGGGAACATTCACTTCGGCTCGTTCGCACTCTTCCTCAAAGATTTCGTATGTAACCTTGTTTATAAATTCCGCAACGCTCTTTTCACAGTTTTTGGTTATTTCGGGCAGCACCACCTCAACAACATAAACCGTTTTGCCGTTTTCATCCTTGAATTTTTTTGTTTCTTTATTTTTCTTTACAACGGGCGGCTTTCCGGTGGTTGCGGTTGTCTGAGTTGTCTGCGAAGCCTCTGCGGCGGACTGCTGCGCCTTGTGCTCCTCCCAATTTTCAATCTTTCCGCAGGAAGCGAGGGCAAAAATCAGGGTAAAAATCAAAAATATGCTTGTTAACCGTTTCATAGAATTATCCTCTCAATGCAAGTTAAAAGTGAAGGGTGAAGAGTGAAAAGTTTCGGACGGGCACTGCCCGTACCCGAATATAAAAAGCGGCGCAGCCCCTTAACCTTTCACTTTTCATTTTTCACTATTCACTAAATATAAAATAATTGTATCAGCAATCCGCCCGCCAATCAAGAGAAATATTATAAATTTTTGTTGCAATTCCTTACAATTTAATATTATAATAAGGTAGAGTGGGGGATTGCTCCCGCCGCAAGGATTTTTCCGAAAAGGAGAGTATCATGAAAAATATATTCAACGCTCAATGGATAAAAAGCCCCGTGCCCGCCTATGACTGCGAGTTCAGCTTTTCAAAGGAATTTACGTCACTCAAGCAGGTTGTTTCCGCAACCCTCGAAGCAACCGCTTTCGGTGTTTATTTTGCCGAGATTAACGGCGAAAGGGTCGGCAATCAGATTTTTGCCCCCGGCTGGACTACATACCGCAAGCGTCTGCAGGTTGAAACCTATGACGTAACCGCTATGATAAAGGCGCAAAATAAAATTGTTCTCAACGTTGCCACGGGCTGGAAAGCAAGCCGCCACTTCGGAAGATATTGCGGCAATGACTCTCTCGGCTACAAGGAAGTTGCGGCGCTTTGCGCGCTGACGATTGAATATGCCGACGGCGAAAAGAGAATCATCACCACCGGCGGCGACTGGAAATGCGAAAAGGGCAAAAACATCTATACCGAAATTTATAACGGCTATATCTATAACCCCGCATATATTGACTCAAACCCTGTGCAGGCGGTTGTTTTTGAAAGAAATAAAAACAATCTGATTGACAGACAGGGTGAAAAAATCCTTGAGCAGGAAAGGCTCGAAGCAAAGGAAATCATCATCACCCCCAAGGGCGAAACAGTTATTGACTTCGGTCAGAATTTGACGGGCTATGTTGAGTTCAAGATAAAGGGCAACAAGGGCGAAAGGGTTGTTATCAGCCACGCTGAGGTGCTTGACGCAGAGGGCAACTTCTACACCGACAATCTTCGCAGCGCAAAGGCGCAGGCAGTTTTCATCTGTGACGGCGAAGAGCATATTCACAAGGCACAGCACAATTTCTTCGGCTTCCGCTACATAAGGCTCGAAAATTGGAGTGACGAGGTTAAAAAAGAGAACTTCACCGCAATCGTTGTTCACTCCGACATGAAGCGCACGGGTTATTTTGAATGCTCCGACAAGCGCGTTAATCAGCTTTTCTCTAACATTATCTGGGGTCAGAAGGGCAACTTCCTTGATGTTCCCACAGACTGCCCCCAGCGCGATGAGCGTTTGGGCTGGACGGGCGATGCGCAGGTTTTCGTTAAAACCGCGTCATACAACTATGATGTTGAAAGATTCTTTATAAAATGGCTTTCCGATTTGCGTGCGGAGCAGACTGATTGGGGCACAATCCCCCATGTTATCCCCTGCGTTTTTGACCCTGACGATAACTCCTCCGCCGCATGGGCAGACGCGGCAACAATATGCCCGTGGCAGATTTATCTGACCTATGCCAACAAGGAGCTTCTCAAGGAATCTCTTGAATCAATGAAAAAATATCTTGAATTTATTGATGAACACAGCTATGACGGAATATGGAGTAACAGCTGGCATTTCGGCGATTGGCTCAACCTTGACGGCAGCAGCCCCGAGGACTGCTCAAAGGGCACGGATAAAAACCTTATCGCAACCGCATACTATATTTATTCCACCGAAATTCTGATGAAGGCGATGGAGCTTTGCGGTGAGGACACCGCGGAATACGCCGCAAAGCGCGAAAAATCCATTGCCGCTTTCAGACGCGAATATATGAAAAACGGCAGAATCACACCCGAATACGCAACGCAGACCGCCTGCGTGCTTGCGGTGCATTTCGGCATCAGCGACGATATTGCCGAAACCGCAAAACAGCTTAACGAGCTTGTTTGCGAATGCGGCCACCTCAAAACGGGCTTTGTGGGCACGCCCTACCTGCTCCATGCATTGAGCGACAACGGCTACACCGAAACCGCCTACAGCCTGCTTCTTCGCGAGGAATATCCCTCATGGCTGTTCTCGGTTAAAATGGGCGCAACAACAATCTGGGAGCATTGGGACAGCATGCGTGAGGACGGCTCAATGTGGAGCACCTCGATGAACTCCTTTAACCACTATGCCTACGGCTCGGTTGCAGACTGGCTTTACGGCGACGCTGCAGGCATCAAAATTGACGAAAGCAAGCCCGCGTTTGAGCACATTATCTTTGCTCCGCTGACCGACAGCAGGCTCACCTATGTCAAGGCGGCTGTCGAATCCCGCCGCGGCTTGGTTAAATCCGAGTGGAAAACGGAGAACGGCAAAACAACCTACACCTTCACAGTCCCCGAGGGCGCAACCGCAACGGTTATCCTCGGCGGCAAAACAACCGAAATCGCCTCGGGTGTTACGGAAATAACGGAATAGTGAATGATGAAGAATGAAAAGTGAAGAGTTAAGGGTGGGCGTTGCCCACACCCATTTTATAATCGGTCATAGGCGGAGCCTATCCTAAACTTTTCACTCTTAACTTTTCACTTATAAAAATACCCCTGCAGCAAGAAAATACTTGCCGCAGGGGTTAATTTTATTTACGCTATGCTCCAAATAATCTGCATAACCTTGTCGAAAACCGAAAGAATAAAGTTCGTTATCTTCCATGTATATTCAAAGTTCAGCAAATCAATTATGCTTTCGATTATTCCGCCGAATGCGTCGCCTGCCTTGTCGGCGGGTGATTCGTCGGCGGTCTTTTCAATCGCAAAGTTATCAACTCTGACAGCCTCGCCGTCATCAAACTCATATGCGTTGTAATAGAGGCAGTCGCCGTCAACCGTGATTGCCGCAAACATTGAATTTTCGGTGTTTTCGGGGTTAAGCTTTTCCGCTCTGGGGAAGAGCTTGTCGGTTGCCTCAACATCCTTTGTCTGATAAACCTTAACGCCCGAGGTGCCGCAGATTGAATAAATTGAGCCTTTGGGGTTATATTTCATCTGATATTCCATGCCCTCATAGGTGACCGTGCCCGTCTTTACGGGAACAACCGCGTTTGCGTTCATAACATCTGTTCGCAGATAAACGTGGTCATGACCCTGAAGCACAAGGTCAACTCCGAGATACGGAAGCAGCGCGCTGAGCTGGTCTCTCATGCCCTTAACATCGCCGTCATCATAGTGGGAGCCGTTGGAATAAATCGCCTTGTGGAAAATAACAACCTTCCACTTTGCATCGCTGGATTTAATATCGTTCTTCATCCACTCAATCTGTGCGTTGCCGAGCTTGTCATCCTCATCGTCATTGGTGTTGAGCACGGTGAAGTGAACGCCGTTATAATCATAGGAATAATAAACGCCCGTTTCCAAATCCTGCTCGGGAACATTGGGAAGAACAAAGTTTTCCGTAATTACCGCGCCCTCGTCCTCGTGGTTGCCCGTTACGGGCATAAAGGGCAGGTTGAGCAGCTTTTCGGTGGAGTTGAGAAGATAGTTCCAATGCTTAACGTTTTCGCCCTCGTCAACCTGGTCGCCTGCGGAAACAATGAATTTTGCATCGGGATATTCCTCTGCCGCCGTTTCAACAACCTCTGCAAATCGCTCATAGTGGGCAGGCTGCTGCGACTGCGGGTCGGTGACATAGAAGAAGGTGAATTTTTCATTGCCGCCCGCTGCGGTTTCGATAACGCCCGCTTCGCTCCACCAGCCGCGCTCTGCATCGCCTACGCGGTAGCAGTATTTTGCGCCTGCTTCAAGACCCGAAAGCTTAACCGTGTGCTTAACGTAATCTCTTGAATAGAGAAGCAGCGCAAACACGCCGAGGTCAGCACCGGGGTAGGTTTTAGGGATAAGCTCATATGAAGCTGTCACCTTTTTGCCCGTTGTGGGTCTGCCGGTGAATTTGGGATTTTCGCTGTAGGGAACAAGCTCAATATCCGTTCCCTTAACGCTGTATTTCGTAAGCCATGTAATGCTCACCTCGGAGGTTGAGTCCTCACCGAGAGTAACCGCGATGTGTGAGGGCGCGCGGTAATTATCCTGCGTTGCCTCGATTTCTTCGGGACCGCTGTAGGTGATAACCGCGTTGCTGTCCGATTTTTCGGCGGGATCGGAGTCGAGAACAAAGGTTATGAGCATCCATTTTATCGTGTAGCCCCATGATTCATACTGGCTCTGTGTGATGTATTCACCCATAAGGTGGTCGATTATAGCATCAACGGAGCTGTATTCTTCGGGAACAAGGGGGATTGAAAGAACGGAATCAATAAGATTTGTGAAGCTGTTGTCACCGCCGAGAAGAAGCTCGGTGATGCCCTGAAGCACTCTGCCGAAAAGATAGAAAACATTGCCTTCGGGGAAAAGCTCACCGGGGTTGAAATCAAGGTTTGAAAGGATTTCGCCCTGAACAAGGTCGGTCACAAGCACCTCGCGCAGCAGATTGAAAACCTCCTGCGCAAGCTCGCCGCTTTCAAAGCGGTCAAGCACCTCGGTAACATAGGGATAAGCGGAAACATCCTCGTCGCCGCCGTAATAGCAGATAAGAATTGTTGTTGCATATTCACCGAAGGTGCAGCCGTCAGGGTTAACCTCATAGCCGAGCACATCGGTCAGCATGCTTGCAGGCTTGTCGCAAACCTTGTAGTTGAGGATTTTATCGATAAGCACCTCAACCTTTGCAAGGGTTTCTTCGGGGTTGTTAACATAAACCTCGTCAATCTGACCCGCAAGCTCGCCGATAAAGCCCATAACATTGGAGCTGACGGTGAGAATTTCAACGGGACCGAGTGCAAGTCCGTTAGTGCCCAAAGCATCAACAATAATCTGTTCAAGGTCAAGATTCATTGTTTTAAGGAATCCGAGCAGACCGCCCGCCTCCTGAATTGCGGGGAAATAATCATTGACAAGGTTCCTTAAAGCACCCATAACCAAGCCCTTGATGCCGCCCTCGCCGAAGGTGCGGTCAAATGAATATGTGAATTTAAAGGGCTTTTCATAAGCCGTGCCGTCGGGGGCAAGAACGGGCTGATATTCGTCGATATCGTGCGACTTCATATCCATGGTTGTTGTTTCGCCGTCGGAAACAAAATCAACCGTGCGGTAATAGTTGGGGAAGCCCGTCAGAGTGGGGGTGAGGATGTCATAAACCGCCTCGCCGTTGTCGGAAACATGCTTTGCAACGTTGTTTGCATGGAGATGACCCGTGAAAACATAGTGCATGCCCGCATCGGCATAGGTTTCGGCAACCTCCATCCAATTCTGAACAACAAATGCCCAGAGAGTTGCCTCCTCAATGTTGATATGGGGCACAAGGTTGTGGTGCTGCATGCCGATTAAGGTCAAGCCCTGCTCCTTTGCCTTTTCGCATTCGGCAACAATCCATTCGAGCAAACCGTCGGCAATTCTGCCGTCGGTCATGTGCTCGTTGCCCTCTGCGCCGTTATCCTCACTATACATATTGCTGTCGATGCAGATAAGGCGGTAGCCGCCGAGGGTTGCGGCATATGAAAGCATGCCGCCCTTTTTGCCCTCTTCGGGCACAAAGAAGCTGTCCGCCAAATCATAGCCGAGGTCCGCATAAATCTCTCTGAAATCCTCGGGTGAGGTGGGTTTCGCCGTTTCTTTTTTGCCGTTTACATATGTAGCGGCGTTGGTGTTGTTGACATCGTGGTTGCCGGGGATAACCAAAACGGGGATGCCCGTTTCCGCCTCAAACTGCTCAAGCCTTTCCGCAAGAGCAACATGGCTTTCGTATTCGCCGTCTTTGGTAAGGTCGCCGGGAATAAGAAGATAGTTTTCGCCGCCGTCAACCGCATTCCTCTCAACGCCGTCAAGAGCGTTGTTGAGAAGCGCATCAACGTCATTATATTCTTTATGCTTGTCGTAAACAAATTCGTCCCATGCCTCGCCTTCACCCTTAAGCGACTCGGCAAGATAATGGATATCCGAAACAACGCCGAAGCGAACAGCCGAGGTATCCGCGCTGACCATCATGGGCACGCATGCCGCAAGAATGGCAACAACAAGGATAACGCTTATCGCTTTTAAGCCGAAATTTTTCTTCATTTTTTGCTTTCTCCCTTAGATGTTTTTAAGAAGGGGGCCGATGCCCGCGATTGCGCCGGGAATGCCCTTAAGAATCTTGCGGATGCCGCCCTTTTCGCCTGCAATCCATTTAACAAGGCCGTCTGCCATATCCTCGCTCATTACGCCGCCGCTCATGCTGATGAAATCGCGGAACGGAGTCTGCAGCGCGATTGCCTGCGCAAAGCCTGCGGGAACAACCGTTGTGAGGAGCTTATAGAATCTTGCGCCGTTCTTTGTGTGCTTGCAGCTTTCAAAGGTGTCCTGAATGCTCAAAGCTCTGTTGGGGTCATAGTTTGCGGGGGGCAGCTCTCTGCCGAGAACGGCAACAAACTGCTCCGCGGGAACATTCTGAACATCGCCGCTGTAGTAAACGGGAGCAACTGCCGAATAGTCGGGAATGTTTTCGGTTGAGCCGGAAACATTAACCGTTGCGGAAAGTCTGATATCCGCGCTCGAAGCGCCCACAAGAATGTCAAATTCGCCGCTTTCAACGCACCAGTCGCTGATGTTTACATTATAGAATGCAAATGCTCTCTTGTTGAGAGAAAGCTTGATCTCCTTTGTTTCACCGGGGTTGAGCCATACCTTCTTAAAGGCCTTAAGCTCTTTTTCGGGTCTGTAGATTGTGCTTTCCTTATCGGCAACATAAAGCTGGGCAATTTCATAGCCGGGAACATCGCCCGTGTTCTTAACGTTGAACGAAACGGTGAGAGTTTCGTCGTCTGTCATTGAAGCCTTGTCAAGCTTTATATCGGAATACTCAAAGGTTGTGTATGAAAGACCGTAGCCAAATGGGTAACGGACAGCTTTCTTTGCCTTTTCATAATATCTGTAGCCGATATAAACGCTCTCGCGGTATTCAACGCTTGCGGGGTTGCCGGGGAAGTTGTTGACTGCAGGAGTGTCTGCATAGGCCATGGGATATGTTTCGGGCAGCTTGCCGCAGGGATTAACCGCGCCGCTGATGATATCTGCAACCGCGCCTGCGCCCGCCTGACCGCCGAGATATGAATTAAGAATTGCCGCAACGCCGTCATTCCAGGGCATTTCAACGGGTGAACCGCCCGCAAGAACAACAACAACGTTCTTGTTAACCCTGAGGATTTCGCTTACAAGTGCATCATGTGCGGCGGGCAGATTCATGTGGCTTCTGTCAAAACCCTCTGCCTCGTATTCGTCGGTAAGACCGATGAAAAGAAGAACTGTTTCGCATCTTGCGGCAAGCTGTGCTGCTTCTGCGGCAAGGGCGGCGTTGTTCTTCGCTTTTTTCTGCTTGAGCTCATAGCCCTGAGCAAACTCAATGTTGTAGCCCGCTTTCTGAAGCTCTTCGAGAGCATTGTCAAGCTGTGTGGGGTTAATGTGTGATGAGCCTGCGCCCTGATATCTCGGAGTTCTTGCAAGCTCGCCGATAACAGCAACCTTGCCGCCCTTTCTGAGGGGAAGAATGCCGTTGTTCTTAAGAAGAACCATTGACTGCGCGGCAACCTTTCTTGCAAAGGGCTGGTCATCCGCGTCGTTATATGCATAGCCGGGCTTTGCGCCGTCAGCCGCTTTTTTGATAAGGTTGAGCATGTTGAGCGCTCTTTCGTTGAGAACAGCCTCGTCAAGAGTGCCGTTCTTAACAGCCTCAACGATTTTCTTTGCACCGCTGCCGGCCGATGAGGGCATTTCAAGGTCGTTGCCGTTCTTAAGGCCGAGCACTCTGTCGTTGGCTGCGCCCCAGTCGCTGACTACAACGCCGTCAAAGCCCCACTCATCACGGAGAATTTCAAGCTGTGTGTGCTTGTTTTCGGAGCCGTGGAAGCCGTTAATTTTGTTATAGGAGTTCATAACCGTCCAGGGCTTTGCCTTTTTAACGGCAATTTCGAATGCAGTAAGATAGATTTCGCGGAGCGCTCTTTCGTCAACAACGGAATCGCAGGTCATTCTGCGGGTTTCCTGGTTGTTTGCGCAGAAGTGCTTGAGCGATGTGCCGACACCCTGCGACTGAACGCCGTTGATAAAGCCCGCGGCAAGCTCACCCGCAAGAACGGGGTCTTCGGAGAAATATTCAAAGTTTCTGCCGCAGAGAGGGGAACGCTTCATGTTGATGCCGGGGCCGAGAAGCACGCCGACCTCTTCTTTAAGGCACTTTTTGCCGAGAGCAACACCCATTTCATAGAGAAGCTCGGGGTCCCATGAAGCGGCGGTTGTTGCCGCTGTGGGGTAGCTTATTGCAGGCACGCTGTTTGAAAGGCTGTCGCCTTTTTTGCTGTAATCCTTTTTACGAAGTCCGTGAGGTCCGTCGCAAACCATAATTGAGGGGAAGCCGTACTTTTCCATGCCCTTGAGGTGCCAGAAATCCGCGCCGTCGCAGATAGCCGCCTTTTCTTCAAGAGTCATCTGAGCAAGAATTTCTCTGGGGTCTTTCATCGTGTGTTCCTCCTTAAATATCTGAAGTTTCATTAATACCTAAAATTTCTTCGGCGTCGCCGCCGTCAATCTCCTCAACTCCGCGCAGCTTTTTGCGGATTATCTCGTTGCGCTTGCCCGCTTCGTCCAGCGATTTGCCCGCCTCGTCAATCTTCTGCCTTGCCTTATGGAGCACAACGCCGAATTTGTCATACTGCACCTTGGCGGCGGCAAGAAGCACGCGGACCTCGTTTGCCTTTTCGTTTATCGCAACGGCTCGGAAGCCGAGAGAGAGCGAGTTGAGCAGGGCGGTTACGGTTGTGGGCCCCGCAATCATAACATTGCACTCACTGCGGATTTTTTCCGCAATGCCCGAACGCGAAGAAGCAATCTCGGCATAAAGCCCCTCGGTTGCGAGATACATTATCGCATAGGGCGTTGTGAGCGGAACGTTTATATATTTGGTTATCGTTTTTGCCTCGCTCAAAACCCTTGCTTCAAGAGCCTTTCTTGCGGAGGCAAGTGCCTCGGCGTCCGCGGAATCGGCGGCATCGCAAAGGCGGACATAATCCTCCATGGGGAACTTTGAGTCAATCGGCAGATAGGTTGTTGACCCGTCGCTTGACGGAATGCGGACGGCAAATTCAACCCTGTCCCTTGAATTGGGAACGCAGGCAAAGTTTGTTTCATACATGCCGGGAATAGTCTGGTCAAGAATCGCGCCCAGCTGAACCTCCGCCCATGTGCCGCGCGCCTTAACGTTGGTCAAAACTCTGTTGAGCGTTGTTACGTTTGCGGTAACGCCGTTTGAAAGCTCTTTCATTTCGCCGAGCGATTTATAAACATTTTCGAGCCTGTCGGAAACGGTTTTGAACGAGCTGTCGAGCCTTTGCGAAAGGGTTGAGGTCAGCTTTTCGTCAACCGTAACCCGCATCTGCTCCAGCTTCTTTTCGTTGCTCTCGCGCATGCGGTCAACCGCCTCGGTCAGGGCGCGGCTCTGCTTTTCGTTTTGTTCGATGTTGTTGAGCCTTATGGAGTTGAGCGATTCGGTGAGAGCCTTTTCGGTTTTGCCCTGATATTCGGTGTTATCAAGGCGAAGCTTTTCGATTTTTTCGTTCATTTCGCCGAGAGATTTTGAGGTTTCAAGGCGCATCGACTGCTGACCGCTCTGCATTTCGCGGCGGCTGCGCTCGAATTCCGAGCCGAGCGAGCGCGAAAGCTCCGTCACCTTTTCGCCGACGGAATCGATTTTAATTGCCGTTTCGGGCGATTTATTTTTCTTTTGCCCCGCAAGCACAACACACAGCAAAACAATAACCGCCGCAAGCAAGGCAATAATTATGTAAAATTCCAAGCACAATCCTCCATTATAGTTATATATTGTAATAATAACATAAAATTAACGGATTATCAATAAAAAAATTGCACTTATTGATATTTTGTGGTTTGTGTGGTAGAATGGTGAAAAATCAAGTGAAAAGTTAAAAGTGAATAGTGAAAAGTTTCGGATAGGCTCCGCCTATGACCGAATATATTGGGTGTGGGCAACGCCCACCCTTAACTCTTCACTTTTCACTCTTCATTCTTCACTTTTGTTAAGGAGCATAAAAATGGTCGGAATCATCGGTGCAATGCACATTGAAGTTGAAACAATAAAATCGCTTATGGAAAACAAAACCGCCGAAACAGTCAGCGGCGTTGAATATGTCAGGGGCACGCTTCACGGCAAGGAAATCGTAACCGCCGTTTGCGGAATAGGCAAGGTTGCCGCCGCCATGTGTGCCCAGACAATGATTCTTAAATATGCGCCCGAGTGCATAATTAACACGGGTGTCGGCGGAAGCCTCAGCACAAAGCTTGCGATAGGCGACATCGCCGTTGCCGAAAGCCTTGTTCAGCATGATATGGACACCTCTCCCCTTGGCGACCCCGTGGGACTTATTTCGGGCATAAATATCGTCAACATACCTGCCGATGCAGGGGTTGCTGAAATCCTTGCCAAGGGCGTTGAAACCCTTGAAAGCATTAGGGCTGTCAAGGGCGTTATCGCTTCGGGCGACCAATTTATCGCAAGCGCGGAAAAGAAGCGGTTCATCGTTGAAAATTTTGACGCGATTGTGTGCGAAATGGAGGGTGCAAGCATCGCACAGGTATGCTACACAAACGGCGTGCCCTTCGGCGTTGTGCGCGCTGTTTCGGACTGCGCGGACGGCTCTTCGCACATGGATTACAGAGAATTTCTTCCCGTTGCGGCGGCAAATGCGGCAAAGCTGATTGAATATTTTGTAATACACTCATAAACGGCGGTTTTCCGCCGTTTTTTCTTTTTGTAGCTTTTGCATATAAATTTTAAAATATATTATAAGATTTGTTGACAATTTACAAACAATTTGATAAAATAAATTGACTATCTTTAATGTGCAGGAGTGTATTCTGCGTATCAAAAGGAGGAAATTGAAAAATGATTGACCAGAGAACCCTTGCTTACATCAATCTCTACGGCGTTTTGGGCACTCTCGAAAACCTTTGTGAGCTCGCTCCCGAAGCAGAGAGCATTCTCACCAACAAAAAGCCCATTTCCATCGGCTTTGAGGTTAAGGGCGGCCCCAGCGCAACAATCACCTTTAATAAGGGCAGATGCAGAATGGAGCAGGGCTGCGCAAAATGCGACGTTAAGCTCCCGTTCAGCTCCTGTGAAAAATTCAACGGTCTTATTGACGGCACGGTTACTCCCATCCCCTCAAAGGGCTTTCAGCACATCAAATTTTTGCTGAACGACTTCACAAAGCTCACCGACCTGCTCAATAAGTATATGCGACCTGACCCCGCCGATTTGGAGGACGAGGATTTCTTCAGAATCAGCACAACCCTCATGATGTATACTATCTCCGTTGCCATTGCCCAGATTGGCAATAACGACGAGATTGGCAAATTCTCCGCAAGCAACATGGTTGACGGCGAAATTGCTTTCAGCATCAAGGGCGGTCCCGCCGCAACAGTCAGAGTTAAAGACCACAGACTTCTTGCAATCAAAAAGCCCAGCGAGGCTCCCAGAGCTGTCATGGAGTTTTCAAGCATCAAGCTTGCAAGGGATTTGTTTGACGGCAAGGTTAACGCCATTGCTTGCGTAGGCAGCGGCGATATCGTTATGAAGGGCATGATTTCAATGCTCGACAACCTTAACAGAATTCTTGACAGAGTTGCTCTGTATCTTGCATAAGGAGGTTTCTGAAATGAGTATGAAGATTAACACACACGAAAAAAGCGCAGAGCTCTTTCAGAGAGCCGCAAAAGTAATTCCCTCAGGTCTTTACGGCCATCAGGGCCCCGCAGAGGGCTGCTGCATCCCCGTTTCGGCATATCCCCTTTTCAGCCAGAAGGCTCAGGGCACATATTTCTGGGATGTTGACGGCAACAAATACATAGACTACATGTGCGCATACGGTCCCAACGTTCTCGGCTACAATGACCCCGACGTTGACAAGGCTGTTATGGAGCAGATGAAGATTGAAAACTGCGTTACCGCACCTTCAACAAAGATTATCGAGTTTGCAGAGCTTATGGTTGATACCGTTGCTTCGGCTGACTGGGCATTCTTTGCAAAGAACGGCGGCGACACAACAACCGCAGCTATCATGACCGCAAGAGCAGCAACCCACAGAAAGAAGATTATCTTCGTTAAGGGTTACTACCACGGCGTTGCTCCCTGGTGCCAGAAGATTGACTATCCCGGCGTTATTCCCGAGGATGTTTCAAACAACCTTTATGTTGATTGGAACGATTTTGAGCAGCTTGAAAGAATCGTTGAAGAAAACGA
>JAZSGU010000140.1:0-5162 GCA_045532895.1 Acutalibacteraceae bacterium | reverse complement strand
GGCGGGCAAAGACTTTCGGGAGTTTCATTATTGGAGTTTCCGCCGACAACGGCAATTTTAGAAAACTCTTTTTTGCCCTCCGAAACAGCCTTGAAAAATGCTGTTCTTTCGGCGCAGTTTGTGGGAGTGAACGCGGAGTTTTCAATATTACAGCCGGTGAAAACCGAGCCGTCTTTGCAAAGCAATGCCGCACCGACAGCAAAGCCCGAATACGGCGAATAGGAAAGCTTGCGCGCTTCAAGAGCAAGCTTTATAAGCACTGAATTGTTCATTCAGCCGCCTCCAATGCAATTTCAATCATTTTGTTAAAGGTCTGCTCCCTTTCAAGGGCTGTGCATTCCTCTCCGCCCGAAAGAGGGCAATCAGAGATTGTGCAGATTGCAAGAGCCCTTTTGCCCGCCCTTGCCGCGTTCATATAAAGCGCGGCGCACTCCATTTCTATTGCAAGTACGCCCATCTTCTGCCATTGGGCAAGGCTGTTTGCATCATCGTAGAAAGTATCCGATGAAAACAGATTACCGATAAAAGGCTTAACACCGAGCATATCCGCAGCCTTTACGGCATTTTGAAGTGTTTCATAGTCTGCAATGGGTGCAAAGTCGCCGGGCAGATTATACTGCCTTGCATAAGACGAATTTGTGCACGCGCCCATACCGAAAACAACGTCGCGCAAATGCAAATCGGGGCTGATTGCGCCCGCGGAGCCGACACGGATTATTGTTTCAACATCATAAAAATTAAAAAGCTCATAGGAATAAATTCCTATGGACGGCATGCCCATACCCGAAGCCATTACGGAAACTCTTTTTCCTTTATAATATCCCGTATAACCCTGCACTCCCCTTGTGTTGTTGACAAGAACGGGATTTTCAAGGAAGTTTTCCGCTATATATTTTGCTCTGAGCGGGTCGCCGGGCATCAAAACGGTTTTGGCAAATGCATCCTTTTCTGTTGCCGCGATGTGCGGAGTGGGTAAGCTCATAATAAAACCTCCAATCACATTATTAATATCCGCTTACTTCTTGATTTTTAACCAATTTAACGATTGCGCTTGTACCGAGTCTTTCACAACCGAGGTCAAGGTAATCCTGCGCATCCTCAAATGAGCGAATACCGCCCGCGGCTTTCATCCTGACGTTTTCGCCGATATTGGCGGCAAAAAGAGCGATATCCTCTCTTGTTGCACCGCCCTTTGAAAATCCCGTTGAGGTTTTAATGAAGTCCGCGCCCGATTCGGTAACGACGCGGCACATTTGCTTTTTCTCTTCGTCCGTCAAAAGGCATGTTTCGATAATCACTTTAAGTATTTTATCCCCGCAAGCGGCTTTTACTTCTTTTATTTCATTTAATATATCGTCAAATCTGCCGTCCTTTGCCCAGCCGACATTGATGACCATGTCGATTTCGTCAGCTCCGTTTTTAACAGCATCGGCGGCTTCAAACGCCTTTGCTGCGGTGGTGGAATAGCCGTTGGGGAAACCTATGACCGTGCAGATTGAAAGAGCTCCGTTAACATATTCTGCCGCCTGCTTAACATAAGAAGCCGGAATGCAGACGCTTGCTGTTTTATATTTCATGCCGTCATCGCAGATTTGTTTTATATCATCCCATTTTGCGTCAACGGCAAGCAGAGTGTGGTCGCAGTGAGAAAGAATTTTTCCGATATCCATTATATTGCTCCTTAAAATATTAATACATTATATATTCTAGTATAATCCATGCAGAGAAATAATTCAAGGCATTTACGCAAAAACCGCCTTACAAAGCACATCGGCTTTGCAAGACGGTATGTGTTTTTAGTTATCCATTGCAACCTTGCCGGTTTTAAGGTTGAATTCAAGCACCTTTGCCGTGCCGTTATCGTCAATATCGATTCTGATATTGTCCTTATCAAGATATTCGGCGGCAACAATCTTTTCGTCGGTTTTCTTGAAATACTTTCTGAGGTATTCCGCCTGCTTTTTATTGTATGCACCCGCGTTGTCGGAAACAAAGAGAACATTGCCGCAAAGGTTATTGATTCTTGCAAGCAGATGCTTCTGCTCCCATGTAAACTTAAGGTTATCGTTTCTCAGGAAGAATACATCGGGGTCGTTCATGAAAACTCTGCCGTTAAGATGGCGGCGGAAAATGGAGTTGTTGATTGCGCTCTGTGCGCAGAGCATTTCATTGTTAACATGAATGCGGTTATAAATTCTGTCCTCATAAGAAAGGTCAACGTCGCAGCTGATACGGCATGCATCGCAAACACCGATTGCGGCGCTCATGGGGATACCGCAGCCGAGGAGAAGCTTGTCGCCGACGCATTCGCGCAGAAGCTGCATTCCGTCATACATTATTTCACCGCGGCACTTGCCGTTTCTCGGCGTGATGCACTGGCTGTAGAGAAAGTCGAGTTTAACCATGTCATAGCCCCAGTCATTGAGGATAACATCAAAGAAATGCTTGATATATTCTCTTGCTTCATCGTTATAGATGTCAAGAGTATATGCGCCGCCCCAGCCGATGCAGCCAATCTGCGGCTTGCCTTTTGCATCCTTGATGAGCCAGTCGGGATGCTCTTTGGTTGTTCTTGAAACGCGCTGTGCGCTGAAGGGGGCTATCCAGATGCCTGCCTTGTAGCCCTTCTTATGGATTTTATCGGCAATGTATTTCATGCCGTTGGGGAACTTTTCGCAGGGGTCAAGCCAGTCACCGACAAAGGTTTCGTAGCCGTCGTCAATCTGAAAAATGTTTGCTTCGTTCTTTGCGCAGTTGAGCCCATCAAGGTCGCGAAGAATAATTTTTTCGTCAATTTTCTGGAAGTAGTTATACCATGAGGTGTAGCCGCTCATTGAGCCACCGCGTGTTTCGGGCATATCAAACATGGCAAAGTAGCTGTCAAACACTTCGTCGTATGTGCCTTCGAAATAAACAATATCAAAAACTATGTAAGGCTCTGTAACAAGCTTGCCGAGAACATCCTTGTGGATTGCAAAATAATTCTCGTTCATCTTAACCTTGAAATATGTGAAGCCTGTTTTCTCGCTCAAAGAGCCCCAGAGCTTAACATTTTTGCCGTTTCTGATGTATGTATAGCAATGGCTGTGGAATTCGCCGGGCTTTTCCGAATAATCAACTATATAGCTGTCGCCGAAAAGCCTTGCCGCATGGTTTGCAAGGGGATGAATTTTTGAAAGCTTGGTAACACCTTTCAGTATATCGTTGCACTTATATTCTCTGCTTTTTGACCATGACTGATAGCCGCCCGCAAAAAACCAATCGTCCTGTTTGAATTCATGGCTGTTTTCAACATAAAAATCAACAAGCTCAAAATCACATTTGGGGTTAAGAACAACCGAATATCTTTCCGCAGTATCGTTAATTTCAAGCGCATAAGCGTCTGTTTCAACCGCATTTGATGTGATTACTTCCCCTGAAATTTTGTATTTAATAACATAGTTTCTGTTCATGGGACCCACTCCAATCATAATTATATAAAGTTATTATAGCAGAAGCACGGCAACAGTTCAAGTAATATTTTGTTTGACATCAATAATGTTTGATGTTAATATTAAAGAAAATATATACAAAGGGTGATATATAGCATGTATATGGAAAATTACGAATTTTGGTTTGTAGTCGGCAGCCAGTTCCTTTACGGCCCCGAGGTTCTTGACATTGTTGCTCAAAGAGCCGCTGAAATGGCAGAAAAGATGAACGAAAGCGGCCTTTTGCCCTGCAAAGTTGTTTATAAAGTAACCGCAAAAACCTCCGAAGAAATCTCCGAGGTTGTAAAAGCCGCGAATTTCGACGACAAGTGCGCAGGTATCATCACTTGGATGCACACTTTTTCACCCTCAAAAATGTGGCTTAACGGGCTGAAAAATCTTCAAAAGCCTTACTGCCATTTTGCAACACAGTATAACAGAGATATCCCCAATGAAGAAATTGACATGGATTTCATGAACCTCAACCAGGCAGCTCACGGCGACAGAGAGCACGGCTTTATTGCCGCAAGGCTTCGCACGCCCAGAAAGGTTATCATGGGCTATTGGCAGGACGAAAAGGTGCTTTCCGAGCTCGGCAAATGGATGCGCTCTGCGGTAGGTGCGGCGTTCTCAAAAAATCTTAAGGTTATGCGCTTTGGCGATAACATGAGAAATGTTGCCGTTACAGAGGGCGACAAGGTGGGTGTTCAGGAGGTTCTCGGCTGGCAGGTTAACACATGGCCCGTCGGCACGCTTGTTGAATACATCAACGCAGTTACCGAAGCTGAGGTTGATGCTCTTATGGCTGAATACGGCGAAAAATATGAAATTGCAACCGATAATATTGCCGCAGTCCGTTATCAGGCAAAAGAAGAAATAGCAATGAAGAAAATGCTTGATGAGCAGGGCTGCAAGGCATTCACCAACACCTTCGAGAACCTCTACGGCATGGAGCAGCTTCCCGGCCTCGCAAGCCAGAGACTTATGGAGCAGGGCTACGGCTACGGCGGTGAGGGCGACTGGAAGGTTTCCGCGATGACTGCCGTTATGAAAGCGATGACCGAGGGCATGAGCGGCGGTACGGCATTCATGGAAGATTATACATACAACCTTGCACCCGGCGCGGAATATTCACTCGGCGCGCACATGCTTGAGGTTTGCCCCACTCTTGCAGCCGACAAGCCCAGAATTGAGGTTCATCCCCTAGGTATAGGCGGCAAAGGCGACCCAGCAAGACTTGTTTTTGAAGGCAAGGCAGGCAGCGGCGTTGTTGCTTCTCTTGTTGATATGGGCGGAAGACTCCGCCTTATTGTTCAGGATATTGAGGCAGTTAAGCCTATTATGGAAATGCCCAATCTTCCCGTTGCAAGAGTTATGTGGAAGGCAATGCCCGACCTTTGCACGGGCGCAAAAATGTGGATAATGGCAGGCGGTGCACATCACACCGTGCTTTCATACGATGCAACACCCGAAATGCTCGAGGATTTTGCAGAGATGGCGGGCATTGAGTATGTTCACATTTCAAAGAATACAACCGTTGAAGGACTTAAGCAGCAGCTTTTCTTCTCGGATATTGCGTGGAAGCTTAAATAATTACATATAACAACAAAAGGAAATGGATAAGCCATTTCCTTTTGTTATTTTTTTATAAACTTTGCAATTTCTTCAATGGTTTCCGCAATATATGTTGCA
>JAZSGU010000011.1:0-1567 GCA_045532895.1 Acutalibacteraceae bacterium | reverse complement strand
AAAACAATAATGTTTGCAACAACAATTGTTGAACCGACGGGAGTGCCGAAAAGAATTGCAATAAGAATTCCGAGCACAGAGCATATAACCGAAATAACGGCGGAGCTTATTATAACAGAGAAAAAGCTTTTGAAAAGCCGCATTGCCGAAAGGGCGGGGAAAATAATGAGTGCCGAAACAAGCAGTGAACCTACAAGATTCATTGCGAGCACTATAACAACGGCGGTCACAACAGCGATTATTGTGTTGTATGTTTTTGCGTTGATTCCCGTTGCCGAAGCAAAGCCCTCATCAAAGGTAACGGCAAAGATTTTGTGATAAAACAGAATAAAAATCAGAGTAACGATAATTGCAAGTGCACCGCAGAGCAAAACATCGGTTTTTGAAAGAGTAAGTATTGATGTTGAGCCGAAAAGCGTTGTGCAAACATCACCGCTTACATTTGTTGAAACCGAGAAAACATTAAGCAGCAGATAGCCCAGAGCAAGAGCACCAACCGAAATCATTGCTATTGCGGCATCGCCTTTGATTTTTGCATTTGCCGTTATTCTTAAAAGAACAACAGCCGCAGCTATCGTTACGGGCATTGTTATCCACATCGGTGCAAAGCCGAGTACCGCACCAACAGCCATTGCACCGAAGGCAACGTGAGAAAGTCCGTCGCCAATCATTGAATATCTCTTTAAAACAAGGCTGACTCCGAGAAGCGCGGCGCAAAGAGCAATCAGAACGCCCGCGATGAGCGCATAGCGCACAAACGGATAGCTGAAATATGAGGTTAATGTTTCAATTATATTCATTCTTCGCACCCTCCGTCGCAGATAAAGCAGTGACAGCCGTCGCTGTTTTTATAGTCATCCTTTGTGCCGAAGAAAAGGGGCTTGTTGCCTATGTGGAGAATGTGGGAAGCAAATTCAATCGCGGCGTGGATATCGTGAGAAACCATTATAACCGTGACGCCCTCTTTGTTTATATCCGTTATCAGCTTGTAAAGATTTTTTGTAACAACGGGGTCAAGCCCCGCAACCGGTTCGTCAAGCACAAGCAATTTTTTGCTTGCGCACAAAGCTCTTGCAAGCAAAACTCTTTGTTGCTGACCGCCCGAAAGCTCTCTGTAACAGCTTTTTGCAAGGTTTGTTATATCCAAACGCTCCATAATGTCAAGCGCACGCCTTTTTTGCTCTTTTGAATAAAACGGGCGCATTCCGCAGCCGTTAAGGCAGCCCGAAAAAACAATTTCTTTAACCGAAGCGGGGAAATCCTTTTGAACCTCGGTTTGCTGCGGCAGATAGCCTATTTCTTTTTGTTTTAAGCCGTCGCCGAATTCGATTTTGCCCGCAACAACATTTTTTTGACCCAGCAGGGTTTTCATGAGCGTGCTTTTGCCCGAGCCGTTTTCGCCGACTATGCAAAGATAATCACCCGCGTTAACTTCAAAATTAAGGTCGGTAACTATCGGCTTGCCTTCATATCCGAGCGAAGCTCCGCTGACTGTAATCAATGCCATCAGTTAAGTGCCTCCCGAAGAATTTCAAGATTGTTTTCCATAATATTAAGGTAATTTGCG
>JAZSGU010000139.1:0-1618 GCA_045532895.1 Acutalibacteraceae bacterium | reverse complement strand
CTCAATACCTTCAAGATTGATGTCTGCTGCCTTGGGAACAAAGCCGATAGCTGTTTCGTCTGCCTCAACCTTGCCTTCGCAGCGGTCAATAATCCAGTCAAGAACACGAAGGTTGTCGCCAAAGCCGGGCCACATGAAGTTGCCTTCGTCATCCTTACGGAACCAGTTAACGTTGAAAATCTTGGGAGCCTTTTCAGGGTCAAGACCTGCACCGATGTTAATCCAATGCTGCCAGTAATCAGCCATGTTGTAGCCGCAGAAGGGAAGCATTGCCATGGGGTCACGGCGAACAACGCCTACTGCGCCCGAAGCTGCTGTTGTTTCGGAAGCCATGATGGAGCCAACGAATACGCCGTGGTTCCAGTCTCTTGACTGATAAACAAGGGGAGCAAGTTTTGCGCGTATGCCGCCGAATACGATAGCGGAAACGGGCACACCGTTGGGGTTTTCAAACTCGGAGCTGATGCAGGGGCAGTTCTTTGCGGGAGCGGTGAAGCGGCTGTTGGGGTGAGCGCCCTTCTCTTCGCTTTCCTGACCGTTCCAGGGGTTGCCCTTCCATTCAACAGCGTTTGCGGGGGGATTCTTGTCAAGGCCTTCCCACCAAACTGTGTTGTTGTCAAGATTATGAGCAACGTTGGTGAAGATTGTGCCCTTTCTTGTTGAAGCAAGAGCGTTGGGGTTGGATTTTTCGTTTGTGCCGGGTGCAACGCCGAAGAAGCCGTTTTCGGGGTTGATGGCGTAAAGTCTGCCGTCCTCACCCTTGCGAATCCATGAAATATCGTCGCCTACGCACCATACGCGGTAGCCGTTCTTATAGTATCCCTCGGGAGGAATGAGCATTGCAAGGTTGGTTTTGCCGCAGGCTGAGGGGAATGCAGCGCAGATATATTTGATTTCGCCGTTGGGCTTCTGGAGGCCGAGGATGAGCATATGCTCTGCCTGCCAGCCTTCGTTTTTGCCCTGATATGAAGCGATACGGAGTGCGAAGCACTTTTTACCGAGAAGAACGTTTCCGCCGTAGCCGGAGTTAACGGAGATGATTGTGTTATCCTGCGGGAACTGGCAGATATATCTCTTTTCTTCGTCGATTTCGCATTTGCAGTGGAGGCCGCGAACCCAGTCCTCGCTGTCGCCGAGAGCCTTGAGCACGTCTGTGCCGACTCTTGTCATGATAACCATGTTAAGAACAACATAGATGGAGTCTGTCAGTTCAATACCAATCTTTGAGAACTTTGAGCCGACGGGACCCATTGAATAGGGGATAACATACATTGTTCTGCCCTTGTAGCTGTCTTTTGCGATAGCGTAGAGCATTTCATAAGCTTCTGCGGGGTCCATCCAGTTGTTGGTGGGGCCTGCTTCTTCCTTTGTGGGGGCGCAGATGAAGGTTCTGCCCTCAACGCGGGCAACGTCGTTAACCGCTGTTCTGTGAAGATAGCAGTCGGGAAGAATTTCCTGGTTGAGCTTAATCATTTCGCCTGTTGAGCAAGCCTCTGCACGGAGAGCTTCAATCTGCTCCTCGCTGCCGTCAATCCAAACTACTTTTTCAGGCTTAACGAGGTCGATTTTTTCGTTAATCCATGAAAGAACGCTCTTATTGGAAGTCATATTTTCCATA
>JAZSGU010000130.1:0-4798 GCA_045532895.1 Acutalibacteraceae bacterium | reverse complement strand
GTTTCAAAGCGAAAACGGGCTTGAAAACAGCGGCGTGGCGGATTATGAAACCATAACCGTACTCGGAGTTGACACAAAAGGCGAATGCTTTTCTTTGCGCACCGAATTGCTTGCAAGATATCTTGAAAAGCATGGCGGAGTAACTTATTATGAACTGCTCGAATCGGGCAAAAAGCTTTTGAGTGATGCGGGCTGTATGCCGTTGGGACAATATGTTTTGAGCCTTGACAGCGATTTTTTTAAAAACATTTCCTCCGATGAGCCGTCGTCCGAGGCATATGCCGCAGCACTGCATGTAATAAGATTTGCAAGGGATTAAAAGATTGCGGCAAAATTGCTTTGCGTCTTGACATAGCCCGACAAATATTTTATTATATATTTGTATATCTTTTGAGATAAGGAAGTGTTTTTAGTGGACAAACAGTACGAAGCATTATTTACCCCGTGGAAAATCGGCAACGTAGAGATTAAAAACAGAATCGTTATGTGCCCCATGGGCGGCACATCGCTTTTCGGTTGGTTTGAGCTTGGCGGTTGCCACTTTGACAAGGAAGCTGCAAAGCTTTTCCTTGAAAGAGCAAACAACAATGTCGGTCTTATCATCCCCGGCATCGCTCCCTTGCGCGACACCTTCTGGGGCAAGTGGCTTTGGCAGAATCCCAAGATGTTTGAAGACCTCAAAGTATTCATGGATGAAATCCATAAGACAGGCGCAAAGCTGTTTGTTCAGCTCACGGCAGGTATGGGCCGTTCATGGGCTATCACCGAGCTTGTTGCTCCTCTTCACAAAAACAAATTCACCCGCGCTCTTGTAAAGCCCATTCTTGACACTTCACACGAGCTTGCTTCTCCCAGCCCCCAGCCCTCACGCTGGGCTCACGATATTATCTGCCCCGAAATGACCAAAGAGCAGATTCACGAAATTATCGAAGCATTTGCAAAAACCGCAAAGCTCTGCCGCGATGCAGGCGTTGACGGCGTTGAGGTTCATGCAGTTCACGAAGGCTATCTTCTTGACCAGTTTGCTATTGAATTTTTCAACAAGCGTACCGACGAATACGGCGGAAGCTTTGAAAACAGATACCGCTTTGCCGCCGAAGTTGTTAAGGCTATCAAAGAAGCCTGCGGCAGCGATTACCCCGTTTCACTCCGTTATTCCGTTGAGTCAAAGATGAAGGGATTCTGCGAAGGCGCAATGCCCGGCGAAGAATACACCGAGGTTGGCCGCGCAATGCCCGAATCCGAAAAGGCTGCAAAGTATCTTCAGGATGCAGGCTACGACATGCTCAATGCGGACAACGGTACATATGACTCATGGTACTGGGCACATCCCCCCATGTATATGCCCCAGAACTGCAACCTCGAGGACGTTGCACACATCAAAAAGTTTGTTGACATTCCCGTTGTTTGCGCAGGCCGTATGGAGCCCGATGTCGGCGCAAAGGCTGTTGCAGACGGCATGATTGACGGCGTTGGCATTGCCCGCCAGTTCCTTACAGATCCCGAATGGATTACAAAGCTTATCGAAGACAGACTTGAGGATATCAAGCCCTGCATCTGCTGCCACAGCGGCTGCTTCAACTTCTCATCCTCAAAGGGTCATGCAAACACTCAGGACCTTACAGACACAATGGGTCTTGCACGCTGCGCACTTAACCCCCAGACAATGCAGTCCAAGAAATATAACCTCAAGCCCGCCAAGAAATCAAAGAAGATTGCCGTTATCGGCGGCGGTATCGGCGGCATGGAAGCTGCAATCGTTTGCGCAAAGCGCGGCCACAAGGTAACTCTTTATGAAAAGAGCGGCGAGCTCGGCGGCGTATTCATTGCTGCGGCAGCTCCCTCATACAAAGAAAAAGACCGTGACCTTATCAAATGGTATATCCGCGAGCTTGCAAAGCAGCCCATCGAAGTTAAGATGAACACAGAGGTTAAGGATATTGCTTCTCTCGGTGCAGACGAGGTTATCGTTGCAACCGGCTCAAAGGCAAGAAAAATCCCCGTTAAGGGCGCAGACACCGCAATCGAAGCGGTTGATTTCCTTCTCGGCAAGGCAGAGGTTGGCGAAAACGTAACAGTTATCGGCGGCGGTCTTACCGGCTGTGAAATCGCTTATGAGCTTTATCTCAACGGCAAAAAGCCCACAATCATCGAAATGCAGGATGACCTTATCACAACTCCCGGTGTTGCGCTTGCAAACACAAGCTATCTGCGCGACTTCTTCAAGGCAAACAAAGTTCCAGTTCACCTTGAAACATCGGTTTGCGAAATCAACGAAGGCAGCGTAAAGGTTAAGGATAAGGACGGCAAGGTATTTGATATCCCCGCTGATTCCGTTGTTATGTCCGTTGGTTATGTTCCCACACCGCTTGCACCCAAGAGCAAGCATGTTCACGTTATCGGCGACGCCGCAAAGGTCGGCAACCTCCGCACCGTTATCTGGGGCGCATGGGATGTTGCAATGAAACTGTAATTTAAAATGAATAAATAAAAACGGCATGTATAGGTTGATTCCTATACATGCCGTTTTTGTTTTGTATTAATCAAGGAAGTCGCGAAGCTTCTTGCTTCTGCTGGGGTGGCGAAGCTTGCGGAGAGCCTTTGCTTCAATCTGGCGGATTCTTTCGCGGGTAACGCCGAATTCGCTGCCGACCTCTTCAAGGGTGTGAGGATGTCCGTCCTCAAGGCCGAAGCGGAGTGCAAGCACCTTTGCTTCTCTGGGGGTGAGAGTTTTGAGCACTTCGTTGAGCTGCTCTTTCAAAAGAAGCATGGATGCCGCGTCTGCGGGGGCGGGAGCATCGTCATCGGGGATAAAGTCGCCGAGGTGGCTGTCCTCCTCCTCGCCGATGGGTGTTTCGAGCGAAACGGGCTCCTGCGCAACTCTCATGATTTCGCGCACCTTTTCAACGGGCATGCCGAGCTCTGCGGCAATTTCTTCCGCGCTGGGGTCTCTGCCGTTTTTGTGGAGAAGCTGGCTGTTTGTCTTTTTAACCTTGTTGATTGTTTCAACCATGTGAACGGGGATACGGATTGTTCTTGCCTGGTCGGCAATGGCTCTTGTGATAGCCTGCCTAATCCACCATGTGGCATAGGTTGAGAATTTGAAGCCCTTTGTATAATCGAACTTGTCAACCGCTTTGATAAGACCGAGGTTGCCCTCCTGAATAAGGTCAAGGAACTGCATGCCTCTGCCGACATATCTTTTCGCAATGCTGACAACGAGGCGCAGGTTTGCTTCGGCAAGCCTCTGCTTTGCGTGCTGGTCGTTGTCGGTTATTCTTATTGCAAGCTCAATTTCCTCTTCGGGGGTAAGAAGGGGAACTCTGCCTATCTCTTTAAGATAAACCTTAACGGGGTCATCAACCGCTGCGTTTTTGTCGTCGCCGCCGCCGATATCAAGGGATTTGGGCAGGTCAACATCAAAGTTTTCAATCGCCGCGCTTGAAAGGTCGTCAACGATTTCAATGTTATTGCTTTCAAGCGTTTCATAAAGCTTGTCAAGGTCCTCAATATCAAGATCCATTTCAACAATAGCGGCGTCGATTTCCTGAGTTGTCAACTTTCCTGCCGCCTTGCCTTTCTCCACCAATGACTTAAAAGGGACTTTCTTCTCGTTTCCTTCCATAATCTCACATCCTAATATATATTATTTTTTCTTAAATAACCGTAAAAATTCCTCATCGCTCACGGCAGACGGGTCAATCGCCTTAGAATCCGCACTTTTTTTGAGAACCTCAATGCAATCCTCGCATTCCCTGAGCGTATTGCTCAGGCTGCCTGAAAGATGATATATCCTTGTTACCGAATCCATTTCTTCGGGAGTGAACTGCGACGAAAACAAACTTAGATTCGGTTCAAAGCCTTCATCAAGCCCGTTCGCAAGGCACTCGAATACTCTGCGGTTGAATGCCGTTATAAAATCCTGCGGGCTTATTTTTTCTTTTAATTTGTTATAAAAATCGGGGTTGCGTATAAGTGAAGAAATCAAAGTTTCTTCTGCCTTTGCCGCCTTAATATTTGCCGCTCTCTCGGGATTATTCTTATCCTCAAAGCTCTTGGCAAGCATTGCCTCGGTTTCCTGCCGTTTTTTGGTTTCTTCAAGCCGTTTCAGCTTTGTTTCGGAAAATTTTATCTGAGCTTTTATGCTGTCCGCACTGACTCCAAGCTCGTTTGAAAGCCTTGTTGCATAAATATCACGTTCTATGCTTCCGCAGCCTGCAAGCACCTGAGTTGCAGCGGTTAAAAACCTGAGCTTTCCGTCATCGGTTGCAAGGTCATATTTTCCTCTTTCTTCAAGCAGCTTATATTCTGTTTTGTTTGCCGCTTCTTTAAGCAAATCGGCAAATCTTTCTTTGCCATGCTTGCGGATTATTTCATCGGCATCCTTGCCGCCCGTCATACGGACAACTCTCAGCTTGAGTCCTGTTTTGCTCAGAATTCCGAGCGCTTTGGCGGTTGCCGCCTTGCCTGCACCGTCATTATCGTAGCAGATGATAACCTCGTCGGCATATCTTGAAAGCAGATTTGCCTGCTCATTTGTAAATGCCGTTCCCAGGCAAGCGATTGCATTGGTAAAGCCTGCCTGATGCAATGCGATAACATCCATATAGCCCTCAACAAGAATCAGCTTGTTATCATTTGCATTTTTCGCAAGATTCAGAGCAAAAACGGCGTTACTTTTCTTATATACAAGGGTATCCGAAGTGTTTATGTATTTGGGTTTTGAATCATCCATAACTCTGCCGCCGAAAGCGATTACATTGCCTCGCAGGTCGATTATGGGAAACATAACCCTGTT
>JAZSGU010000129.1:0-12222 GCA_045532895.1 Acutalibacteraceae bacterium | reverse complement strand
CGTATTCAACATCCTTATCTGTCTGATAAGTGCCCTCATCTGTGATGTTCCAAGTAATGTCATACTTGTTGATTGTCCAGGAAGCGGTGTAAGTGATAACCACGCCGTTTTCGCCAAGGTCGGGAATTTTTTCGGGAATTTCATTATCCCAGCCTGCAAATGTGTAGCCCGCCTTAGTGGGATTTGCAGGAACATCAATGTATTCGCCGAATGTTACTGACATATCTTCGATTGTGCTGCCGCCGTCAGTATTGAACGAAAGAGTATATTTCTCTATTGCCCAACTTGGGGTGATAACAACTTCTTCGTCAGGCATTGTTTCGGGAAGTGCTGACCAACCTGTGAATCTGTAACCCTCTCTGGTGGGGTCTTCATCGGGAACGGGCATGTCAGCCGCTGCTGTTCCGTAAAGAACATCTGTATACTGCTTATAGATGCCGTTGTATGTTCTGTATGTAAGGGTGTATGCATTTACAGTCCATGTAGCATAGTAAGTAGTATTTGCTGCGGGGATAGTTTCTGTTGCTGCAAGCTCTACTTCGTTTCCTGTTGCGCTGTCAACCCATGCCTTGAAGGAGTGACCTTCTTTTGTTGCTGTGGGAACAGGGTATTCAGTCTTGTAAGCAAGAGTTGCGGTGTAAAGGGGTGTGCCTTGCATGGTGCTGTCAGCGTAGAATGTAACTGTATAGGGATTTGCTTCCCACTGAGCTACGATTACGGTGTCAGCAAGAATCTTCATATCCGCTGGAAGATTCGACCAGCCGGTGCATGTGTAGCCCGTCTTGGTGGGCTTTTCAGGCTCTGTGATTGTTGACTGATAGTAGTATTCGCCGATTTCGGTGATTACGCCGTCAACATCAGTTGACAATGTGTACTTGTTACGGATGTACTTAACTGTGAGAGCAAGTGAACCGTCCGCAAGAACTGTGCCGCTTGTTACGCTGTTGGCTGTGTCAATGGTGAAGCCTGTCTTTTCTTCGGGAGTAACGCTTACTGTTGATTCAACAAGACCTGTTGAGGTTGTTGTTTCGGGTTCTCCTGAATAAGCACCTGTTGTATCCTGATAATATACATTAATAGTATAGTTAGCATAGGTTGCTTTCCATACTGCGTAGTATGTTACGGTTTCGGTTGTTGTGAGAGTACCGAAGTTGGTGATAAGAGTAGTTGAACCCTCTGTATCGGTCCAGCCGAGGAACTCATAGCCGGTTTTTACGGGGTCAGAAGCGGGCTTTGTGATGTTACCGTCAAATGATGTGGAAACAGCCTTTGTTGTTGCTGATGTGTCACCGTCGAAGTAACCGCCGGTTGCATCAAAGATAACATCATACTTGTTAGCGGTGTATGTACCCTTAAGCGTGATGTCTGCTGTACCCATTGTAACCTGAGTTACAGCATCGCCTGCGCCGTCAATCTTCCAACCGCTGAAGGTGTAGCCGTTCTTCTCGGAAGCTTCGCGAAGAGTAACTACCTGACCCTTGATTGCTGTGTCGGAATACTGATATTCGCTGTCGATATAGTAATCAATGTTATAAACTGTGGGTTCATAAACAGCATAGAAGGTCTTGCCGCTTGTGCTGTCCATTGTTCCGAGTTCAGTAGCTGCTCCGCCAACGGATGTTGCCCAGCCCTTGAAGGTGTAGCCGTCAAGTGAGGGAGTTTCGGGAGCTGTGATTGCCGAACCATAAGCAACCATTGCAGTTTTTTCTGTTGTGTTATCTGCAAATGCACCTGCAAGATCGCCGTTAACAGATATGAATTTTGCTTCGTATTCTGTTGCAATCCACTTTGCAGTGAAGGTTCTGGTCTGGTTAAGTCTGGTTGTGCCGACAACAAAGTTCGGGTTCCAGCCGTCGAAGGTATGACCTACCTTGGTAGGCTCGGAGCCGGGACCTACTGCCAAGGTCTGGTATGTATTGGTTTCGGTCTTGTTTTCGGTTGTGCCGTCAGCCCATGTGCCGCCGTTTGCATCGTATGTAAAGGTTACCTGCTTACCGATGTAGTTAACTTCGATAACAGTTGAACCGTCGGGAGCGATGACGCCGGTGATGGGCAGAGTGTTGTTGGCTTCATCATAAACATAGTTGCCGTTCTGAACCTTGGGAAGCTCGTCTTTAGTAATATAAATAGTATCAGCTGCCGGTGCGTCGGGAACTTTTTCCACAATCTGAACCGTGTAGCCGGTTGTGCCGGTCTTGGTTGAAGAAAGTGTGTTATAAGCACCTGTTACCTGGTTGAAATACTTGGCAGCAATTTTATACTCTGTATCGGTTGCGGGAGCCCATGTTGCGAAGTAATCAGCGCCGTTCAGCGGGCAGTTAACGCCTGCTGCAAAGTCTGCTGCATTATCGTCTGCATCAACCCAACCGGCAAAGGTGTAACCAACCTTTTCGGGGGCTGTGGGAGCAGTGATGGGAAGCTCGTAACCAACCTTAACGGTGTTATAAAGCTCGCCGTCCACCTTCTCGGTGTAGAAGTTGATGTCATATTCAATGGGAGTCCACTGTGCAACATAAGTGATGCCATTATCAGCTTCTTTTGCATAGTAGCCTTCTGCCCATGTTACGTTTGCATCGCCTTCCTTAACCCAGCTTGTGAGAGTGTAGCCCTCTCGAGCAGGAGCAACATAATCAAGGATTTCGGTTTCTGTTCTGCCTGTGTAGGACTTCTGAACAGAGCCGTCAGCCCATGCGCCGCCGTTAGCCTTAAGGGTAAGGGTTGTGTCGGGAGGTGTTACCGGGTCAACCGTAATGATTGCATAAGCCTCATCAAGGTTGGGAACAACAACATTGTTGACTGTGTCCGCAACGGAGGTTGACTTCTTCTCGCCCCAACCGTAGAACATGGTACCCATGATGTTGTCAACGCTTCTTGTCCAGGCATTGTCCATATAAACCTTGCCTTCGCCGGATGCGCCCTGCTTAACGCGAAGCTGGAATTCAACAATCCATTCGCCGTCTGACATCGGTTCGCAGTTGTAGTTGCTTGCCGTTACCTTCGGGTCGATTGCAACCATCATTGCAGCATATTTATCTGTGTCAAAGCCTTCGGGCCAAGGAAGAACGGAGCTGTTTGTAACGCCCTGCTTCTTCGCATCGATGCCGCTGATGTATTCGCTGTCGGGGTTAAGAGCGAACGCGTTTGAACCGGTATCTACGAGCTCAAAGAATGTTTTGTCATACATGAAAACAAAAACAGATGAGCCTGTGTAGAAGTTGGTGAGCGATGACATTCTGAATGTTACAACATCGCCGACAGAAGCTGTTGAGGTTTCAACAACATTGCCGGAAAGCTTTTCATAGGAGTCGAGCTCAACGAATGCCGAATAGTCGGTAGCTCTCCAAATTGCTTCAAGCTGAATGTCCGTTTTGGGCATTACATTTGTGCCGTCAAATTCATATCTCTTGCCGTTGAGCTGCCAGCCGTCGAATACATAACCGAACTTGAGAGGAGTTACGGGATAATCGTATTCTTCAATCTTCTGGTCTGCCTTACCCTTGATGGGATCAAGAGAAACGGTGTCATACTTGGTGGAGGTTTTGCCGAGGCTGAAAGTGATTTCAACATCGTTTGCTGTCCAACCTGCATATGCGATAAAGCCGGTTTCGTTTGTCATTGATACAGGCCATGAGATGGGGTTGGTGAGGTCTCTGTCATAATACCACTTATCAAAGGTGTAGCCTTCTTTTGTGGGGGCTGTGGGAGCGTTGACAGTGGCGGGAGGAGTGAATGTTGAATCGGAAACATCCGTACCGCCGTTTGATTCATAAATAATCTTGCCGGAAACATTAACCATTCTGGCATAGATTGTTTTGTTTGAATCGCCGAGCTTAAAGCTCAGAGGCCATGAAACGGGGTTTGAAAGAGCTCCGTTTTCGAAGGTTTCGAAATACTCAACGAAGAGGTAGCCTTCAATATTCAAATCTGCAGGTCTTGCAAATTCAACTGTTTTTGTTGTGTCGGCATCGGGAGTTACCGTGCCGAGTTCTCTTACGATAACGTTTCCGTCAGCTCCTACAAGCTCCTGACCATCTACAACGGGGATTGCGCTGATTGTAAGAGGAGCGGGTGACCATTTACCGTAAATCTGATAGTTTGACATCGGCATTGTGAAGGTTGAGAGCTTGTTGCCCCAGTTACCGGTCGCAGTGCCGTTGGTGTCATACCAGCCGTCGAACTTGAAGAATTCTTTTGTGCCGTATTCAATAGTGCTGACATCAACTGTTTCGCCGTATGTTTTCTGATAGAATACAGTTCCGGCGGAGCTGTTTGAATTGGCAACAAGCTGATATGTTCTGGGTTTATAGAGGAAGGTAACGGTTTCAGTTTGGTTTGCACCGCTGAGGAATCTGGTTTTAACCGCTGTATCTGTTACCTGATAACCCTCTATTGTTGCAGGATATACCGATACGGTTGTGCCTGCAGCCTTTGAGCCGGTCTGGATAACCGAGCCGGGAACTGCAACGCCTGAATCGGTTCCGTCTGCATTGGCGAGGTTATATTTAATCTGGTAGTTAACGGGGTCATAGCCCTTAAGCTTTTCAAAATAAGCGGTGTAAAGGTTTGCGGCTGCCGTATCAACCTCTGTTTGGTTTGTATCGGGCTTAACAAGAACCTTACCTGCTTCAATGAAAGCTTTTTCAAACTCCGACCAACCGGAAGCATACATAAACGACTGGGGATTAACGCCGTTTGTGAAGTTGATTGTGCCGATAGCTGCATATGCGTCCGTTACACAAGTCATTGACTGGCCGTTGATGATGCCGTGATAGAGATTATAAAGGTCTCTGGTATCGTAAACACCGATGTTAAGGTTGATACCGCCGGCGGACATTGATTCGTTATCAATTCTCGAAGAACCTTCTGAACGAACATCAACGATCATGGAGTATTCTTTCCAAGGTGCCGCGCTGGTGCTTGTTGCCATGCTCATGGGATCGCCGCTGAAATATGAATAAGACCAGTCGTACCAATGGTGGCCGTTCGCTGTTCCAATCGTAAGCTGCTCGGTATTAACCGCTACAGATAAAGGCGCGGTGATTGTGTTGGCAGGAACATCATCTGTCGTACCAAATGTTTTGTGACCGTCGTAAAGACCGATAGCAGCAACATAGGCATAGTTGAAGCGGTAGGCTTCTGCAATCTGCATTGAAACTCTGAGGTTAAGACCGTCTTTGCCGTTGGCATCCTTACCGAAAACTTCGTTACGCTTGTCGATGTAAACCGTTGCTTCACCTCTGTTGCCATCGTCCGCCGTCATGAAGTTATGGCGGTTTGTTCTTGCATCGGTACCCATCAAATCATTGTGTGCCTTAATGAGCACGCCAACCTCGCCCTTATCAGCATTTGCTGCCTTTGCATAGGAGTTGTCATCCGAACCGAAGTTGTCATAAAGACCCGTACCTGAAAGCGTTTGATAAGCAGCATTCTGAGCTTCTCCTGTTTCGGTAAGGTAAGCATTATCGCTTGTGCCCTGCGCCGCATAGTTGATGTAACCTCTTGTATTCTGAACTGTTGTCGATGCCATGCCGGAATACATGTTCTTGGAAGCAAGCTGAACGATAGCGGCAAAATACTGGTCGTTGCTCGAAGGATACGAAGGCCATGTGTTATAAATCTCTCTTTTATAAATGGCATAGCCTGTCATTACAAGAATATTTTCAACATGGCTGAAAGCGTATGCTGTGTAAGTCTGGCCGCCGACCTTGTATTTAATTGTGAAAACAACGTCATTGCCCGCAACAGCGTTACCGGTGATATCGTATGTGTAGGTTGTTGTTCCGTTGCTTACAACCGGCTCGCCCACTTCTCTGAGGGTGATACCAGCAACCGAAGCAGTCGGAAGGGTAACCTCTGAAGGAGTTGCGCCCGTAATTTTGAACACAACCTGCGGATAGATAATGGTTTCGTCTTCGTAGGCTATGTCGATGTAGTAGCCCGAGTCAGCCTTCGGGATACCGGAATCGGTAGCCGGCACGATGGTAGTACCTGTTGCAAACGAGTCCGCCTGCGCTGCAACACGGATTACTTCTGTTGTTGCGGATGTGTCAACCGTAAACTCAGGCTTTTCGCTGAAGCTTATCGCGCCGGGAGTGAAAGCGTCGGCAGCGGAAACAAACAACGAAGCGGGAGCCGCGGTCAAAACCATAGCAACTGCCAGAAGCATGCTGATGATTTTCTTTGCTTTGCTCAAAAATAATCCCTCCAAATAAAAATTTTGAACATGAAATAGATGGTCACTATTACACATTGTTATTATATCACCGCCCGTCAAGCGTGTCAATAAAATATATAAACTCTTCTTATATAATAATATATAAAAATTATATATGAATTTCTATGTGCTGTAAATGTTAACCAAATTTCAGCTTTGATTTTTGGTTATTTTGCCTGTTGCAGAGTTTTCCAATGTCTCCACTGTTATTGGAAAGTTAATTGTAGAACCCGCTTTTTGCTTTATAGGCTTCTTATAAAATGCAATGCAAATGAAGTAACTTCGTATTGTTTGAGTGGCTTGCGGTGCCCTCAAAACGCCAAAACAGGTCATTTTCAGCAATCAATTTTCCTGAATTTTATCTTGATTTTTCGGGTGCTGCAAAGCGTTTACAACGCTTTTTTTGACGCAATTTTGACCGATTTTCCCCTGCTTTTTCAAGAAATTTTCACAACAAAAAACCCGAAAAACCGCATAAGAATCAACGGTTTTTCAGGTTTAAAAAGCCTTGTTATTATTCTTATTTCGCAAAATAATTAAATTGAAATTATGTTGTTTTTTCTTCATTGGAATAATAATTGCGTATTTTTTGTTGAATTAATTTTGCAATTTTGTGTTTTTTAACTTGCAAAATCCATGCTTTTTTGAGCAAAAATCCATATATCAGAAACACAATATCTCACGCACTTTCGGTTTTTTTCACTTTGTATAGAGATTATTTCAAAGATTTTTTACGGAGCCATGACAGAAATATGCCGTTCAAAACATATGTGATTACTGTTCCCGGAAGCATAAAAAAGCCGCAGGAGCAAGCCCCTGCGGCCCTTTTTATTTAGTTAGTTCTGTTCAAATCAGTACCGATTTAAGCAACAGTAATAGTGAATGCTGCATTATCATCGAGAGCTGACCATGCGTTGCCGCGAACCTGAACCTTCCATGTCTGCTCACCGAGAGCGCTGAATCTGTAAGAGATGTTCCATGTGAATGTGCCATCCTTATTGTCAACAAGCTCAAGATTCTTGGAGCTTGTGCTGTAAGTTACAGTTCTGCCGCCGTCGTTGAAACGTACTCTGGTAACATCAGCTGTGGTCTTAACAACAACAGTTGTGAGCTGACCCTTAACTGCTGTTTCAGGAGCGTCAACGGAGATGATTGTGAAGGGATCATAGCCTTCTGCAGGAATTTCTGCTGTGTCATACTTGGTAACCTTAACAGTAACTTCCTTATCAGTTTCAATCCACTTTGTATCGCTTGTTGAACGATAGAGGAACTTCCATGTCTGCTCCTCAAAGTCAGCATCGCTTGCATAAGTGAATCTGATTGAGATAGCCCATGTAAGGGTACCGTCTGCATTTTCAGTAATTGTAACTGCAGATGCAGTGGTTGAGTAGGAAACAGTTGTTGTCTTCTCACCAACAGTCATCTTCATTCTTACTCTGTTAACATCAGCAGCAGTAACAACTGTGATAGTTGAGGTTTCACCGCGCTTGATTGTTGTAACAGCAGCAGTTGCGGAGATGAGCTTCTGCTCTTCAACGGGAACTGAAGGCTCCTTATCATATGTCATTGTGTAGTCATATGCAAATGCGAGCTCTTCCCAAGTGCTTGCATCAATCTTTGCGCGAACCTTATAATTGCCTTCGCAAAGCATTGTAACAACAGTCCAGATTTCGTATGCTGTGTCAGCGGAGCCGACTGCAACAACTTCGCCTGCTGCGTTGTAAGCCTCAATCTTGTTGAGACCGCCTTCGCCTGCTGCTACCCAATCGCTGCCGTCATTTTCGCCTCTGTCAAGAGTCCATGTGATACCGTTTTCAACATTATGAACAATCTGAACCTTAACGGGGCTGCCTTCAACCTTAATTGTGTAGGTTGCCATTGCAGGAGCATAAACATTTTCTGTTACGCGAACTACTTCCTTAACGCGGCAGTAGTTGGTGTCGTTAGCCCAAACTGCCTTGAATTCCATGCCTTCAGCAGTCATCTTATCAACAACGGGTTCCCAACCAACGAAGATGTATGCTTCTCTTACGGGATTGCCTTCGGGGCTGAGTTCTGCATCAACAACAACGGGAATTTCGATAGCTTCACCAAATACGGTGGGAGCCTTCTTAACTGTTTCGCCGTCTACCCATGCACCGCCGTTTGCATCGAAGGTTGCATCATAGGTAAGAGCCTCAAACTTAGCTGTATATGTTGCGCCGCCAACTACCATTACGGGAAGTGCGTCAGCTGCATATTCAGCGCCGTCTTCTGCTACCCAAGCTACGAATGCATGACCGACCTTAGTTGCTTCGGGAGCAACGGGCATCTGGCCATAGAGTGTGTCAACAGGTTCTGTCTTACCGTCATAAATGAAGGTTGCAACATAAGTGTTAACTGTCCATGTTGCGGTAATGGTCTTAACCGCGCCGTTTTCGCCGAGGTCAGGCATTACTGCGGGGATATCTTCACTCCAACCAGCGAAGGTATGACCTTCCTTGGTCGGGTCAGCGGGAATTGTGATTGATGCGCCGTATACATCGGTGATATCAGCAATTTCATTGCCGCCGTCTGTATCGATAACAATTGTGTAGGACTCGATATCCCACTCAGCAGTGATAGTGATATTCTCTGCGGGAACGGTGGGAGGAACTTCCTTATCCCAACCTGCGAAGGTGTAACCTTCCTTAGTGGGAGCTGCAGGAGCCTTAACAGCAGTACCGTAATCAGCCTTGAATGCAGGAACAGCTGAGCCGCCGTCTGTATCATAGGTGATTGTGTACTGGTTAATCTTGAAGGATGCGGTAAGAGTTACATCGTTTGCGGGCATTGTTGCGGGAACAGTGCCATCCCAAGCAACGAAGCTCCAACCGGTCTTAACAGGTGTTTCAGGAGCCATAACAGCTTCTTCGTAGTAATACTCAACTTCTGTTTCAACGCCGTCAGCAACTGTCTTGAATATGTACTTGTTACGGTCAATGATTACTGTGAGAACAAGAGCGTCGTCAGCAGTAACAGTGCCGGAAAGTACGCTTGCATCATTAAGAGTGAAGCCAGCCTTAATATCAGGAGTAAGAGTGATTACGGAGTCAGTAGCAACTGTGAAGGTTTCTTCTGCTACATCGTATTCACCTGCTGTGTTCATGGTCTTGGTAACTACCTTATAGCTTGAGTCGCCAGCCGAGAACTTAGCTGTGTATGTTGCACCTTCAATGCCAACGGGAGCAAGAGTGGGTTCCCAAGCTGCGAAGCCGTAGCCAGCAAGTTCGGGTGTTTCGGGAGCAACGGGAACTGTGCCGTATTCAACATCAATTGTGATTTCCTTGGAGCCGTCTGCAAATGCACCGAGACCTGCATTGAAGGTTACGGAGTACTTGTTAACAGTCCATGAACCATAAACGTTAATGTCATATTCAGGCATTGTTGCGGGGAATGCAATTTCTTCGCCGGCTGCGTTCTGAACTGTCCAACCGGAGAATGTGTGACCTTCCTTAACAAGGTCTTCACGGATAGTAACAGCATCGCCGAAGTCATAAGACTCGATTTCGCCGTTAATTACACCGTCAACATAGTAAGTGATCTTGTGACCCTGTTTTACATATGTTGCTACGAATGTAACATCAAATTCAGACTTAACTGTGTAGGGGAATGTAACGAGTTCGCCGTCTAATTCATAGCCAACGAAGTCATAACCTGTGATGTCGGGAGCTGTTGGAGCTTCATCAATGGTTTCGCCCCAAGCAATTTCGCCGTCCTCAAGAACATTGCCGTCTGCGTCGATGAATTCGTACCAAACAACAATCTGAGTGAGGTTTGCGTGAATCTTAACATCGCCTGCACCCATTACATAATCTTCGATATCCCAACCGTCGAAGTAGTAACCGTCAACCTGAGGAGGAGCGGGATACTCAACAGTCTTACCGTAAACGGTTTCAACTGTGTCGTAAAGCTTGGTTTCTTCTTCGTCAAGATAGAAGTATGCCTTATAGGTGTTAGCTGTGAGAGTAGCATTGATAGTGAGGTTTTCTGCAGGCATGGTTTCGGGAAGAACCCATGTTTCGAAGGAGTGACCTTCAGGAACTTCGTATGCGGGAGCAGAAACTGCTGCGCCGTATTCGAACGGAATGGGTGAACCATAAGGCTCGCCATTGATTGTGAAGGTTATTGTGTATGTGTTAACGCCTGTGTTAGCGTAAACATTGATATCTTCTGCGGGCATTGTCTTGCCTGCGGGGTCATTTGCGCCCCAACCTGCGAAGCTGACACCTGCATCTTCGGGTACATATGTGTATTCGGGAACGATGGCGCCGAATGCAACGGGATCAGTGTGAACAAGTTCACCGTTTACATAGTAGTTAACATTGTAAACATGAGCTTCCCACTGAGCTGTGAAGGTAACATCCTTAGCGGGCATCTTGCCGGGTGTTGAATCCCAACCGTTGAAGTCATAACCGGTCTTTGTGGGATTGCCGGGAACAGTGATTGTGCTTCTGTAGATGCCTTCGTATACATAAGTATCTGTATTTGTTTCAGCAAATACACCGCCGTCAGCATCGAATGTTGCCTTATACTTAATAGCAGTAATAACTGCAAAGTATTTCTGGTTTTCAACTGCGGGAACAGTTTCGGGCATGGGATTGCCGTCTGCATCCTGCCAACCTGTGAGCTCATAACCTGTTGCTACAAACTGTGAATAAAGATCCTCACCGGGAGTTGCAATAGCAGTACCGAAGGTCTGCTTACCCTGTGAAATCCACTCGTTTTCGTCAGCACCGTGGAAGATGATGAGATACTCGTTAGGAGTCCAGTTTGCATAAACCTTAACAGCCTCCGTGCCGAGGGTGATGGGCCACTGCGGAACAGGGTTGGTAAGCGCTGCATCATAATACCAACCTTCGAAGGTGTAACCGGTCTTGCTGGCTGTAATTGCGTTTACAGTTGTGCCGTAAGCGCCTGTTACGCAGTCAAGCTCTTTGTCGCCGTCATAGAAGTAAACAGCAATCTGCTCTGCTTCCCAAACAGCTGTGAAGGTCATGCCTTCGGAAGTCATGTTGCCAACTGCGGGTGTCCATTCAACGAACTTGTGGCCTTCCTTGGTGGGATTGGTTGTGGGGGCAACGATAGCTTCGTTGAACTTGGTGGGAACGGTCTTGGATGTGTCGCCGTCTGCCCATGCACCGCCATTTGCATCAAATATAGCGTTATATTCTTTTGCAGTCCATGTTGCATAGTAGGAAACGGGGCCGTCAACCTTGTGGATTGTGGGCATTGCGTTACCCTGTGCATCTACCCACTTGTCAAAGTCATAGCCTGTCTTTGTGGGAGCTGCAGGCAGAATATATTCTGCATCATAAGTTGCGCTGAGTTTTGTATAGAACTCTGTGCCTGCTGTGTCTTTATAGTAGCTAACTTCAAATGTGTCGGGAGTCCATGATGCTGTGAATGTTGTGTCTGCAGCGGGCATGGTCATGCCGGAAGTATAGCCTTCCCAAGCCTTGAATGTGTAACCGGGCTTGTTATCGGGAGTTGCAGGAAGAACGATTGTTTCGCCTGCTGCGTAGCTCTGAGTTGCAACTTCTTCACCGTTTGCAATGTATGTCAAGGTGTATTTTGCAACTTCGTTGAATACTGCGTAGTAAGTTACATCAGCCTTGCCCATTGTCTGGGGGAAGGTAACGATGTTAGCAGCTGTGCCGTCTGTTGACCAACCTGCGAATTCATAACCTGTAGCAGGTGTGGGGTCAGTTGCGGGAGCAGCGATTGCTGCGCCTTCCTTATAGGAAACAACTTCACCGTAAACTTCGTCACCAACCTTAAAGGTTGCTGTGTATTCGGTTGCGCCGCCGGCGGGAGCATCACCGATAGTGAAGGTGTGAACTGTGTCATCAAGCTCGAAGTAGTTGATGTTTGAATATCTGAGGTTACCAACCTTACATGCTGATGCCTTGGGTACTGTATCTGTCCAGTCTGCTGTAAGAACGTCACCAAGCTTGCCGGAAACTGCTGATGCGGGCTTGTTGCTTGTG
>JAZSGU010000104.1:0-1978 GCA_045532895.1 Acutalibacteraceae bacterium | reverse complement strand
AGAACGTTGAAAACCTTGTCTGCAACGCCGAATTTGATAAGGTCGGGGTCACAGCAAACAAGAGCCTTTGTGAAGCTTCTTGCTTTGAATTCATCGGCGATAGCGGCGATTGCGCCCTTGCCGTGATATGATGTTTCGTTGAGTACAAATCTGTTTGCCATTGTTAGTTCCTCCAATATCAAAGATTAAGAAAATCGCGTCTGTATACGTCTTCAAGCTTGAAAGCCTTAACGATTTCAACAAGGTCGGGGTCTGTGATTGTGTTAACTCTGGGCAGATGAGCGGTCATCATGTAAAGCTGAGCAGCCTTTTCAACAGTTTCGATAAGACCGAATGCCTCATCAAGGTCCTTGCCGCAGCCGTAGATGCCGTGCTGACCCCAGATTACAAGACGGAATTCTTTCATCTTCTCTGCGGTTGCAATGCCGATTTCGTTGGTGCCGCATACCATCCAGGGAAGCACGCCGATGCCGTCAGGGAAAACAACCATGCATTCGGTGCACATTTCCCAAAGTGAGTGTGTGAACTTCTTTTCGGAAAGCTCATGAACATATGTCATTGCAAGTGTGTTTGTGGGGTGGCTGTGCATGATAACTCTGTTTTCGGGGTTCTTTGAAAGCCTCGAAATGTGGCTCATAAGGTGCGCGGGAAGCTCGGAAGTGGGTCTGCCGCCGTCTTTATAGCCCCAGAGAACTTCTGCTGTTGTGCCGTCTGCGGCAATCTTGATGATGCCGAGGTTTGTTTCGGGGTCATCTTCAACATTCTTGAAATATTTGCCTGTGCCCGTAACGATAAAGATTTTGCCTGCAAGAACACTTGCATCAAATCCCATGTCAAAGCTTCTGATGGGTGCGTTGATATCAAGATATTCGGCAACCTCGTCATTTTCAAGCATAACGCTGATGTTGCCGCCGTTTCTTTCGTCCCAGCCCATGCGATACATGTTTGCTGTTGCTTTGCACATACCCACTACAAAGGGTGCTTCAAAGATGTTTTTCATTTTCTGTTCACCAATACCTTTTCTTCATATTCTTTAATGCTGTTTATATAACAGCCTTCAATGCCTTGTCTGTTGAGAAATTCTGCCCAAACATCGCCGAGGGGCATTGTTTTCATTTCTTCGCTGAGTACCATAAGCTCGGTGAAGTTTGCTTCATTCTGCAATTCCTGCATCTTCTTTGAGGGCTGAAGCAAAGCAAAAAGCAGAGCTTTCTGAACATTGCGAACGCCCGTTACCCATGCACTGATGCGGTTGATTGAAGCATCAAAATAGTCGGTTGCAATAAACACTCTGTCAAGAGCATCGTTTCTGACAATCTCTTTTGCAATCTCTTTTGTTTCATCGTCAAAAAGAACAACGTGGTCGCTGTCCCAGCGCACGCCTCTTGTTATGTGAAGCGCTATCTTGTCGCTGAATGCGAGCATTGAGGGAATTTTATCCGAAACAAGCTCCGTGGGGTGATAGTGACCGTTATCCATAAGGGGAGTGATGCCTTTTTGGATTGAATAGCTCAGGCAGAATTCCGCCGAGCCAACCGTGTAGCTTTCAAGACCGATGCCGAAAACCTTGGATTCGAGTGTTATGTAAACCATGCTCTTGTCATAGGGTGTTTCAAGGATTTCGTCAAGCGACTTTTTGAAGCGCAGGCGCGGTGAGAGGCGGTCTGCGGGAATATCCTTATATCCGTCGGGAATCCATATGTTCATAACGCAGGGAACGCCGGTCTCGCTTGCAAAATATTCAGCGATTCTGACGCAGGCGCGCCCGTGGTTCACCCAATATTTTCTGACCTCTTCATCGGGCGAGGAGAGCGTGAGACCGTCCTTCACCATCGGGTGAGCAAAAAATGTCGGATTGAAATCAAGACCCATTCCGCGCTCCTTTGCAAATTCAACCCATTTTGCAAAATGTTTGGGTAAGAGCGCATCGCGACCGACGGGTTCACCGTCAAAAACCGCATAGCAGGCATGGACATTG
>JAZSGU010000037.1:0-18384 GCA_045532895.1 Acutalibacteraceae bacterium | reverse complement strand
GTCTTCTTTGGTTTCGATAATTACTTTCGGGTGTGAATACTTTGAATTAAAGCCGTCTTTTGCAACCGCAACAATGTCCGAAATGTTGATATCAACCCCCTGCGTGCCGAAGGTGCCTTCGGGGATTACGCCGCTGACCTTATCGGCGGTTACTTCAATAAAACAGTTTTTTTCTCGGATTATGGCGGAAACTGTGTCAAAAATCAGGAAAAACGCAAAAATAAGCATAAGTGCCGAGCCTGCAATCGAAGAGGAGCGAACAAAACTGCGCGTATCCGCAAACGAGAAAATGCAGACAACAAAGACTATAATGCCGCCGATTGATTTTATAACCGAGGGTAAAAGAAGATAATCCTTGAACATAAAGGTTTCGGTTTCGGGGGCTTGCGAATCGAAAAAATCGAGGTTTTTCACTATCTCCTCAGCCTTTTCCAATGCCTCATAATCGATTTCTTTTTGTGCCGGTGCGGCAGGGGCAGGAATATGCTCTTTTTCGGAAGCTATGAATTTGCCGCATTCAGGGCATATTTCTTCGCTTTTTTTGACTCTTGCACCGCAAAAACTGCATTTCATTTTTATCACTCCTGCTGTTTATTTGTCGCAAAGATTGTAAAAATAATCGGATATTTTTATTGTGTATTTCTTTTCGGGAAGTGAAATTCGGATTTTTATATCTGCCGTTTTTACTGTTATTACAGGTGTTGCTTCCTTTAAGGAATAAAATCCCATGCGTTTGAGTTCTTTTATATCGTTAAACATTATGTCAAAGGGAACAGCTTTGAACGGGTTTTTCGGAACAATGCCGCTTATTCCGTTTTCATAAACGGAAACAAAGCATTTTTTCGATGTGAAAAGCAACGCGATGCTTGCAATAATAATCGCCATGCCCAAAACGAATAATACGATAATTTTTATGTCGCTTTTGCTGAAATACATAAACATGCTGTAATAAGGGCGAACAAAGAGTTTGATTATTTCAAAAATCATGGGTGCGGCAAGAAGCAGACCCGGTATGGCAAAGCAAACCGAGCGTATAACCGAAGAGTCTTTATAATCAAAGCTGTCTATGAATTTCCCGAGAGGATTTTCTTCGCTTTTATCTTCAGAGGGCTCTTGCGAAAAATTTTCGGAGATATATTTACCGCATTCGGGGCAAAGCTCTTCGGATTCATCAAAAACAGCACCGCAAAAACTGCATTTCATTTTTATCACTCCTCACATTAAAATGATATCATACCGCGGAGAGAAATGTCAATGATTTTAGGGAAGGATTAGGGTAGGGGCGGATATTATCCGCCCGTTTAACTTCGTGTGAATTGCAGACAGCAAAAAAGACCGCCGAAGCGGTCTTGATGATTTATTATTCTTTTTCTTCGATGAAAACAACCTTGCCATTGACTATTTTATATTCCTCATAAATACTGTCGAGTTTGTCTGCGCTCACACTGCTGCTTGTTGCATATTTAAAACCGAATGAGTTTGTTTCGCCGTTTTCATAGCCCTCGGTGAGAACAACGGTAACCGTTTTTTCGGTTGATGCCGTCACCTCGGTGCATTCAAGTTGGTCGGAATAGCCGAGATAGTGCCATGCGTATTCCTCTCCTCCGTCTTGTTCTGTTTTGAGGGTGTAATCAAATGCAAAATATTCACCCGGAGCATATATGTTCATTTTGTTTGGGTATTTTGAGCCCTCGTCAGCCTTTGCATAATACACAAGCTCGTTTTCGTTTTGGTCGGTGAAAATTATTTTGTATACTTCGCCGTCGGTGTACTCTCCTTCATTCTCATACAGGCTCCAAAGATGCCCGAGCATGTCTCCCTTGAATGTGAACACCTGCGTTTTGCCGTCAATTTTGGTTTCGACAAGTTCCATGCTGCCCAGAGGAATATCACACTCCCAAACAACGCCCTTTTCAGGTTCGTATGGCATAACAACCTCAGTTTTGTCGCCACCCGTGAAAATGCCGACGATTGACGAGCCTAAAATATAGAGAATGAAAAGCGGAATTATAACTATTATTGTTACGGCTCCCATAAAATCACCTTATCTTTCAAGGGCATCAAGCTTTGTCATCAGGTCAAGCCAGAAGCTCTTGGTGGTATCCTCGGGTGCGTTAAGACCTATAACATAGCCGTGGTCGCCGTCCTTTGTTTCCGCAACATTCCAGACCCCGCGAAGAATTTCTTCACCCTCTGCGGGCATTGCGGTGAATTCCTCGTCTGACGGATATTTTGCGGAAACAACACTGACAAGTCCATCGTTTTCCTGCCATGCTTCATCAATGGCTATGCCGCCGTCGGTTGTGCCCGTATAAGAGCCCATAGCAAGAGCAAATGGATAAAGAATCGGCAAGGTGTTTGTGTTGGGAACATGGCCCTTGAGAATCGAGCCGGGCTTGGTTGTGCTGTAGGAATATGAGAAGTAGTAAACATCCTCAACCGTCTGAATTGTTTCGTTAAGCTTTGCCGCGCCGTCGGGGGTAAGGTCATATGCCGCGTGGTCATTGCCAGAGGCTGTGATTGCCTTGATGGCGGTGTTAAAATCGGTGTCGGTTATTCCGAAATGCTCAAGCTTGAAATCATATGTTCCGTTTGCGGAGTAGGTTAAGCCCGCAACGCCGAAGCAGAGTGCTGCAAGCATCTGCGTTGTGTCGCCTATGCCTACAAGTCCGCCGACGGAATTGAGTATTTCCGTGAGAGAGGAGCCGTTGTGCGGAGCGCAAAGGGCGGTTACGCTGTTAACCCAGTCGCCCTTGCCGCCCTCAAAGAGGGGAGAGGTTTCTTTGCCCGTTGCGGCAACCTCTGCCTCGCTGCCGTATTCAAGCAGAGAGGTGAGCAGCCTGACGGTTGCGCCGCCGAAGCTGTGACCGATGAGGTTTATTTTAACTCTCTGTCCGCCGTTTATCTTATCGCCCCAGCCTTCAAAAAGCGGGGTGTCGTATGTTCTGCCGAAACGTTCGTGGTTATGCTCTTTTGAATGCGCTTCGCCGTAGTCAACGGTTGTGCCCGTAAGCTGAGCATAAAGCTCACACGCTCTGTCCCATGCGCTTGAAACGGGGCCCACACTCGGTGCATAAACCTCAAAGCCCTGCTCGGTAAGATATTCGGTTAAATTGCAGGCTGATGAGCCCCAATACTGAACGGTTTCGTTAACGCCGTCGCCCTCGCCCCAGCCGCCGAGACCGTGAACAAGAACAAAAGGATATTTTATCTTGCCGCCGTTGAGCTCCCACCATGCTTCGCGCACTCCGCCGTAATATGCGGGCACGGCAACAGACACGGCAACGATGCACAAAACAAGCACAAGCGCAATTATTTTGCCAATCTTTCCGCGGCGTTTTGGGGGCGCCGCAGGTGCAGGCTCATAGATGAAATTGCCGCTTTCCGATGCAGGTGCTTCGGGAATATAATCGGTATCGTCAATGCTGTTTTCGATTAAACCTTCTTTCAAAAGATAATCGGTTGAAACTCCGAAAAGCTCGCTCATGGCAATGATTTTATCTGTATCGGGAAGTGCACTGCCGGACTCCCATTTTGAAACGGATTGGCGGGATACACCCAGCTTTTCCGCAAAAAGCTCCTGTGAAAGACCTTTTTCTTTTCTAAGTTTGATTATTTTCTCTGCAATACTCATGGTTGGCCTCCTTTGTGTTTCGACGAAATTGTAGACCTTTTTTCGCCGCATTTCAACCAATTCGGGTGTACATTATAGAAAAAATTTGATTTTTTATGTAAATAAAGGTTTACAAAAGCCATGTAAACCCAAGTTTACCTTAATTTATAATATCATTTTGAACTAAACCAGTCAATAAGAACAGTAAAACATCCTTAAAAAATAGGGGACGATGCCAACATCGCCCCCTATGCATATTAAATTAAAAATGCTTTTGCCAAACCGAAATAAATAACAAGTGTTACTATGTCAACAAGCGTTGCAATCATCGGGCCTGCCATGAGTGCAGGGTCAAGTTTAACTATTTTTGCAAAAATCGGGAGCGAACAGCCGATGAGCTTTGCAACGACTATTGCGCAGAACATCGCAAGCGAAACAACAAGAAAAACTTCGAGCGTTCCCTCGCAGAAAAGATACATTCGCAAAATGTTGGCAATGCCGAGCACGGCGCCGCAGATAGCCGCAACGCGAAGCTCTTTGAATACTATTTTAAGGTAATCCTTTATTTCAATTTCACCAACGGCAAGGCCGCGGATGATAAGGGTTGAAACCTGGCTGCCGGCGTTACCGCCCGTACCCATAAGCATGGGCATGGATGCAGTCAGAGCAACAAAGCCCGCAAGCAGGGTTTCGTAGCCCTCGATGATTTTGCCCGTGAATGTTCCCGAAATCATGAGGATAAGGAGCCAAAGAATTCTGTTTCGCGCAAGCTTGAAAACGCCCGTTTTGAGGTATTCGTCGTCGGACGGAGCAAGCAAAGCCATCTTTTCGAAGTCCTCTGTGGTTTCTTCTTCGATAACGTCAACGATATCGTCAACTGTGATAATGCCGACAAGGCGGTTTTCATTATCGACAACGGGCACGCTCAAAAGGTCATATTTTTTAACGATATCCGCAACATATTCGCGGTCATCGTGGGTGTTAACGGAAATAAGCTGTGCGTCATCTTCCATAATGTCGCCGACAAGGGCATCGGCATCGCAAAGAAGAAGCGAAAGCAGGGGGATACTGCCGAGCAAATGATGCTCTCTGTCAATGCAGTAGCAGGTGTAGACTGTTTCTTTGTCTACGCCTGTTTTTCTTATTTTTTCAATAGCCTGCGACGCGGTAAGGCTTGTGCGAAGGTGCACCATTTCAATGGTCATCAGGCTGCCTGCGCAGTCGTCGGGATATTTGAGAAACCTGTTGATGAGCTTCCGGGTTTCGGGGTCCGAATGCGCCAAAACACGGGTAACAACATTTGCGGGCATTTCCTCCAGAAAGTCAACAGTATCGTCAAGAAACATTTCATCGAGCAAACGCTCAAGCTCCGTGTCATTAATCCTGCGTACAAGCTCAGTCTGCGTTTCGGGCTCGAGATAGGCAAAAACCTCTGCAGAAATATCCTTCGGCAAAACTCTGAAAACGGGGAGTTGGTTTGCCGAATCAAGCTCCTCTATAATCTGCGCCGTGTCAACAACGTTGAGCTCCGTGAGCAAGTCGCGCAGAGCGGAAATTTCACCGTTTTTGAGCATTTCTGCAATCTGCTCAAGCAAAATTTCATAATTTTCCATAAAAAAACGCCGCCTTTCACAATACCGCAAGGCGACGCAAACAAAAAGCGATTTATGTGGCTAACTAAATCACTTGGCACAGCTCCGCATTGCGGCGGTATGTAGTTAAAAATCTACTTCGAGGGTTGGGAATATCGGAACTGCCCAAAATTTTCACCACACATTCAAAAAATTTTTCTACTCCTATATGGTACACCCGAAAACGCATGAAGTCAAGCAAAATTGCAAAAAAATCCAAAAAATAAAAATCTTTGATAAAATCGGAGAAAAACGGCGATATGGGGGCGAAAATGGGCAAAATCGGGCGGAAATGCAGAATAAATTGCTGTTTACAAAGCGAAAACTTAACTCTTTTCGGTTAAAAAAACACGCTGTTCCCGCTTTGGTTGAGAGGATTAGAAGGAATTCTCTCGGAAAGGAGTTGGTTTGTTGGCGAAAAAGCTGACCGAAAAGGAGCTGCTGTTTTGCTCATATTATGCGGACGGCGGCGATGCAAGAGGCTGCGCGGCGAGGGCGGGTTTTTCCGTTATGCCGCAAAAAAGCGCGGCAAGGCTGCTTGCAAGGGAGGATATCCGCGCCGAAATTTCAAGGCTTGAAAAGGAGAAAAGGGCAGTTGCTTCCGTTGAAAAAGGTCTTTTACGTTTGGCTTTCGGCTCTGTTGCGGATGCAATGAAGCTGATGATGAGCGAAAACTGCATGTCTGCCGAGGAAATAGAAAGGCTGGACCTTTTTAATGTTTCCGAAATCAAACGCCCCAAAGGCGGAGGTTTGGAGATAAAATTCTTTGACAGAATAAAAGCTCTCGAACGCCTTGAAAAGCTCGGCGGCGGAGAGGAGAATACGCAGAGCAGCTTTATAAAAGCGCTTTCGGACGGCGCGAAAATGCTTTCGGGGGATGAAGGCGAGTGAGTTCAAAATCAAAAAATCAGGGCTTTTCCGCGTTTTCAGAAAAACAGATGAAAGCACTCTGCTGGTGGCTGCCCGAAAGCCCGTTTTGCGGCTATGATGCCATTATCTGCGACGGCGCGGTGCGCTCGGGCAAAACGCTGTGCATGTCCGTTTCATTTATAACTTGGGCATTTTCCGCTTTTTCGGACTGCTCGTTTGCCCTTTGCGGCAAAACCATTGCATCCCTGCGGCGCAACGTCGTTACGGTCATTCTGCCCGTTTTGCGCGAGCTCGGTTTTGAATGCAGCGAAAAGCATTCGCGCAATCTTATCGAGATATCCTACGGCGGCGCGATGAACAGATTTTGGCTTTTCGGCGGCAAGGATGAGGGCTCCGCTGCGCTCATTCAGGGCATGACCTTGGCAGGCGTTTTGCTTGATGAGGTCACGCTGATGCCCCGCTCCTTTGTTGAGCAGGCTCTTGCGCGCTGCTCCGTTGACGGCTCAAAGCTTTGGTTCAACTGCAACCCCGAGCATCCCATGCATTGGTTCCATGAGGAATGGGTCAAAAAGCACCGCGAGAAAAACTGCTTTTATCTTCATTTCACGATGAAGGATAATCCGTCGCTCACACCGTCTATCATTCGCCGTTACGAAAAGCTTTATTCCGGCGCATTCTATGAACGCTTTGTGCTTGGCAGATGGGTGGCGGCGCAGGGCTGCGTTTATTCCATGTTTTCGCAAGAAAAGCATGTTGTTGACCCGCCCGACTGCTTTGAAAGATATTACATTTCCTGCGACTACGGCACGGTTAACCCCTCGTCATTCGGGCTGTGGGGTGAAAACGGCGGCAAGTGGTACAGGATAAAGGAATATTATTTCAACTCCCGCGTTGAGGGCAGTCAGCGCACCGACAGCGAGCATTACAGCGCACTCTGCGACCTTGCAGGTGCTCTGCCGATTGAAGCGGTCATTGTTGACCCCTCTGCGGCAAGCTTTATCGAATGCATAAGGCGCGGCGGCAGATTCAAGGTTATCCCCGCGCAGAACGATGTTATTGACGGCATAAGGCGCGTATCCGACTGCCTGAAAGAGCAGAAAATTCTTTTTTCTCCCGAATGCCGCGATGCTATAAAGGAATTCGGGCTTTACAGATGGGAGGAAAACGCGGTTAAGGACGCGGTGAGAAAAGAAAACGACCATGCAATGGATGATATCCGTTATTTTGTTTCAACTGTTGTCAACGGGCAGGAGGACGGCGGATTTTTTGCCATTGCCGCAAAAAGGAGAAGATGAATGGGAATATTCAAAAAAAACAAGGCTTCAAGAATTGCCGCACCTGCCGTTCAAACAAAAAACAGGCACCCTTTCGGCATTCTTGACGGCTATGTTCCGCTCGGTGCGCCGCAAATCAGGCTCTATTACGCTCTGCGCGAAGCAGTGCCCGTGATTGATGCGGCGATTTTTAAGACAGTACGCCTGACGGGCGGTTTCCGTGCGGAATGTAACAACAGTGCGGCGCAGACTGCGCTTGATGACTTTATTATGAATGTGCCCGTGGGAGGCAACAGACACGGGCTTTCGGAATTTGTTGCAAGCTATCTTGAACAGCTTTTGACCTGCGGCACGGCGGTGGGCGAAATTGTTACCGATACCGAGGGCATGCCGAGAGCGCTTTTTAACGCTCCGCTTGAAAATATTGAGCTCAAACGCCACAAGAACGGTTTTGACATCGATATTTTTATCAGGGACGGCGGCGACCTTCGCAGGGTCACAAGACCCGAAATGTGCCTTTTGAGCGTGCTCAACCCTGAACCGGGTGCGCTCACGGGCTGTTCAATTCTTAAAGGATTGCCCTTTGTCAGTTCGGTATTGCTCAAAATTTTTGAGAGCATCGGTGCGAATTGGGAAAGGGTCGGCAACCTGCGCTTCGCGGTCACATATAACCCCAAAAACGATGCTGTCGACAGAGCCTATGCCAAAGACAGAGCAATGCAGGTGGCTAAGGAATGGGGCGAAGCGATGCAGAGCGGTTCGGAAATCAGGGATTTTGTTGCCGTGGGCGATGTTCAGATAAAGGTTATCGGCGCGGACAATCAGATTCTTGACAGCGAGGTGCCCGTGCGCCAGATGCTGGAACAGATTGTTGCAAAAACGGGCATACCGCCTTTCATGCTCGGCCTTTCATGGTCAAGCACGGAAAGAATGTCGTCACAGCAGGCGGATGTGCTTACAAGTGAGCTTGAAGCCTACAGACGCATATTAACGCCCGTTATCGGCAAAATCTGCAATGTGTTTTTGAAAAGCAGAGGCTTTGCATGCAATCCGAAAATTGTCTGGGACGATATAACGCTTCAGGATGAGGTTGAGCAGAGCAGAGCTCTTCTTTACAGAGCGCAGGCAGAAAAAATTCAAAGAGGTGAATAACTACGGAAAAAGAAAACAACATTTTGCCCGAGGAGGAGCTTGAGCTTATCGGGCAGTTTGCAAGAAAAAAGCTTAACGCGGACGAGCTTTACACTTTTTCGCTTATTCTTTGCGATAACGAGATTGACAGGGACAGCGAAAAGTTCACCGTTTCCGCACTCCATACTCTTGCAAAGCTTTTTGTGGGCAAGACGGGTATTTTTGACCACAACATGAAAAGCAAGGACCAGACGGCAAGAATTTATGCCGCCGAGGTTATGACCGACCCGCAGCGCAAAACAGCTGACGGAGAGGATTATACCTATATCAAAGCAAAGGCGTATATGGTCAGAACGGATAAAAACAAAGACCTTATTGCTGAAATTGATGCAGGCATCAAGAAAGAAACCAGCGTCGGCTGCTGCATAAAGGACATAAGCTGTTCAATCTGCGGCAGAAACATAAAAACAGAGGGCTGCGAGCATCAGAAAGGAAAGGTTTACGGCGGAAAGCTTTGCTGTTATCTGCTTTCCGAGGCTACGGATGCCTATGAATGGTCGTTTGTTGCCGTGCCCGCGCAGAAGAATGCGGGTGTTATTAAATCGTTTAATCCCGCTCAGGAAACCGCAAAGCTTGCTGAGTGGGCAAATGAATACAAAAACGAGCTTAAAGCGGATATTATTCGTGCGGCGGCTTCGGTTATACCCGAAATGAAGAGCGCGGCTCTTGACGAAATCTGTGACAGCCTTTCGCTCGGCATGCTTCGCGAAATGAGGAGCGCATTCGGCGAGAGCGCAAGAAAAAATCTGCCTGTTGTAAGACAGCTTGACTGTAAGAAGGCAGACGGTGAAAACGAAAATTCCGAGTATAAAATTTAAGGAGGATTTATTATGTCAGTATCATTCTGCGGTTTTAATTCAAACACCGCAACATTTAAAACAGCGGCAGACCTTGAAAACGGCTGCCCCGTAAAAATCAGCGACTCAAACACGGTTGAAGCCTGCGCAAACGGCGAGGCATTCTGCGGCATTGCTGCGGGCGGTGACAACGGCTATGCTTCCGTTCAGCTCAGCGGTGCGGTGACTGCGGTCTATTCCGGCAGTGCCCCCAAGGTCGGCTATTCAAAGCTTGTTTCCGACGGCACGGGAATCAAGGCGTCTGACAGCGGCAGAGAATATCTTGTTATCGCCGTTGACGAAGCGGCATCAACAGTTACATTTTTGATGTAAGAAAGGAGTAATAACACATGGCTAATTATGACAATATAAAGCTTGAAAAGGGGCTTTATGCCTCGGGCAATTTCACAAAGGCACTTGAAAGCCTTGACCCTGCAGAAAATTATAAGGGTACTTCGCTTGAAGGGCTTGACGCATATCAGCGCCAGCTCAAACGCTTCGGCATCAAGGTCGGCGGCAGCAACAGCGACGTTGTTGACAAGTTCTTCAAGAGCTCCGATAGCGCAGTTCTTTTCCCTGAATATGTTTCAAGAGCGGTCAGACAGGGTCTTGAACAGGCGGATATCCTGCCCGGCATCATTGCCTCAACAACCGTTATTGACGGCATGGACTACCGCTCCATCACTTCAATCCCCTCCGAGGATGAAAAGGAGCTTAAGGTGGTCAGAGAGGGTGCATTTATCCCCGAAACCAATATCCGCACAAAGGAAAATCTTGTTAAGCTTAAGAAGAGAGGCAGAAGCCTTGTTGCTTCATATGAAGCGATAAGATTCCAGCGCCTTGACCTTTTCACGGTAACACTTCGCCAGATTGGCGCATACATTGCAAGAACGCTTCTCAAGGATGCCATTGCTGTTATCGTTAACGGCGACGGTGCGGATAACGCGGCGCAGATTGTTGAATGCGAAAATGCGGGCACGCTTACATATTCCGACCTTGTCAATTTCTGGAACGGCTTTGACCCCTACGAACTTAACACAATCATCGCCGAGCCCGATGTTATGGCAAAGATGCTTAACATGGAGCAGTTCAGAGATGCGGCGGCAGGTCTTAACTTCCACGGCAAGGGCGAGATGGTAACACCTCTCGGCGCAAAGCTTCTCAAATCAAACGCGGTCGGTCAGGGCACTCTTATCGGTCTTGATAAGTCAGCGGCTCTCGAAATGGTTAAGGCAGGCGATGTTATGACGGAATATGACAAGCTCATTGACCGCCAGCTTGAACGCGCCGTTATCAGCTGCACCGCAGGTTTTGCGAAAATCTTTGACGGCGCATCAAAGGTGCTTTCCGTTTAACGGAGGGATTGCTTTGATTGACAGCTGGAATGTTCTTGAAGCATTAAAAAGAAATTATTCTCCCGAAAGCTCCGACGAGGAGCTGATGCCCATGTGCTCCGCCGCCGCGGCGGAGCTTGCGGCAAGGGTCAGAGCAAATGCGGATTGCACGGATATCCGCTTAATCAATGCCGCGGCGGCTTCGGTTAACTATCGCCTTTGCGTAAAAAAGATGAACACGGATGAAAACGTAACGTCATTCAAAGCGGGTGATGTGACCGTCAGCATTTCTCCCTCCGCGCTCATTGACAGAGCGGAGAAAGAGAAAAGCGAGGCAATGCTTGCCGCGCTGCCGCTTCTCAACGACGAGGAGTTCGTTTTCAGGCAGGTGAGCATATGAATGTTGCATCTGTTTTTGAAAGCTACGGCAGACCCGCGGAATTTTCGTCAAAGGACGGAGAAACTCTCAAAGAAATGCGTGCATTTATCAGCCCGCTCCGATATAAAAACAAAATGTATCTCTACGGCGTAAACACCGAAATCGGCTATAATTCGCAGGGGCATTATCTTTATATCGGACCGCCTGACCCCGATTTGACCTTGGCGCAGGACGGCGAATATATAAGCTGTATGGGCGAAAAATACAGAATTGACAGAGCTGAAAAGGTTTATAAAGGCGAAGAAGTGTTCTATATCTGGGCGATAATCAGAGTTATAGTTGAAACGGAATGAGGTGTTGAAAAATGAGCGAAATAAGTGCGCTCCCCGCAAATATAGTTGAATGGCTGAAAGGCCGCGAGGAGCTTACATATATCAATTTTTTAACGGAATATCCCGCAATAAAAAAGGCTGTTCCGTTAAAGCACACAACTGTTGCCGTCGGCATTGAGAGCATGGAAATTGTTGATTCCTTTACGGAAAACGATGAGGGTGTGCTTGTTGAAAACGAATATTGCAGGCAGGCAAAGATAAAATTAAGGCTGTCTATTCATGCGCCTTATTCATCCGGCGGTGAGGCTTGCCACTCGGCGTTTACGGATATAATCGACTGCCTGACCTTTGCGTCGGGTTTGGATATTTTAACATCGGGCTGTGACAGCATTATATCTGACAGAGATACCGATGCGTTTGTGCTCAGCGCATGGGCAACGGTTAATGCATCGCTCTGCCCCGCATCGAGCTCGAGCCTTAATTTTCCGTCGTTTATCAGCAAAGAGCATCTTTGCGCTTCGCATATAAACGATGAAAATGTCCACCTTTCAGAGGCACAGCAGGCATATCTTAACACTCCGTTTGAAAGCGGAACATATTTCGGCACGGGTGACAGCAGTAAAAGCATTTCTCTCGGCTTTCAGCCAAGCGTTGTAATTGTTGTTGCAAGAGGCTTGCCGCTGATGTATGTTAACCATGCTGCGGGAGCAAATTACGCTTTTGCGGCTGTGGGAATGCGCGGCGGCGAAACACTCGGCATTGAACTTACCTCCACCGGCTTCAAGATCAGGAATTCGGATTCCGACCCGGTGAGAAGTTGTTATCCCCGTCTTAATGAATTGGGCACAACATACTTTTATGTAGCCTTCAAATAAAAAAAGAGGCTGTAAAAAAACTAATCGTTTTTTTACAGCCTCTAAGTTTGTGTATATCTTATTTCTTCATCGCAGCAAGGTCGCGGTAGTTGATAAGCTTGATTCCGTGAGCTTCAATGTGCTGCTTTGTTTTGGGGTCTTTCATGATGTTGTATTCCCAGACTCTGCGGTTCCATGCGCCGGTTGTTCCCTTGAGGTCGTCGGTTTCTATTGAAGGGTGAAGATATGTTTCGGTTACGCCGTCGGGAATGCTTGCATAAAGGTTATAGAGATATTCCCTGAAGTTTTCATAGCTCTCGTCCTGCGGACCGCCCCATTCGTTGGGGATGAGGTAGTCAGGGATTGCAACATTGTTGGCGTTTGCAAAAGCAACAATTTTGCCGAATACCATATCAATAAGGCTCTTGTCAACATTGATATCGAGCATGGAGTTGCCGAGCATTGCGTCGGTCATGTTGCCGGGCATGCGGAAGGGCAGGTCGTATTCACCCGCAAGGGAAAGGGTGAGCTGAAGAAGCTCAAATCTGCCGGTTTCAATGCCGTAGAGCGAGCCCATGTGATTGTCAAGGTGAGAGGGGTTCACAAGACCGAGCTTTTTGCAGCGTTCAATCTGTGCTCTGATTTCACCCTCAACCTCGTCAATGTCAACATTCTTTTCAACCTGGTCGCTTTCATGCCACATGAAGCCCTCTTCGTCGCGAAGAGAATCCGTGTTGCTTGTGTTGACGGGCGCCCAGCGGTATTTTGACCATTCGCTTGTCAGAGTGAGGTGAACACCGATTGCAAGGTCGGGGTTTTCACCTGCAAATTTGCAAGCCTCGGGTGCCCATGCACAAGGAGCCATGATGGTTGATGATGTAAGAGCGCTTTCGGGAGTTTTAAGAAGCTCCATAACAGCGAGGTTTGCGCCGCGGCACATGCCGAAATCGTCTGCGTTGATAATGAGATATCTGTCCATTTTATTTTCTCCTTTATATTAAATCTTTGAATTGGATTTTATTGCCGTCAAATTTGTTGACATCAAGCTCTTTTTCGCCGATAAATGCTTTGTCAACCTGCTTTATGCCCTTGACATATTCGGGTCTGCCGGGGCAGAAGGGATAAAGTCCGAGTACGCCAAAAATATACCAAATAGCCGTTGTGCCGTTATCCTCGTCGCCGGGGAAGCCGTCATCTTCGTATGAGAACAGCTCATCGCATATTTTCTTTACCCAATACGCTGTTTTTTCAACATTGCCGAGCGCGGAATAGATATAAGGAATATGGAAGCTGGGCTGGTTGTTCATACCGCACTGACCGAAGTCAACCGCCGCCATCTCGGTTATTTCGTGGATTTCGCAGTCATATCCGATTATCTCATAATGGGGAGGAGCCGCAAAAAGCTCGTCGATTTTTTGAATAAGCTTTTCTTTGCCTCCGTAAAGCTCGGCAAGCCCGTAAATATCGTGAGGCACGGCAAAGGAGTTTTGCCATGCGCTTCCCTCTGTGTAATCCCTGCCCCAGCCGATGGGAGTGAAGTCGGGTCGGAATTTGCCGCTTTTATCCTTGGGACGCATAAAGCCCGTTTCGGGGTCGAAAAGATTTTTGTAGTTGAGTGCGCGTTTTCTGTATTTTTTTTCAACATCTGTCTTGCCAAGAATTTTTGCAACTTCAGCAATGCACCAGTCACCGTAGGCGGCGTCAAGCGTGAGATTGACACTTTCTTTTTCTTCATCATAGGGCACATAGCCGAGCTTACAATAGCTTTCTGCGCCGTTTCTGCCGAAACGCCTGTGAGGGGCATTTGTTACGGAATGCTTTATCATGCCTTCAAGTGCAATCTCAAGCAAGTCATTGTCGATGAAGCCTTTTACCGCACCGTCGCAGATAACCGCATCAACAAGCGTGCTGGGCATGCAGCCGCATTCGCCGATTGAAAGCCAGCGGGGGAGCCAGCCGCTTTCGGTATACTCCATTATAAAAGCGCGGAGCATTTCGCGAAGCTCGTCTTTCGCAACAAGTGCAAAGAACGGGTAAACCGTTCTGTAGGTATCCCAGAAGCCGTTGTCGGTGTATCTTACGCCGCTGCGTATCGAGCCGTCGTGCGGGCAATAGTGAACGGGTTTTCCGCTTTTGTCGTATTCATAACATTTATGCGGATAGAGAAAAGCTCTGTACATGCATGAATAGAATGTTTTGAAAAGCTTTTTGTCATTTGTTTCAATCTTGACTCTTGAAAGACAGCTTTCCCAGATGTTTTCCGCTTCGCTCTTTATCTGCTTAAAAGTTTTGTCGGAAAGCTCTGTTTCAAGGTTAAGCATTGCCTGCTCAAAGCTTATATATGATGTGGCGATTTTAATTTCAGTTTCTTTGTTTTTGAGAGCGATGTGAATGCCCGCTTTTTTGCCTCTGCACTTTGTTCCGATTCTGAATTTTTCGCCGCTGCTGACAAGAGTTTTGCCCGCATCAACGCTTCCGGCGGGGAATTTTATAACAATATAATTTTTGAATTTAACCGCCTCACCGCTCATATGCATGTCGGTTGAAGCATAAAGAATATTCGTTTTTTCATTGAATCTGTAGGAACAGTTGCCTTTGACGGGGAGAACGGAAAGATAGTTGTTTGTGTCCTCGTCAAATTTAATTTTGACCGCCGCGCCGCGCTCTGTTGGTGCAAGCTCAAAGTCACATCTGCTGCGAAGCAGGCGGATTTTGAGATAGTAGGGCGAAAGCACAGTGTCTTCGGGTCTGAAGCCTGACCAGCGGGTTTCGCCGTCTGCGCCGCCCATAAGCTTGTTTTGCGGCATAAAAATCATTGCGCCGTAATCGGCAATCCACGGCGAGGGCTGATGGGTGAGCCTTATGCCCTCAAGGCTGCGGCTGTCGGGGTGGTAATACCATCTGACATTTTTTTCAACGGTCTGCGGTGCAAAAGCAGCCATGCCGAAGGGAAGCTGGACAAGGGGGAGAGTATTACCGCTTGAAAAGCGGTGAACGGATTTACTGCCCTGCTTTGTGTTGACGAAATTGCAATATTTCATTTTTATTCCTCCTTCATGGAAAGAACATTGACTATGTTTTCAACGCTGTAAAAGCGGCTTTTTTTCATTTGAATGCGGAGATACTCCATGTTTTGCGCGGAATGCTCAACCTCTTTTGAATATTTTTGCATTACGCGTATTCTTGCCTGCTTGTTGCAAATGTTTTCGGTCTGCAAGCGGCGGATGATGATAAATGAAACGGCGGCAAGCTTTGATTTTGTGAGCAAATCTCCGTCAAAAACCGCGGTCATGAAATAGCGGAAAACAAAGTATATCATCATATGCTCAAATTCCCATTCGTACTCCGTACAGCTTCGGATTTGGGCATTTTCTGCTTTTTTTAGCTCATAAATCCAAGCCGAATCAAGCATTTCAAGGTTTTTAAAGTCCGAAAAATATTTGTTTAGTGCACTTTTCGATTTTCTTTGAGAATGCTCCGCGCAAAAGGCATTCAAAAAGTCGCTTGCGGTTATTTCTTTTGTTTTTTCAAACTCTTTTTTGCGCAGATAAATTTGAATTGCTTGTGAAAATTCAAGGAAGGCGATGATGCGTTTTTCTATTGTAAATTTTCTGTTTTGCAGTATATTTATCGCTGTTTTACGCGCATCAAGAAGAGTAAAATAAATGCTCGGGTCAATAGCCGTCGGCAATATTTCCGCGTGTATTTCTTCCGACTCGAAGGTTATCGGGTTGGGGCTTTCGAGGATAAGCCTTGCTGCTTCGGGGCAGGAGAGAGAAATGCCCGTTTCAACCCTTGCGCCGAAATAGGTTTTGTGGCGCGGAAAATGCCTGCAGGTGCGGCAAAGATAGCTTTCGCCAAGCTCAATATGCATTTCGCAAAGCCCGTTTTCAAGCAGGAAAGGGCACCGATTTTCTTTTGGAATGAAAATGGTGTCACAGTCCTCGTCAACCGTTATCAGGCTGTTGATTTTATCGGCATATGCGCCTTTTAGCGCCTTGTATTTTTCAAGGCTTTCGGGGTCAACAACAACCTCCCAGCCCGCGCAGCAGGTGTCGGGGCATTTGTCGGCAATGCATTTGAATTTTTTATAGTATGCAGGAAAAGTGTTTATCATTCTGTTATACCGTAAACAGGGCGGCAGAAGCATGCTTCCGTCACCCTGTGTTTAATTTATTGACTGATAATATCGGCGGGGCTTGTGCTTGTTTCTTCAGGGGGAATTATTTCGCCGAACTCATTTGTTACGGGCTGTGTTTCGGGCATATAAACGCGAAGATAGATTGTTGTGCCTCTTGCATATGTCTTTTCCGTGACGGGTGCAACGGAAATAACCTCGTTTTCTCTGTATACACCGTCGGAGGTTTCAATCTTTTCAACCTTAAAGCCGAGCTCTTCAAGGCGCGCACGGGCTTCCTCAAAGTCAGAGCCGGTAACATCGGGAAGAACTATTTTTTCCTTGCCCTTGCTGACATAAAGAACGATTTCTGTGCCGGGTACAACCGTTGAGTCGGGTGCGATGCTTTGGGTTACAACATAACCGACGGCGATTTCGTCGTTATATATACCTTCCTCGCGGAATTTGAAATTCTGGCTGAAAACGGGGTTAGAGGTTATGGAAAGGTAACTCTTTTCCGTGAAATCGGGCACAACAACGGGTTGGGCATCCGTTTGAGAAACAGAGCTGCCTGTTGTTCCTGCCGAGCCGAATTTAAAATTGATTCTGTCGCGAAAAACCGTCAGCGAGAGAACGATGAAAAGAATAAGTCCGACAGCAAGGCTGATAACCGCCGTTGTGGCGATAATCTGTGCGCTGCCCTTTTTGGATTTGTTGGGCTTTTTAGCGGGAGAATCACTTTTTTGAGATGCCTGCTTAACCTTGGGGATTGCAGGCTCTGCGGGGCGCTGATACTGGCCGCTGACCGCCGTTGCAACGGGCGAAGCGGAAAGCTCGGCGCGGAGCTGCTCAACCGTTCTTGTTCTGTCCTCGGGCAGAATCTGGAGCGCGTTGATAAGTCCGTTTATAACATATGCGGGCAGAGCCTCGGCAAATTTGCCGGGCACCATAAGCCTGTCGTTGGTCATTCTTTCTTTTGCTGAAATCGGGTCGCTGCCGATAAGAGTGCGGTAAAGCACGGCGCCGAAAGCGTAAATATCTGTCCATGTGCCCTGGCTTCCGTCAAAGCCGTATTGTTCAATGGCGGCATAGCCGTCAAAAAGCTGGCTGTTGAGGTCGCTTCTCGAGGTTCTTGCCGCACCGAGGCAGAAGCCCGTTATTTTTATTTTGCCGTCGTTGCCGATAATGAGCGTTGAGGGCGAAATTCCCCTGTGGATTATTCCTGAGGAATGGAGAGTGCCGAGGGTTGAAAGGATGGGCATGAGAAGCTGCCTTGCCTTTTCCCAAGGAATATACCCCGTTTTGCTTTTAAGAAGAAAATCGCGCAGGGATATGCCCTCAAAATGGTCATAGATTGCAAACGATGTGCCGTAATCCTCAACAACGTTTGTTACGCTGATAAGTGCGGAGAGACCCTTGAGCCTTGCAAGCTTTGTCCAGAGCTCAACAAAAGCCTGGCGAAGCTCTGCAAAAACGGCTTCGCTGCCTCTCATAACCTGAAGATTGAGGTTTGAAGTTGTTCGTGTTGTGAAAGAATCGGGAATAAATTCCCTGATTTTAACTGCTTTTTTTTCGGCAAGGTCCCAGCCGATATATGTTGCGCCCTCGCCGTTATATTCGAGCATCTTGCCAACAAGATAGCGGTTGGCAACAACCGTTCTGATGGGAAGATAGGGCGGAATCTGCGTGGAATCGGCGTGATAGCCGCAGTAGGGGCACTGCTTGCTTTCGCCAATCTCGCGCATGCAGCTCATACATAAATTATCTGAACTTATCATGCTTCAGAAACTCCTTGCAAATATAATAAACACATAAATAATAACAAAAGCATTCGTTTTTGTCAATGAAGGTGACATTATTGTAACCTTTATCGTCAAATTGCAAAATAATAGGCGGAATAATTTGGTACTAATTCTTTAATGATATACTTGAAAATAAAACACATAATTGTTA
>JAZSGU010000102.1:0-10402 GCA_045532895.1 Acutalibacteraceae bacterium | reverse complement strand
TTTCGGTGCTTCGCAGTTTTGAAAGTGCAGATTTTTGTCACAGCAAGGCGAAAATCTGCACGGAATACGGGGTTATTTCAAAGATTTTTAACGATGCTGTGGCGGAAATATGCCTTTCAAAACCGTATGGAGTTCGAATCTTTTCACTCTAAGCATAGACTATCATAAGGATTAAAAAAAAGCAAGAAATTACTTGAAATTTTCCAAAATAAGTGTATAGTAAAGATATACAGTTTTCAGGAGGGCTGAATATGAAATTTAGGGATAGTTTCACAAAAAAAGCAGTAAAAGCCCTGACAGATTCTATTGTATCAACTATGCCGAAAAGATGTTTCACAACGCAGGAAAAAGCAGACGAATTTATGCTCACCGGTAACGAAAAGTTTTCATTCGTTCCCGGCAAAAAATGGACCTGCGGCTTCGGCAAGGCATCATATACCCCCGCCGATTACGGCAGCAAAACATATTATATTGCAGGCTACGACTCAAACAACCCCGTAAAGGGAGTGCTTGATGACCTGTACGCAAGAGCGGTTTACCTTGATGACAACAGAGGTGACGGCGGCGTTATTTTCTGCGCACTTGATTGCGTAGGCATGAGCAGAAAAGACATAAATGACATAAGAAAATATGCTCTTGAAAGCGGCAGGCTCGGCAAAATCAAGTCAATTAACATTTCTTCAACACACACGCACGCAGGCATTGACACCCAGGGTCTTTGGGGCGAAAAGATTTACAAAAGCGGCAAAGATAAAGCCTTTATGGATAACCTGAAAAAAACGGCGGCTCAAGCCGTCATCATGGCTTTTGAAGCAAGAAAAGACGGCAGGCTTTTTATGGGTTATTCCCTTGTTGAAGATATGCAGACAGATGTGAGAACGCCCGTAACCTACGACAAAAGCCTTACAAGATTCCGATTTTCGCCCGACGATAATTCAGGCGATATTTACATAGTGAATTTCGCTTCTCACGCAGAGCTGCTCGGAACAACCTCGCTTGTCAGCGCCGACTTCCCCGCATACCTTATCAAAGAAATTGAGGAAAGCGTGCCCGGCTCAAACGCCGTTTTCTTCAACGGCGCGATAGGCGGCATGATTTCCGCAAAAGAAATAAAGAAGGTTTACAGAGATTCCATTGACTGCGAAGCATATATGAAAGGGTTCGGCAGGCAATTAGGCGAAATCGCCCTTTCCGTTAAAAACGAAACGGAGCTCAAGCCCATTCTTAACATAAAATCCAAAGGCATTATGATTCCCGGTGACAACACGGTGCTTATTCTCGCAAGATATCTTAAGGTTCTTAACAACGATATCGGAAGAACAAAGAAGAGAAACAAGGTCTGCATTTATTCCGAAGTGGGTTATATGGAATTGGGTGACAGGGATGTTGCCGTTTTCCTTGTTCCCGGTGAGCTCTTCCCCGAGCTTTATAACGGAGAATTTCTCACGGAAAAAGACAGCGCAAATCACAGACAGGCAAGCTACAAAAAGGTGCTTGCCGACATGACGGACTGCAGGCACAAGTTTGTTGTTGGCCTTTGCAACGACGAGCTCGGCTACATTCTTGCGGAAAATGATTTTCTGCTGAACGAAGCTTTGCCTTATATCAACAAGGCTACCGACGATATGGGCAGAGACCACTATGAAGAAACAAACTCAACAGGCCCCGAAACGGGAAAAATCATACTCGATGAAACAGAAAATCTGATTAAATCCGCAAAATAACCGCATGTTAATCCTTTTTGTTTGCAATTTTGCCCCGATAGCTGTAAATTTTTAATATGTAAGGAGATGCAAAAATGAAAAAGCTTTCCCGCTCATTTATCGCTATGTTTCTTGTGTTCACAATGATTTTCTCGGTAAATGCACCGGCAGCATTTGCGGCCGGAGAGCGCACCAAACCCATCAACACCGTAACAAACATTCTTGGCGGAATTGTTGACGGCGCTATCGGTCTTCTCGGGATTCTGACACCAACGCCCGACTATCCGACGGTTGAGGAATATTTTGCAGGCGAAAGCAAAAATTTCTATAAAGGAACCGAGGATTTCATCGATACTCCCGCCGACAGGGCAAAATGGTCGCTCGGCTTCGGCAAGGAAAGCCTTGTGCCCGCAAACCTTATTGACGGAACAAAAAAATATTACACCGGCGGCTACTTTACGCAGAAGGTAAGCGGTGTTTATGATGACCAGAAGGCAGTCGCAATCGCCCTTAACGACGGCTCAGGCAGAGGCACAACCGTCTTTGCTTCAATCGACGGTATCGGAGTGGCTAACAGCGATGTGCGCGCAATCAGAAGCGCTGTTGAGCAAAAGCTAAAGGCAAACGGTATCAGCAGCGATATAAATGCCGTCAATATAAATGCAACGCATTGCCATACGGTTATTGATACGCAGGGTATCGGTCTGGATTTGCTGCTTAAGATTCTCATGAGCTTCTTCGGCGGAGCAAAAAGGTCCATTGACCACGAATTTCTTGAAATAATGATTGACCGCACCGCCGACGCAATCGTTGAGGCGTATATGAATATGGAAACGGGCTCGCTCTATTATTTTGAAACCGCAGGCATGGGCAAAGACGAAGCCAACGGACTGTATTCCGAAGACGAATATCCTTATCTTGTTAACAAGAGATATTACATGGAAGGCTATCAGCATTGCTTTGCCTGCTTCAAGTTTGTTCCCGACAGCAAAGACTCTGTCGGAACAATTTTCGCAAACATCGGCGCGCACCCCACGGTTGTTGACGAAACAACAAAGCTTCTTTCCGCAGATTTCCCCGCTTTTATGGAAGAAAAAATCAACGGCGCAGGCATGAACTTTATGTTCATTCAGGGTGCGCAGGCTCCTGTTTCCGTTAACAAGTGGGCAGAAATTCCGGAGCCGGTTGCCAGTGAGGTTGATGCAAAAATCGCAGCAGACCCTGTTGCAGGAGATTATAAAACCGCAATACTCCTCGGTTATGAGTACGCAAAGCTTATCCTTGAGGGTCAAAGCAAGGCAAAAGAGGTTGAACCCATACTTAATGTCAGAATGACGGAGTATGCGGTCAAGCTTGAAACCGGTCTTTTCGGATACGGTGCAACAGAAGGCTTTATCGGCACAACAACCGTAAAGGATTCTTCAAGCAAAACCGGTTATTCGATTATTACGGAAGCGGGTTACATAGAAATAGGCTCGGATATTGTTCTGCTTACGGCACCCGGTGAGATTGTGCCTCAGCTTATTTACGGTAATGTTGTTTCGGCAGAAGATTCATATAAAGGAACCGCCTGGACATATGAAGCAACCGCAAATCTTGTTCCGCAGGGCAAAACCGTTCTTGTTATGGGGCTTTGCAACGATGCAATAGGCTATATTCTTCCGGATAATGACTACGCGCACTTTATCACAGATGTAATTTGGGACATGGACGGCGCCGAAAAGCTTTTCGGACCCTATCACAGACACTACGAAGAGATGCTTTCAGCAGGCAGCACAGCGGGCTCCGCAACCGTTTCTGCCCTTAACGAGCTTGTAAAAAGCGAAAACCTGTAATTTGTTAATTTAAGCTGCCGGTCCGACACAGCAATGAACCGGCAGCTTTTTACTGATTAATACGGGAGGTTATTTTATGACAAAGGAAACAGCCAGGCAAAAAGCTGAAAAGCTTGTTGCAAAAATGACGGTTGAGGAAAAGCTTTCACAGCTTTTATATAACGCTCCGGCAATCGAAAGGCTCGGTATCGGCGAATACAACTGGTGGAACGAAAGCTCGCACGGCATTCACGGCGCGGGCACCGCCACGGTTTTTCCCCACGCCATCGCCATGGCTTCATCTTTTGACCCCGAGCTTGTCGGAAGGGTTGCCGATGCGGTTTCAACGGAAGGCAGAGCAAAATATAACAAGCATATGGAATACGGCGACCATGACATTTTTAAGGGCATTACCTTTTGGGCGCCGAACATCAACATTTTCAGGGACCCCAGATGGGGCAGAGGCCAGGAGACCTTCGGCGAAGACCCTTTCCTCACCTCGAAGCTGGGTGTTTCCTATATCAACGGCATTCAGGGCAACGGCGAGTTCCTTAAAGCGGCCGCCTGCTCAAAGCATTTTGCCGTTCATTCGGGTCCTGAAAAAAACAGACACGGATTCAATGCCGTTGTTGACAATCATGACCTTTTCGAAACATATCTTCCCGCCTTTGAAAAAACAGTTAAATCAGGCGTTGCGGGTGTTATGGGCGCATATAACCGCTTAAACGGCGAGCCTTGCTGTTCTCATTCATATCTTATCTCGCAGATTCTTCGCAAGCAATGGAATTTTGACGGCTATGTTGTTTCTGACTGCGGCGCGCTCAAGGATATTTACAAGTTCCACAAATTTGTTGAAACAAGGGCACAGGCCGCGGCGGCGGCTCTTAAAAGCTCCTGCGACCTTAACTGCGGCGATACCTACGATGCTCTTGTCGATGCGTATGAGCAGGATTTGATAACGGAAGAAGATATCACCGCCGCTGCGGAAAATCTTTTTACAATCCGTTACCGTCTGGGTGAATTTGAAGAAACAAGGCCGTATTCCGATATAGGATACGATAAGCTTGACAGCGAGGAGCACAAGGCTCTTAACCTGAAAACGGCAGAGCAGTGTATGGTTCTTCTTGAGAATAAGGATAATTTTCTTCCTCTTGATAAAAACACTGAAAAGAAAATTGCGGTTGTCGGCCCCAATTCACTTTCTGTTACCGCTCTTGAAGGCAACTACAACGGCTACGCTTCCGAATATGTGACCGTGGCTGACGGCATACGCAGAATATTCAAAAATGCCGAAATCACCGTTGAAAAGGGCTGCAATTACTGTCAGGAACAGCTTAACCATTGGGGCGGATTCCAAAACATGATAAGCGACGGCGTTGCAGCCGCATCACATGCGGATATAACAATTCTTGCTCTCGGTCTTGACCGCTCGGTTGAAGGCGAGGACACGGGCTTTGATGATGATTATACAGCCAGCGGCGACAAGCGTTCTCTCTTTCTTCCCGCAACTCAACAGAAGCTTGCGGAATCAGTCTGCGAAGTTTGCAAAAACGTTATTGTTGTTCTGCTTTGCGGCAGTTCAATCGATGTGGGCGAAAAGGTAAGGAAGCACGCAAAGGCTGTTATTCACGCCTGGTATCCCGGTTCGCTTGGCGGGCTTGCTCTGGCAAAAATACTTTCGGGCGAAGCAAATCCGTCGGCAAAGCTTCCCGTTACAATTTACCGCGGCAGCCACAACCTGCCCGATTTTGAAGATTACAATATGAAAGGCAGAACATACAGATATATCGACGGCGATGCTCTTTATCCCTTCGGCTTCGGCCTTTCTTACACAAAATACTCTTATAAAAATGCAAAGCTTGTTTATGCAGACGGTGAAAAAATTACGGTCAGCGCAGAGGTTGAAAACATCGGCGGCTCAGACGGCAAGGAAACGGTGCAGGTTTATGCCTCGTATACCGACAGCCGCATTGCAACGCCTCATTGGCAGCTCTGTGCGGTAAAACCCGTTCTGCTCAAAAAAGGCGAAAAGGCAGAAATCACCCTCAGCATTGACCGCTATTGGATTAAAGCTGTCGGTGCAAACGGCGAAAGAGTTGACCCTGACGGCAAAATTACTCTCTTTATCGGAGGGCATCAGCCCGATGCCGTAAGCACCGCTTTTCTCGGGTATTCATGCCTTGAAATCGAGCTGCAGGAGTGAAAAACCATGGCAAAAAAATTTTTTGATTACATAATACACGGCGGCGATTACAACCCCGACCAATGGATAAGAACACCCGAAATATGGGACGAGGATATGCGTTTGATGAAGCTGGCTCATATCAACAGCGCAACGGTCGGCGTTTTTTCCTGGGCGGCGCTTGAGCGCGAGGAAGGCGTTTATGATTTCGAATGGCTTGATACAATACTTGATAAAATGCACCGGAACGGGATATCCGCAATACTTGCCACCCCGTCGGGTGCCAGACCTGCCTGGCTTGCCGAAAAGTATCCCGAGGTTTTAAGAACGGACGAAAACGGAATAAGAAACAAATTCGGCGACAGACACAATCATTGTCTCACCTCCCCCGTATACAGAGAAAAAGTCTGCAGCATCAACAGAATGCTTGCGGAAAGATACAAAAACCATCCTGCCCTGAAAATGTGGCATATTTCAAACGAATACAGCGGAGAATGCCGCTGTGAGCTTTGCCGTGAGGCTTTCAGAAAATGGCTCAGAGAATATTATCACAACGATATAGATGAGCTGAATTTTAAATGGTGGAACGCATTCTGGTCGCATTCCTTTAACGATTTTGACCAGATTAATCCTCCCCCAAAAAACGGAGAAGACAGTGCGTCGGCTCTTAATCTTGCATGGCAACGTTTTATAACCGACAGCCACATTTCTTTTTTTGAAAATGAGATTGTACCTTTGCGTGAAATTACACCCGATATACCTGTTACCACTAACTTTATGAGAAGGTACAACGGTATTGATTACCAGAAGTTTGCCGAATATGTTGACCTTGTTTCGTGGGATAATTATCCTGCCTGGGATAAAGGAAGAAATTTTGACGAAGCTGTAGAAGCAGCGTTTTTACACGATTTTTTCAGGTCATTAAAAAACGGTCAGCCGTTTTTCCTTATGGAAAGTACACCGTCGCTGGTAAACTGGCAGGATGTCAACAAGCTGCCTAAATCGGGAATACATGAGCTGGCATCGATACAAGCGGTTGCACACGGTGCAGACAGCGTACAATACTTCCAATGGAGAAAGAGCAGAGGCGGCGATGAGAAATTCCAAGGTGCTGTCGTAGACCATTGCGGACACGAAAATACAAGAGTTTTCAGAAATGTTACGAAGATAGGCAAAACACTCGAAGGACTAAGCAGTGTTGTCGGCTCGGAAGCCAAGAGCAGAGTTGCGGTTATATATGACTGGGAAAACGGTTGGGCGGTCAATGTTTTCCGGGGCTATAACAACATCCGCAGAGATTATGTGAAGGAATGCATAAAATGGTATGCCCCGTTTTATAAGAGAGGCATCAGCGTTGATATTATTTCTATGCGAGATGATTTTTCAAAATACGATGCCGTTATTGCTCCGTTTCTTTATATGCTCAAGGACGGCACGGAAGAGCAAATTGAAGAATATGTCAAAAACGGCGGCTGCTTTGTTGCAACATACCTTACGGGCATAGTTGACTCAGACGATCTTTGCAAGCTCGGAGGTTTCCCTGCCGGAAATCTGAAGGATGTTTTCGGCGTTTGGTGCGAGGAAACGGATTCACTCCCCGCGGACATGCCGGGCAAGGCCGAATTCAACGGCAAAACCTATGAAGTAAATCACATCTGCGATATTATTCACACAAACGGCGCAAAAATTCTGGGCAAATATAAAAGCGATTTTTACAGCGGGCTGCCCTGCGTTACCGAAAACCCCTTCGGAAAAGGCAAGGCATATTATGCCGCTTTCAGAAACGACAGCGATTTTGCCGATGATTTCTGCAAAATGCTTATTGACAGCAATGCTCTTGCGCCTGATGCGGACATAGCGCACGGCGACGGCGTGCTTTTAAGAAAGCGCGGCAAAAACATATTCGTAATGAACTTCGCCGACAGCGAGAGGGAAATAATTCTTGATAAGGAATACACAAACGTAATAACAAACGAAACCCTTTGCGGCAAAATAACCCTGCCTGTTTGCGGATATCTTGTTATAAAGCTGTAAAAGCTTGCGAAAAATCCGACGGTTTTGTTAAGGATAAGCGCAGATTCTGCAATGTTCATTTAAACAAAAATGCGGTTGCTTGGTTTCTCAACATCGCAACCGCATTATAACAGTTTTTATTCACTCCGATATTTTGTTTTTTAGCATCATCATTGCTTTCATATGTCGGATATGTGTCGCCCCACTTTTCAAGGGCTGCAAGAAGCTTGCCGTTATCCTCATCGTTTTTCTGATAACAAAGCTTTATAGTCGTTGGGTATTCTGATACATTTGCGCTGTTTCGGATCGCGGAATCGTGCACCGATATGTTTACGGTTTTTTAACGGAAATATTGAGCCCGAGAGCGCAAACGGCAAGAATCAGCAGCATCGCAAACGGTGCGGTGTAGCTGCCGTGCTGCGCAAGAAGGCTGTTGCTGAAATTTGCTATGAATGCGGCAACAATCAGGTTAAAATTCGTTAGGCTGTAGTTAACCGAAAAATACTTCTGCCCGTAAAAAGATGAGGTGAATGCCGAAGTTACCGTCGGGCACGAGCCGTAGGAGAGCCCCGTAAGGCAAAGACCGATAATGCACACGGGCAATGAATGGAGCTGCACTGCCAAAAGGGTTATGCCCGCAGCAACGATTGTGAGGATGTTTGCCGAAATCATTGTTGTGCGGCGTCCGAGGGCATCATAAAGCGCACCCGTAAGAATTCTGCCGATTCCGTTGCATACGGAAAGAACGCCCACAAGAGTTACCGCCAGAGCAGGTGCGGCATCAACCGAAATCACAAGGTCTCTCGCAAAGCTGATTACCGAATTGCCCACGGCGGTGATGAACGCCATGCACACAAACGCGCGCCAGAAGGTGAAGCTCTTAAGCATTTCCGCCGTTGTAAAATCGCGGCTCTCAAAAGCCTCTTTTTTAACGCTTTTTCCTGCTTTGGGAGAGGGAAGCTTGTCCTCAGCAGAAGGTGTACGGAGTATTATTCCGGCAGCAACAAGCACAGCCGCAAGCACAGCACCGAGCAGAATATAGGTTTTGCTTGTGCCGAAATCGGCGTTTTCAAACAGAATGCTTATAATGTTGCCCATAAGCAGGGTGCTGATTCCGAAGCCCATCATAAGGCAGCCCGAACAAAAGCCCTTTCTGTCGGGGAACCATGAGCAAACGGCTGACACAACAACATTATATGAAATGCCGATACCCGTACCCGCAAGAAGCGCATAGGTTATGTAAAGCAGCCACGGGCTTGACTGCGCCGTAAGCATGCCCGTTGAAACAAAGCCCGCGCCGACAAGCATTCCCGCGGTAATGAGAGTTATTTTCACCCCGATTTTTTTGCAGATGAGGCTGCCGAAGAACGCTCCGAGGCAAAAGAAACACATTGTGAGCGTAAAATTGAGAGAAAGCACGGCTTCGCTGAAGCCAAAATCCTCTTTAAACGGAACCTTGAGGATTGACCACGCATACAGTACACCCGAAAAAAGCATTGCAAAAACACCCGCAGCAAGATAAAGCCTGCGCTTTTTCAGACTGTTTTGAACTGACATAAAATATCCCCTCAAAAGAAATTTTGAATATTATACCACAACACTTCAGCGATTTCAAGTGTTAAAATGTTGTCGGTGTTGCTATTTTCCCCGCAATGCGCTATAATCATACAGAACGGAGGGGTTCTGTGATTTATGTTATGAGCGATTTGCACGGCGAAGCCGAAAAATTTGAACAGATGCTCCAAAAAATCGGGTTTTCCGACTCTGACGAGCTTTATATACTCGGGGATATTTTTGACAGAGGGCCCGAGCCGATAAAAATTCTGCTCCGGATAATGGACATGCCGAATGTTTTTCCGCTCCTCGGCAACCACGAGCTGATGGGCTATGATGTTTTGCGGCAGCTTTCCGTTGAAATTACAGAAGAAAACTTTGCAACTCAGGTTGACCGCAACGCCATGCTGGATATTCTTGAATGGCAGCAAAACGGCGGCGGGGTCACGATGAAGCAGTTTGCGGCGCTCTCCGTTGAAAAACGCAAAGAAGTGCTTGAATACATCGAGGATTTTTATAAATTCGAGGCTGTTGACGTTGGTGAAAAAACCTTCGTGCTCGTTCACGCAGGCTTGGGCAATCATCGGGCAAACAAAAAGCTTTCGGAATACACATTGGAGGAGCTGACGATGACGGCTCAGGATTTCGAAAAGCAGTATTTTGCCGATGACAGCGTTTTTGTTGTTTGCGGCCACACCCCGACAAAAGCGATAAGCGGCAAATGGGAGATATATCATTTACACAACAACATATGCATAGACTGCGGTGCATGCTTCGGCGGAAAGCTCGCCTGCCTCTGCCTTGACACGATGGAAGAATTTTATGTTTAGAGTGGAATAACTCTAAAAAAGGCTGTATCCGTTTTGTTCGGATACAGCCTTTTGCTTCTTTAATATGTAATTGTATAATCTTTTACAAAGGTCAGACCGACGGCGGCATCATGAGTGCCGAACATGTTAACCGTTGCTTCAAGCACGAGCGGTGTGGAGTAGCTGATATGCGTTACTCTGCCGCTTGCCTTGTCTATTGTTGCCTTGACCTCGCAGTTATAATATTCCGTTGTGAATTTTTCAATAAAGGATACTTTTTCCGAAACTTCGGCAGCCTCAATAACGTCGCAAACAGAGCCGACGCCC
>JAZSGU010000114.1:0-4746 GCA_045532895.1 Acutalibacteraceae bacterium | reverse complement strand
GCTTCATATGAGCCGGGGCGGGAGAGTGTTGCCATGTAGTCCTCAAAAGCCTTGTCGTGCTCATATGGACCGTAAAGCTTGTCGGATGTTGCATGCATATTCATGGACGGACATTCGGCGTTCTTATAGAATAAATGATATGTGCCGTCAATTTTAACGAGATGAGTGTCAAGAATTTCATTGTCCTTTGTAAAGAACAGCTTCGGCTCCGAAAAGCTTTCAAAATCCTTGGTTGTGCAGCAATATATTGACATGTGAGTGTAGTTATCTTCGGCAACGGTTGAACCCCAATGGATAACATATTCATCCTTAATTTCGTCGTAAAATATCTCGGGTGCCCACAAACAGCCGAAATCATCTCTGCCGAAATAAATTCTTTTTTGCTCGGAAAAAGTTATCAAATCATCGGATTTCCACATGCAAAGGCATTTGCTTCCGGTTGAATTAACCTCTTTCCAGTTGACCAGATAGTTTTCATCCATTCTGTAGGCAATGGATAAATCGGTAGTCAGCACTACAAAACCGCCGTTTTTAAGGCGAATAACCTCAATATCGCGGCATCCTTTTTCACCCATTGTGCTTGTCAGAATCGGCTCACCGCCGTTGAGCTGATGCCAGTTGAAGCCGTCTTTGCTCAAGGCGAAATAAACTTGCTCGCCGTCGGGTGTAATCTTTTCTTTAAAATGTGAAAAAAGATAAGGCATAATAAAACTCCCAAACAGTTTTTTCTTATGATATCACAGTAGAATTAAAAAGTCTATATTTTTGTAAAGCATTGCAAATTATTGTAAAATATGTTAATTTTATAATATCTTGATAAAAGAGGTGTAAAAATGAAAAGAATTATCGCATTATTACTTGCTATTGTCTGTTTAACCGCTTGCCCGCTCGGGGCAAATGCTCTCTCGCTTGACGGCGGTATTGAGCCTCTGAAAGCCGAATTTAAGGCGGCGGAAGGACCCGTTGCGGGTGAGTATTCCGTAGATTACCGCTATTTTTCGCCCGTCAAGGAAAATGACACGCAAAAATATCCCCTTGTTGTGTGGCTTCACGGAATGGGTGACGGCGCGGAAGAGGGCAGGCAGGTTGAAAAAAGCAACATCGCTTATTGGGCAAGTGATGAATTTCAGGCTCGTTTTGCTCCGTCAGGCGGTGCTTTTATTCTTGCTGCTCGTTCACGCGAAGAAGATAATATATTCTGGAGCAACGACATGCTGGAGCCGTTAAAGGCGGCTATTGATGACTTTATCTTAAAAAATAAATCAAACATTGACTTAAGCAGAATTTACGTCGGCGGATATTCAATGGGCGGCAAAATGACCCTTAAAATGGCTGTTGCTTATCCGGAAATGTTTGCTGCAGCATTTCCTATTTGCCCCGCATGGTCGCCATCTGAAGAGCTTTTGGAAAATGTGGCAGATATGCCCATCTGGCTCACTTCGAGCACCCGTGACCCTCTTGTCAACTACTACATGGCGGTTACTCCTACATGGCAAAAGATAACTGGAATTTCTGCCGTTGCCGAAAAATGCAGGTTTTCAACGCTGACAAAGGTTTGCTATCAGGACGGCACAAAGACTTCCAGCAGCCACCATGCATGGTTTGCGGTTAATTATGATATGTTTACCGATAAAAATACCGACTATCATTATATGTCAACCGTTAACGGACTTGGCGAGGAGGTTAAACTCAATTATCCCGACGGCATGATTTCATGGCTTTCGCAGCAGACATCGGATTACAAAGGCGAAGCAAGCACAGGAATGGGCAAAATAACGCCTGAACACAGCACGGACAATCTTCTCGATTTTGACGGTTTCTTTGGCTTCATAAAGCTTCTGTTCAATGCCGTCAAACTTTTAATTGATAGAATATAAACTTAAAAGCAGTATGCCAAACGGCATACTGCTCTTTTTAATGTTTCGGTGAGATATAAGCCTTGCAGTCTATGTTGTTGGTTTTTGCGCCGTGGGTGAATAGTGCATAAATCTTGATTTTTTTGCCGGCAAGTCCTTCGGGAAGCTCCAGGAAAAATGTGTTGTTTTTATCCGAGCCGCAAACCGCATGTTCCCACTGGTTTGCTTTAAAGTCGGGTGCTCTTTCGGGGAAGCCGTAAAGCTTTCCGTCAACTTCGGCGGCGCAATATACGCATTCCTCCCCGTGAACTCCGTTAACCGCAACCGTGAGCTTTGAGCCTGCTGTATATTCGGGCAAAATGAATTCACCCGAGAAGGCTTCTTTTATTCTTTTATAGCGGTAGTGAGCCTGCAAGTTGTTGGCTTTTGGTGAATGCAGAACAGTTTCCGTTCCGTCTTTAATTAGCCTTACGGAATAAATTCTGTCAACCGGGTTATCAATTCGCAGATATCTTATCTTATCGCCTACGGGGTATGAGGCGGTTAAAAGCTTCCCGTTCAAATCATAAGTTGTATGAGCGGTGAATTTAATGATTTTTGAAACAAAATCGTCTTGCTTAACGCTTATACCGACCATGGAGGAGTTTTTCCAATCATTAAGATTGACAGAATAATCCGCAGTCAGCGTCAGTTTTTGAGCCTCGACTTCTCTTGTTGGGGTATCGGCAGAGAAAAAGTCAATTTCCACGCTGTCACAGTCAAATTCTTCGCCGAAATCAACTCGCAGACAGCCGCCGTTTACGCGCAGGTTTTGGTCACAGTATGTTTTGCTTTGCGAATCAAAGAATGTGTCTGCGCTGCCGTCAAACATATTTGCCGCTTCACAGCCGCGCAGCTTGTAGTGCTCCTGACCGAAGAAGGCATCGCGTGCCGCTTTGACCTGAGGAATCTTTGTTTCTCCCGAGCGGAGGATAGTTCTTTTTTCAAGAGCATCGTTGTCAACGGCAAACATGGCTGTTTCATAAAGGAGCTCGCCATTCTCGGGATATCTTTCGCTGTCTTTAATTTCGCCGAGCAAAACGGGCGCTTTTTCTTTTATATCACAGATTTCACTGCTCATAAATAAGCTTTCGTCGCCGTTAATGCGCAGATTGATTTTACCGCCGTCATATTTTAAAATCTTAACTTCAACAGGCTTGCCGTCTTTCTCTTCTTTGATAATCTCATATTCGCAGTTGGTCAGCATAGGTTCTGAGCATTCTTTAACGGAAAGCTCAATAAGAGCTGCTCTGAACGGCATCAGCTCGATTTCAACAGAATCTCCGACGGAATAAACGCCGAGATGCTTTTCGTAAGGATGATGAATGTTAACCTCAACGGGGGAGTGGGTTTTAATTCCCGTTTCTTCACCAATATTAATTTTTATTTTCTTTGTTTCCCAGGAATTGTTGCCCGTTGAAATTAATCTTTTTGTGTTTGTTCCTCTTGAAACTGCGTTGTTACCGTAGCAATCGGGTAAAATTTTTCCGCTGACAAGTATATCAGCGTTTCTTGCGTGCAGATTATAAACTCTTGCAAGTTTCGGAAGCTCGTCATCGCGCATAAACCACGGGTTGCCGTAAATCTCGGGAGCGAGAATCAATGAACGGTTAAATGCCTGATATATAAGCTCATCCTCAAAATAGTCAACATTTGACGAAATACAAACTCCGTGGTCCTCAGCAAGCCTTTCAAGGTTGTCGGTATGCCCTCTTGTGAACATAAAGCCTCTGTGATGCATTGCGGTCTTCTTGTTGCAGGTGCTGACATCAACATAGGTTTCGTCGCCGTTCCAAAGGTATGTGGTTACATGCTTTTCTGCCTCATAAAATTCAAGGCGGTGATTAAGCACAACAAGGTCGGGGGAATATTTTCTGCATTCCTTGAGCATTTCGGCAAAAACCCCTGCTTTTTCGGGGCGCAGTCTGCCGCAAACACCGTCAAGCTTAAAAAGAGCAAAATTATAGTCTCTACATAAATGAACAAAGAAATCAAAGCGTTCTTTTTCGCTTTCTGCAGTATCACCGTAGCCGTCGGGGCTGCCCCACAGACCGAAACGGATTCCGATTTCAGCAGCCTTTTCAACAACATTTTTATATCCTTCAGGGTACTGACTGCGGAATTTTTCGCTTTGCAAATTTCCGTAGCCCTCGCTCGCGCCGTCAAAATTGCCTGCATCCCATGCATAAATTTTGATTTCCATGCCGTAGGTATCTTTTAAATATTTGAAAAAGTCAAGATTAATGAGCGTTTGTTCTTCCGTTGAGCCTTCGTTGGTATTGTTAATCCAAGAAAAGTATTGCGGCACAGACGGCGTTAAGTTGTCCGCGCCTGCATCTTTTGCATTTTTAATCAATAGTTACACCTCCGAAAAGAGTTTGTCTTATTTAATTAAAGCATAAAAACAATTAAAAATCCACAGTTTTTAAAAATAAATATAAAACTGCTTTATTGACAGAAAAAACTATTTGAGTTATGATTTAAAAAAAGATTGGGCGGTGTTGTTATGTTTCGTGTAAAAACTGCTGTTACGCTTTCGAAACTGTTTGTTTCGTTTATCAGAAATAAAGTTGATTTTTCGGTTGAATTGCCCAAGGATTTTACCGTTACCTGCCATGCGGGTGCGCTTTTCACTTCGCCTAATACTCTGCGTTCCGTACGCGCGGCTTTGGAGTGGGGCGCGCAGATAGTTGAATTTGATGTCAGCTTCCGTCCCGACGGCACACCCGTTATAATACATAATTCAAAACCCGCTGAGAATGAAGGCGTGCTTCTTTCAGATGCTCTTGCGCTTGTTGCAACGAGCGATATCTGCAAGATTAATCTTGATATCAAATCAACCGCCAATCTT
>JAZSGU010000119.1:0-3849 GCA_045532895.1 Acutalibacteraceae bacterium | reverse complement strand
AACTATGCCTGAAAGCGAGTATTTTCAACGCTTTTCGGCGTTTCGGGATTGAAAGGCGTCAGCCTTCCTGCTCCCTCATCCGCCAAAAATCATTTTAAAATCCTTCGCTTTCAGGTCGAAGATTTTTTATCGAGAGAATTTTTGGCTTATCAAGGCACAAAACGGAGCAAATCCTTGACGGATTTGCGAGTATTTTAACGAGGATAAGGCGGAAATCATCCGATAAAAACCACAGTTCGGATTACTACCGCCACTCTAAAGGCGGGATATGGAAATGAACAGAGAAATACAGCAGGGGACAGAAGGCAGACTTTCTCCCGAAGAAAGACAAAACAGAGTTAAAAAACTGAAAAGAAAAAGAAGATTCAGGCTTGCCGTTGTTACGGTGGGATTTTTCTTGCTTTTGAGCATAATAATCAGCCCTATCTTGCTCTTTGCCGTGTTCAGAGTTAAAACCTTTGCGGTGGAGGGCACAAGCCCTTATGCAAAAGAGGAAATAATTGCGGCAAGCGGCATAACCGAGGGCAAGAGCCTTATTTTTGCCGATTTGGACGAAGCCGCGGCGGCGATTGAAAGAACTTTGCCCTATACGGACAATGTCAAACTCACAAAAAAACTGCCCGACGGAATTGTTATCCGTTTTGAAGAAACTTTCAAAGCGTTTGCTTTTCAGATTTCGGGCGGCATGTATGCCCTCACAAACAGCGATATGAAGGTGCTCGAATTATCCACAACGGTGCCCGAAGGAGTTGCGCTTATAACGGGCGCAAACCCCGTTAAAACCTATGTGGGCGAGGTGCTTTCGTTTGTAAAGCCAAGTGAGGACAAGGAAGAAGAAATTCAGGATAAAACCTTTGAGCTTCTTCTCGAAATAACGCAGGGCATTGCCCAAAACGGCACGAAGGATATCAGCCTCATAAATGTTGCCGATGTAAACAGCATCTATCTTATCTATCAGCAGCGCATCGTGCTCAAGCTTGGTGACAGCACGGAGCTTGCCTCGAAGCTTTCGCTCGGTAACAGAGTTATTAATGAAGAAAACACAATCGACCCCTCGCAATGCGGCACGATTGATTTGACAATACCCAAAAAGGCATACTTCAATCCCTCGGATTTTGATGATGTTGAGCAGCTTGTCGAGTATAAAAATCTCTACATGCAAAACGGGACAGAGGAAAGCCCCGAGGGCGATAATTCCGAAGAACCAAGCGAGGAATAAAGTGTAATTTGCCAAAATCAAGATTAAATATATATAAAATGTAAAAAAAACATTAAAATAGCAACATTTTTTCAAATTGTTCTTGTTTTTTTATTAAATACATGGTAATATAATTCTGTTTAATAAGGAAAAATAAAAACCACAGGGGGTTCACACCAATGGCATTTGAAATTGATAATGATTTTGAGAGTGCGGTTCAGATAAAAGTAATCGGTGTCGGCGGCGGCGGCGGAAACGCCGTTAACAGAATGATAACTTCAGGCGTTCTCGGCGCAGAGTTTATCGCTGTCAACACAGACAAGCAGGTTCTTGTTCACTCCAAAGCTACCCACAAGATTCAGATTGGCGAAAAGTCAACTCACGGTCAGGGTGCAGGCGGCAAGCCCGAAATCGGCGCAAAATCCGCAGAAGAAAGCAGAGATTCCATTTCCGATGCTCTTAAGGGCACAGACATGGTATTCATAACCGCAGGCATGGGCGGCGGCACAGGCACAGGCGCAGCGCCCGTTATTGCACAGGTTGCAAAAGACATGGGCTGCCTCACCATCGGCGTTGTTACAAAGCCCTTTAAGTTTGAGGGTCGCAGAAGAATGCTCCAGGCGCAGGACGGCATTGCAAAGCTTGCAGAGCATGTTGACAGCCTTATCGTTATCCCCAACGACAGACTTCGCGCACTTGACGACAGAAAGAAGACCATTGCAGAAGCTTTTGCAGAGGCAGACGAAGTTCTTCTTCAGGGCGTTAAGAGCATTTCAGAGCTTATCAAAGTTCCCGGCTTCATTAACCTCGACTTTGCTGACGTAACAAGCGTTATGAAGGATGCCGGCTATGCTCACATGGGCGTTGGCAGAGCAAAGGGCAAGGACAAGGCAGAAACAGCCGCAAACGCAGCAGTTTCCAGCCCGCTTCTTGAAACATCAATCGCAGGCGCAAAGGGCGTTATCATCAGCATCACCGCTTCCGATGACGTTGACCTTGAGGATGTTGAAAATGCAGCAGAAATCATCACCGCCAAGGCTCATGAGGATGCAAACATCACTTGGGGTATCGCATTTGACCCCGACCTTGACGATGAAATGGTTATCACCGTTATCGCAACAGGCTTTGACTCAAAGGCGAAGGAACCCGAAAAGGTTGCGGCTCCCGCAAACCCGTTCCTTTCGGCAGTAGCAAAGGCACCCGTTGCAGCAGCCCCCGCAGCTCCCGTTGAGGCTCCCGCGGCACCCGTTGCACCCGCAGCTCCCGCAGGTCCCAGCATTCCTCACTTCGGCTCCTCGGCTCCCGCTGAGCCCGCAGCCCCCGCAGCTCCCGCCAAGGAAGCTCCCAAGGCAAGCGATGGCTTTGAGGATGACCAGTTCTATATCATGATTAACGACATAATCAAGGGTAAGGACAACCAGTAATATAATAAATTAAGGCACGCCAAGCGGCGTGCCTTTTTTAATTAAAAAAACGGAGCACAAAATGTGCGCCGTCGAAAGCTTATTTCCAAATAAACCAGAGCAGAATATATCCGGTTATAACTGCCGCGAGGGTGAAGGGTACGCCGTATTTCATAAAGGTTGTTGATTTAACCTCATAGCCCTCCTTGCGGAGAATGCCGATGCCCGCGATGTTTGCGCTCGCGCCGATGGGAGTGAGATTGCCGCCGAGGGTTGCGCCGCAGAGCAAACCGTAATAGAGAAGCTTTGGCTCAATGCCGATGTCCATTGCGATAACGGGCACGATTGAAAGCATTGTTGCCGTGTAGGGTATGTTATCAATGAACGCAGAAAGAATAACAGACATCCAAACGATAATTGTGAACACAATGAAAGGCGAACCCGCGCCGAGGGAAGCAATCGCGCCGCCGATAACATCAATGACGCCGGCACTTTTAACACCGCCGATTACAACGAAAAGTCCTGTAAGAAGAACGATTGTATAGTAGTCGATTTCCTTGAATGCGTTCTTAATGAATGCGGTGTTCTTTTTGACGAGCAGCTCGCGGATAATACCGACGAGGAAGAATGCAATGCAGATAATGCCGTTTGTTATGTCGGGCTTATAGAACTGACCCTCTGCCGCGCCGTCTTTATAGGGGATAAACGAAACGGCGATAAGGGCAACAACCGTTCCGACAAGAAGGAAGGTGGGGAACTTGTCCTCAACCTTTGTGCGGCTGTCAAACTTGATGGGCTTGTTCTCTTTTCTGAACATGAAAAGGATAATAAGAGCGCTGACTATTGCACCTGCCTGAACAACCCAGAACATACCGGGCTTGCCGCTGTCAACAAAGAAATCCGAGAAATCAAGATTTGCCTGCTTTGCAAGAAGAATTGACGTTGTGTCGCCAACCAATGTTGCTGCGCCTTGAAGATTTGAGGAAACGGCAATGCATATAATTGAGGGAACGGGGGAAACATCAAGTTTTTTGCAGAATGCAAGGGCAACGGGTGCAATCATAAGAACGGTTGCAACGTTGTCAACAAAAGCGGAAACAATGCCTGCAAAGAGCGACATTGCAACAACCGCCCATTTTACATTGGGCATTTTTGAAATAAGAATATCGGACATAAGCTGGGGCATTTTTGATTCTATAAACAAATAAACCGTGCCCATTGTGCCCGCAATCATCATGATAACGTTCC
>JAZSGU010000060.1:0-12056 GCA_045532895.1 Acutalibacteraceae bacterium | reverse complement strand
GCTTTTACAGCGTTTGGCTTTTTCAACAATTTCCTCTGCGCTGATTTCCGTGCCGCCTTTGATATCCCAGGTATCGGGATTATGGCAGCATTTGCACCGCAGGGGACAGCCCTGGAAGAAAACAACAAATCTTATTCCCGGTCCGTCAAGAGCACCGAGGCTTTGTATGGAGTTTATCAGCCCTTTTTTTATGTTCATTTTTATATTGCCTCGTGGAATGTGCGGCTTATAACCTCACGCTGCTGCTCGCGTGAAAGCTTGTTGAAGTTAACCGCATAGCCCGAAACGCGGATTGTGAGGTTGGGATAATCCTCGGGGTTTTCATATGCCTTCATCAGCGTTTCTCTGTTGAGAACGTTAACGTTGATGTGGTGGGCTTTCTTTGCAAAATAGCCGTCCAGAATGTGAACAAGGTTGTCCGTTCTTTCTTCCTCTGTTCTTCCGAGAGCCTCGGGAGTTATCGAGAATGTGTTTGAAACGCCGTCGCGGCAGTCATCATAGCTGATTTTTGCAACGGAGTTGAGCGAAGCAAGCGCGCCGTTTTCTTCTCTGTTGTGCATGGGGTTTGCGCCGGGTGCAAAGGGAGCGGAAGCCTTTCTGCCGTCAGGCGTTGCACCCGTGTTTTTGCCGTACATAACGTTTGATGTGATTGTGAGCACGGAAAGGGTGTGGATTGCCTTTCTGTATGCGGGCGTTTTGCGAAGCTCGGTTATCATGCGGTGAGCCATGTCCTTTGCGATAAGGTCAACGCGGTCATCGTCGTTGCCGTATTTCGGGAAATCGCCCTCTGTCTTAAATTCGGAAATGAAGCCCTTGGAATCCTTTACGGGCATAACGTTTGCATATTTAATCGCGCTGAGTGAGTCCGCAACAACGGAAAGACCTGCAATGCCGAATGCCATAAAACGCTCAACCTGCGTGTCGTGCAGAGCCATCTGGGTTTTCTCATAGGCATATTTATCGTGCATGTAGTGGATGATGTTCATTGTGTTAACATAAAGGTTGCTCATCCACTTGATATAGATATCAAAACGCTCCATAACCTCGTCAAAGTCAAGCTTGTCGCCGCTCATAACGGGCATCTGCGGACCGATATGAATGCCGCTTGTTGTGTCGTAACCGCCGTTGATTGCAATAAGCAAAAGCTTTGCAAGGTTGCAGCGTGCGCCGAAGAACTGCATCTGCTTGCCAACCTTCATAGCCGAAACACAGCAGGCGATTGCGTAGTCGTCGCCGTAAATGGGTCGCATGATATCATCGTTTTCATACTGAATGAAGTCGGTGTCTGCCGAAACCTTTGCGCAGAACTTTTTGAAGTTTTCGGGCAGGGAATTTGACCACAGAACGGTCAGGTTGGGCTCGGGTGACGAGCCGAGTGTATAAAGTGTATTGAGAATACGGTAGCTGTTCTTTGTAACAAGAGTTCTGCCGTCCTCGCCCATGCCGCCGACTGCCTCCGTTATCCACATCGGGTCGCCGCCGAAAAGCTCGTTGTATTCGGGTGTGCGCAGGTGGCGCGCAATGCGAAGCTTCATAACAAAATCGTCAATAAGCTCCTGTGCGCCTTCTTCGGTGAGAATGCCGTTTGCAATATCGCGTTCAATATAGATATCAAAGAATGTGCTGACCCTGCCGAGCGACATCGCAGCACCGTTTTGCTCTTTGATAGCGGCAAGATATGCAAAATAAGTCCACTGGATTGCTTCACGGGCGTTTGAAGCGGGCTCGCTGATGTCAAAGCCGTACATCGCTGCCATTTCTTTCATGTATCCGAGGAAAGCAATCTGCTGGAAAAGCTCCTCGTCAAGGCGAATCTGCTCGGTGTTGAAAGCTTCGTTTGCGAGAGCATTTTTATCCTTTTTCTTTTCGGCAATAAGCTTGTCCACGCCGTAAAGCGCAACGCGGCGGTAGTCGCCGATAATTCTGCCTCTGCCGTATGCATCGGGCAGACCGGTTATAACGTGGCATTTGCGCGCCTGACGCATTTCGTCGGTGTATGCGCGGAAAACGCCGTCGTTATGAGTTGTGCGGAAGCGGAATTCCTCTTCAACCTTGCGGCTGAGCTTGTAGCCGTATGCTTCGCAAGCCTGGCGCACCATTCTCATGCCGCCGAAAGGATTAACGCCTCTTTTAAGCGGGCGGTTTGTCTGCATGCCTACGATAATCTCATTGTCTTTATCAATATATCCGGGTGAATAGCTTGTCAGCGAGGAAACAGTTGCCGTGTCGATATCAAGAACACCGCCGAACTGACGCTCAAGGGCGAAAAGAGCCTCAAGCTTTTGCATAAGACTCTTGGTGCGTTCGGTTGCACCTGCAAGAAATTCGTCGTTGCCGGTGTATTCTTTATAGTTTTTCTGAATGAAATCTCTTACGTTGATTTCGTCTTTCCATGCGCCGGAAACAAATCCGTTCCAATTCTTGTGTTCCATGTGTAATCCTCCTTTGTTTTGCGATTTGCCCATAAAAAACAAAAATGGGCTAATTCAGCTTCATGAAAAACTGAATCGCCCAGACGGTCGGCATATTATACCTTATATAAACATAAAGTATATGTTTACATTCCCCCGCGGTGATCCGCTTTTTCCGTCAGTCATGTAAACTTTCTAACATTATTATACAGAACGTCGGGGGATATGTCAATTAAAAAAATCACCAAATATTGTGTTATTTATCGGATATAAATAGTCAATGTTGTGTTTACAGGGCAAAAAAGTGCAGGGCGGGGATTGCTCCGCGCCCTGCGAATATTTTATTGCATTTTTTCCTGTTTAACCTTGTGATCAACAATGTGGCGTTTTGCAAGCTCTGCCGTAACCTCATCAAGGCTGATGCCCATTTCAATCATCATAACGGTGATGTGATAGAGCAAATCGGCGATTTCATAAACCGTTTCCGCCTTGTCGCCGCCCTTTGCGCCGATTATAACCTCGGTGCATTCCTCGCCGACCTTTTTGAGGATTTTGTCAATGCCCTTTTCAAAAAGATAGGTTGTGTAAGAGCCCTCTTTCTTGTTAACCTTTCTGCCCACAAGCATTTCGTAAAGACCCTCATAGGAAAATTCCTCTGTTTCGGGGGCTACTATATCCTCAAAGAAGCATGTTTCGCTGCCAGTGTGGCAAGCGGGGCCGTTTTTGATAACGTCAATCAGAAGCGTATCCTTGTCGCAGTCCGTGCGGATTGAAACAACCTGCTGTGTGTTGCCCGAGGTTTCACCCTTTCTCCAAAGCTCCTGACGGCTTCTGCTCCAGAAGCAGGTTTTGCCCTCTTTAATAGTAATATCAAGGCTTTCCGCGTTCATGTATGCAAGCATGAGCACCTTTTTGCTGTAGTGGTCCTGCACTATTGCGGGGATAAGCCCGTCGCTGTTATATTTGAGTTCAATCATTTTTATATCCTCATCTCTATGTTATTATCGTTAAGGTAACGCTTCAAATCCATTATATTAACTTCCTTGAAGTGGAAAATTGATGCCGCAAGACCCGCATCCGCACAGCATGCTTTGAAAAGCTCAAGGAAATCCTCTTTTTTTCCCGCTCCGCCGCTTGCGATAACGGGGATTGAAACAAGGTCGCTGATTTTCTGAAGCATTTCAAGGTCAAAGCCCTGCTTTACGCCGTCGGTGTCAATGCTGTTAACAACCAATTCACCCGCGCCGTTGCTTTCGCCCATTTTTGCCCATTCAAGGGCATCAATGCCCGTGTCAATTCTGCCGCCCTTGCTGAAAATATGGAATGAGCCGTCAACGCGCTTAATATCCATTGAAAGCACAACGCACTGGTCGCCGTATTTCTTTGCTGCCTTTTCGATAAGCGACGGGTCTTTGATTGCGCCCGAATTTACCGAAACCTTGTCTGCGCCGCATTTGAGCACTCTGTCAAAATCGTCAAGAGTGTTTATGCCGCCGCCGACTGTGAGAGGGATGAATATTTCTTGAGCAACCTGCTTTAACGCATCGGTGAAAAGTGCTCTGCCCTCAAACGAAGCCGTTATGTCATAAAACACAAGCTCGTCTGCGCCGCTGTCATTATAAAAATGCGCAAGCTCAACGGGGGAGGCAACATCCTGAATGCCCTCAAAGTTAACACCTTTAACTACCCTGCCGTTTCGTACATCAAGGCAGGGGATAATTCTTTTAGTTATCATCTCATTTTACCTCCGCCGCTTTAAGCGCATCTTTGAGGCTCAGCCTGCCCTCGTAGACAGCCTTGCCGACTATTGCGCCGTAAATGTTCATGTCGCGCAGGGTTTCAATCTCATGCACAAAGGTTATACCGCCCGAAGCAACAATATCAAGCCCTTTGATTTCGGAAAGCTCTTTGTATATTTCAAGGTTGGTGCCCGAAAGCATGCCGTCCTTTGAAATGTCGGTATATATAACGGTGGAAACACCCGTGTCGCGAAGCTTTTTGCAAAACTCAACGGATTTAACGCTTGTTGTTTCCTGCCATCCGCTCACGGCAACAAAGCCGTCCTTCGCATCAACGCCCACTGCAACCGCTTTGCCGAATTCTTTGACCGCTTCTTCAACAAACGGATAGTTGCGGATTGCCGCCGTGCCGAGGATAACCCTTTTAACGCCGAGGTTGAGATAATCCTCAATGCGCTTCATATCTCTTATTCCGCCGCCGACCTCAATGAATAAATCCTTTATCTGCGCGGCTTCTTTTATGGCATCAAAGTTAACGGGTGCACCGTCCTTTGCGCCGTCAAGGTCAACCATATGTAAGTTTGTTGCTCCGTCTTTCATAAATTCCAGAGCCATTTCGGCGGGGGAGTCTGCATAAATTTTGACCTGATTGTAATCGCCCTTTGTCAAGCGAACAACCTTGCCGCCGAGAATATCTGTTGCGGGAAAAATCTGCATAAATAAATCTCCTTATAACTCGGAAAAAGCTTTGAGCAGAGCAAGACCTTTTGAGCCGCTCTTTTCGGGGTGAAATTGCATGCCGTAAACCGAGCCGCTTTTTACAACAGCGGGCACGGCAACGCCGTATTCAGAAAATGCAAGTGTGTTTTCAACGCAGTTTCTTGCATAGAAGGAATGAACAAAATACATGTAGTCACCGGGCTGAATATATTTAAAAATAGGGTCTGCCTTTGCAAGGTTGAGCTTGTTCCAGCCCATGTGGGGGATTTTTAACTCCTTGGGAAGCTGACCTTCAAGCGCGCCTACATAGCCCTTGATAAGACCCAGACCCATGTGTGCGCCGTATTCAAAACTTTTTTCAAAAAGAAGCTGCATTCCGAGGCATATGCCGAGAATGGGTTTACCCTCTGCCGCGAGTGAGCAAAGAAGCTTGTCCATGCCGCAATCGCGAAGTTTTTTTGCCGCGTCGCCGAATGCTCCGACACCGGGGAGTATTATTTTATCTGCGGCAGCTATTTCGTCCTTATCGCCCGTAATCTTGCACTCAATGCCGAGGCTTTTGAGCGATGACGAGAGTGAAAAAAGGTTGCCGCAGCCGTAGTCAATTATTGCAATCATTATAAAATACCTTTCGTGGAGGGAATTTCGCCGCCGAGAGTCAAATCTTCAAACACAGCCTTGCATAATGCCCTTGAAACCGCCTTGAAAATGCCTTCGATAATATGGTGGCTGTTTTTGCCCTCGAGCTGTTTTATGTGAAGCGTTATGTCGCTGTTGCGCACAAAGGAAATGAAAAATTCTTCAACAAGCTCCGTGTCCATGCCGCCAACCGCGGGGGTAGGGATTTGGACATCATAGTTGAGATATGCTCTGCCGCTTATGTCGATGCTTGCGAGTATCAGCGTTTCATCCATGGGCAGAAGAATGCTGCCGTAGCGAGAAATTCCTCTTTTTTCACCGACTGCCTTTGCGAACGCCTGACCGAGAACAATGCCGACATCCTCAACCGTGTGGTGATAGTCAACATGTGTGTCGCCAACACACTTAATCTTTAAATCCATTCTGCCGTGGCGGGCAAAAAGCTCCAGCATGTGGTCAAGAAAGCCGCAGCCCGTGTCAATTTCGTTTTTGCCCGTGCCGTCAAGCTTTAACCAAAGCTCGATATCCGTTTCATTTGTTTTTCTTTTGATTTCGGCTTCTCTCATGCTGTTATCTCCTTTATTGCGCCTATCAGGGCTTGCATTTCCTCTGCAGAGCCTACGGTTATGCGCAGGTAGTTATCGATTTTTGCCTTGTTGAAATATCTGACAAGAATGCCTTTTTTGCGAAGCTCTGCCGCAAGTGCAGAGGCGGGGATTTTATCACTCGATGCAAAAACAAAATTTGCCATTGAATCGGTGCATTTAAAGCCGAGCATTTTAAGCTCGGAAATAGTGTATTCTCTGTTTTTAATGATTTTTGCAATGTTGCCGTTATAGTATTTGTTGTCCGCAATAGCCGCCGCAGCCGCTTTGATTGAAAGAGTGTTGAGATTATAGGGATTGAACGAATATTTCAGCTTGTTCAAATCGTCGATGATTTCTTTCGATGCTATGCCGAAGCCTACGCGCAGACCTGCAAGAGAATGGCTTTTTGAGAATGTGCGGGTGACAAGCAGGTTGCTGTATTTCTTAACAAGCTCCATGCAGCTTTTTCCGCCGAATGCGATGTATGCTTCATCAATGATAACAAGGTTATCGGGGTTTGAAGCAACAATTCTTTCAACATCCTCAAAAGGAATCAAAAGACCTGTCGGAGCATTGGGGTTTGCGATAACGATGTTTTTGCCCTTGCCTATGTAGTCGTTAACATCGATTGACAAATCTTCTTTGAGCGGAATCTGCTCCAGCTCAACGCCGAAAATGTCGGCATAAACGGGGTAAAAGCCGTAGGAGATTTCGGGGCAGCAGAGCTTGCCGCCCGCGCCGCAAAAGCCCATGATAGCGAATGCAAGCACGTCATCAGAGCCGTTGCCGCAGAATACCATGTCGGGCGTAACGTCAAACTGCTCTGCTATAGCCGTGCGAAGCTCTTTGAGCTCGGGGTCGGAATATAAGTTGAGCTTATCAATAACCGTTTCGCTCAAAACTGCCTTAACTTTGGGAGAGGGGGGGAACGGCGATTCATTTGTGTTAAGCTTTATAACCTTTTCGTTAACCTGTTCACCGGGAGTGTACGGAACAAGCTTTTCGTAGTTTTTTGAAAGAAATTTGCTCATGGGTTCACCTTATTTCTCAAATCTGATTGCCGCGCTCTTTCCGTGAGCCTGAAGTCCCTCGCGGTTGGCAAAAAGAACAATATTATCTTTAACTTTGCCGAGAGCCTCTTCGGTATAGTAAATATACTGTGATTTTTTAACAAAATCGTCAACAGAAAGAGGGGAACTGAATCTTGCCGTGCCTGATGTGGGTAAGGTGTGGTTAGTGCCCGCAAGATAGTCGCCGAGAGCCTCGGGAGTGTTTTTGCCCAGGAAAATCGAGCCTGCATTCTTGATTTTGTTAAGAAGTGCGAACGGGTCGTCAACGCATACTTCAAGATGCTCGGGGGCAATTTCGTTGGCGATTTCAATGCCCTGCTCAAGATTGTTTGCAATGATGATTTTTCCGTTTGTTTCTATTGAAGCCCTCGCGATTTCCTCTCTGGGAAGCAGGGGAATCTGTCTTTCAAGCTCTGCCTGAACGGCGTATGCAAGCTCCTCGCTGTCTGTAACAAGCACCGCGCTTGCAAGCTTGTCATGCTCTGCCTGCGAAAGAAGGTCAGCCGCAACGTATGCGGGGTTACATGTGCCGTCTGCAAGCACAAGTATTTCGCTCGGACCCGCTATCATGTCAATGTCAACAAGACCGTAGAGCATTCTTTTTGCCGTTGCAACAAAAACGTTGCCGGGGCCTACAACCTTGTCTGCCTTGGGCACGCTCTCTGTGCCGTATGCGAGAGCGGCAACCGCCTGCGCGCCGCCGGTTTTGATAATGGTATCAACTCCTGCAATCTTTGCTGCGCAAAGAATGGCGGAGGGGATGTTTCCCTGCTTGTCGGGGGGAGTTACCATGATTATTTCGCTGACGCCCGCTATCTTTGCGGGAATTGCGTTCATCAGCACGGTTGAGGGATAGCTTGCCGTGCCGCCGGGCACATAGATGCCGACCTTTTCAATCGGGGTTATCTTCTGACCCGAAACGGTGCCGTCACCATTATTTATTTCAAATCCCTTGCGAAGCTGCTTTTCGTGGAAATTCCAAATGTTTGCCTTCGCCATTTCAAGCGTTTCAATAAGAGCTTTATCCTCATTTTCATAAGCGGCATCAATTTCCGCCTGCGTAACGCGGAGGTTTTGAATGTCTGCGCCGTCAAATTTAAGGCTGTATTCCTTGAGTGCCTTGTCGCCGTTTTCTCTGACATTCTTTATAATGTCGGCAACAATCGCCTCAACGCCGCTTTCAAGCTTTATGTCGCGGGTGAGAATGTCGCCCTTTTCCGCGCTGTCTATGTTAATTATCTTAATCATTTTGCCAACTCCTTTGTGAGCTTTTGCATGAGCAGCTCAATGTCCTCGCCTTTGAATTTGTAAGAGGACTTGTTTGCGATAAGCCTTGCGCTGATGGGCATGATTTTTTCATAAACTCTCAGATTGTTTTCTTTGAGTGTTTTGCCCGATTCAACAATATCAACAATAACATCGGAAAGACCGAGCAGGGGAGCAATTTCTATTGAACCGTTAAGCTTGATTATTTCGATTTCTCTGTTGAGCGAAATATAATAATTCTTTGCAATGTTAACGAATTTTGTTGCAACGCGAAGCGGGCGGTCAAAATCCTCAACATAGTCATTGGGCGCTGCAACGCACATGTTGCATTTGCCCAGGTTGAGGTCAAGCAGCTCATAAATATCAAAGCTGCCTTCTTCAAGGATATCCTTGCCCACAACGCCGATATCCGCCGCACCGTGAGCAATGTAGATTGCAACGTCGGAGGGCTTAACAAGAAGATAACGCACGCCGTTTGCTTCGTTTTCAAAAACAAGCTTTCTGTTGTCGCTGTAAATTTCGCTGCAGTCATAGCCTATGGAAGCAAAAAGCTCATAAACCTTGTCGCCGGGCCTGCCCTTGGGTAACGCGATGTTCAGCATGCCGCCACCTCCCTCAATGCGCCGTTTTCAAAGCAATAAACCGTTTTGGCTTTATAGCCCTCGGGGATTGTGTGTTCAACCCTGACGGAAAAACCCTTTTCAACAAAGCTTTCAACCAGAGAAAGAAGTGAAACGCTTTTATCTGCCGAATCGAAAAGAATAAGAATATCGCTGTCAAATTCGCGCTTCTTTTTGTAGTAAAAATTAAGATTGTCAAGATAAACCGCAAAGCCGATTGCCTGCGTATTTTCTCTCAATTTGCCGGCAAGCTTGTCGTATCTGCCGCCCGAAAGAACTGCCGAGGGAGCTTTTTCGACATAGCCCTGGAAAATAATGCCGTTATAATAATCTGTGTTGTTGAGCACGGAAAGGTCGATATACAGTTTGTCTGCCAAATCGCTCTTTTTAAGTGAAGAAGCAATAAAATCAAGCTCTGAACAAGCCGCTTTCATTTCATCATTGCAAGCAAGTGCGGAAAGCTCAGGTAAAGCTGCCTCAATTTTGCCGTTTATGCCCGCAAGCTTTGCAAGAAGCTCTGTTTTGTCGCTTTCAACACCGCATTTTTCGCAGATTGAGCGCAAATCATGGGTGTTTTTGCCCTTAATGCAATTTATGATATCTTTTTTGGTGTTTTCGCCGATTTCAAGCTCCGCCAAAAGAGAGGGGATAAACGCCATATGAGAAACGGAAAGAACAAAATCCTTGTCAATGGTTTTAAGGCTCTTTGCAGCCAGCATAAGCACCTCTGCAGCCAGATAATCATCAACCCTGCCGAGCACCTCAACACCCGTCTGCTTGATTTCTTTGTAGTCATTTGAGCTGTCGCTCATTCTGAAAACGCTCTCATTATAGTAAAGCTTTGTCAGCGAGTCTGAGAGCTTTGCGTTTTTGACAATGGAAAGGGTGATGTCAGGCTTTAACGCCATAAGACGTCCGTCCGAATTATTGAAGGCAAGTATGCCTTTGCCTGCAAGGAAATCTCTGTTGTCGCTGTAGAAGCTGTATTCCTCAAACTTCGCCATGCGGTATTCCTTGTAGCCCCATTGTTTATAGAGCATTGAAAGCTCGTATGTCAAGCTGTCCTCTTTGGACAGAGAAGCAAGAAATTCGTTCATAGTTTTCTCCCGATTATTTTAGTATGTCGACAGTATATCACACTTTATCGTATTAGTCAATTAGCGATTTACCACGCTAAAATATTTTGCGGCGATATATTTTTATGTAAATTGAACAATAAACGCAATTAAAGGGCCGATGGGGGCATCGACCCTTGTTTATCAATTCTGTTCGGTAAACTTTTTAAGGCATTCAAAGCTTTCCTGGCTGATAACGTGCTCAATGCGGCATGCATCAACAGCCGCCTGGTCTGAACTGACGCCGATTTTTGTCAGCCAATTCGTGATGGTTTCGTGCCTGTTATAAACATTTTTAGCAATTTCAAGCCCTGAATCGGTGAGTGAAATCAAGCCGTCTCCGTCGGTTGTAACATAGCCGTGCTCGCGCAGGTTTCTCATTGCAACGCAAACGCTGGGTTTGGAAAAGCCAAGCTCTGTCGCAATGTCAACGGAACGGACGGACCCCTTTCTTTCTTTAAGAATAAGTATCGTTTCAAGATAGTTTTCCGCGGATTCGCCCATTATCATATTTCTCACCTCTTACAGCCGAATTTATAGTGTTTTTTTATAATATCATATTATATTTATTTTTTCAAGTATATTATCTGACAAAAATCCCGGAGTCCGTAAAAGAACTTCGGGATTTTAGCATATTAATTATTCAACTGTAACAGTGCCGTCTTCTTCAACGGTGATTTTCATGCCGTCTTTAACATAGTCAAGGAATTCCTGGCCGAGGCAGTCAACCGTTACCATGGGTTCATCTGTCCAAACAGCGCCGAGAACAGCGCCTGCGCATGCGAGTGAGTCGATATGCTCCGAGAAAAGCATGCATTTGGGGTTTCTCTTCATAACGTTTGCGCAGTAAAGAACCATGCCGCCGGTGGTTGAACCGATAGTCTGGGGCAGGCAGAGAGCCGTGCCTACCATGGGCTTGCCGTAAAGGTCGGTGTTGTTCTGGTCGCCGCACTTTGCTTCCTTGTCGCCAAACTGAAGAGCGTTCTGGAAAGAGGCAAGTGTGTTAAAGCCGCCGTGTGAAACAAGAGCGGTTGCGGTGCAGGAGCCTGCACATACGGGACGTCCTTTAAACTGTTTCATCTTACTTTGCCTCCTTTGTGATTATGTCAAGAATCTCGTCGCTTCTGTAGTAGCGAGAGGTGGTGTATGTTCTGAGCTTGTTGGAGTTTGTGATAACAGGCATTTTCTTGCAAAGAGGATTGTTCATATACATCAGCGGACAAATGTAGCTGAGTATAACACCTGTTGCCTTAAGCTTATCGGCGTAAGGAGTTTTGTTGAACGCCTCAACAACAGCCGGAGCGGCGGTGAATACGGTGGGAACGGAAACTTTCTTAAGACCGTTTGCTTTAAGACCGTCAGCAACCTTGTCGGTCCACTCGATAAGCTGAGCGTGTGAAAGGTGAGGGCATCCTACAAAGCAAAGCTTGGGAGTTGCATCCTTGTCTTTCCACATGACCGGATAGTTTGCCTGAACTCTTTCCAGCTCTGCGTCATCGACAACATAAACCTGAGCGTCTTCTGTGATGAGAGCTTCGCCCATCTCAACAGCTTCGGGAGTGAGGTTAGCGATGTGGTAGAGACCGACAGCACCGTTTGAAGCAGTTGCAGCACCGAAGTCTTTAAGATAAGCTTTGGTGTCGCCGTCGAGCTCTGTGCCTATCCACTGGTCGAGGCCCTTGATGTAGGGGACATCTTCCATGACCTTCATGCCGATAGCAGAACCGAGAATCTGAGCTTCGGGTTTCTTTGTTGTTTTAACTTCTACAATCCATGTAGCCTTTCTGCCCTCATCGGTTACAAGTCCGAAGTAGGGGACTCTGCCGACTATTGAACCGAAAAGCTCAATAATACCGGAGTTTCTGTTGCAGCGTGCACCAAGGACAGAG
>JAZSGU010000025.1:0-5119 GCA_045532895.1 Acutalibacteraceae bacterium | reverse complement strand
ATAACGGAAAGGCGTTCTTCCCACGCATCAACCGCCTTTTGCCTTACGCCGTCAAAGTTAAGTCCGTCTGTTTCGGCTTTGAGGTTGAGAAGCGCATTTTCCGCGCTGACAAAGCTGATGCCGACCTTCATTTCAACGCTCTCATTTTTGAGCGAGCCGAAGTTGAGGTCAATGCCGCCGTCTTTGATTTCATAGGAAACAACGGGCTTGTCCGTTACAGCCGCAAAATATGCGGGAAGTCCGTCATATCTGCCCGAAAACTGGCCGTCTATAACGCAGCCGCCCGTGATAATGCCGGTTTCTTTGTTGTATTCCGCATGCGCATCATAGGAAAGCTTTTTTGCCGCGCCGCTTGAAGCATCAATGAAAAGGCGCGCATCGTCTGAATCATAGAAAGTGTAGCGGTGAACGCCCGTATGCGCCGAGGCAGTCATTTCCGCAAGGCAGGCAACGCTCGGCAGATAGACTGCATAATAGCCCGCCGAAGCCGTTTCTTTTGAATGGGAATAGGGCATTATTGCGGGCTCATTATCGCCGACTGCGGGGATAACGCGAAAGTTGCTGTAATCCTCCGCGCCCGTGCCCGAAAGCCTTGAATGGCTGAAGCCTTTGATGTGACCGTGCTCGTAATAATAGCCCGATGTGTTGGTTTTAACGATGTATGCGCCGCCCACAAAGCTTGTGTCGGGTCCGAGCCTTACCGCGCCGAAAGGAACGGCTGCCGCGGGGCTGAGCATGCCGCAGGTCCAAGGAGTGCCGCCCGTGCCGATAAACGGGTCAACATACTGAGAGTATTCGCCTGCGCTGACTTCGGGCATTTCAACGCTTTTAAATGTTGAAACACCGCCGAGGGTGCCTGTTATCAGTGTTTCAACCGCAACAAAGAGCGAAACGAAAATTCTGATAATGTTCCACATAAAAGTGCCTCCCAAGTTATTTTTTCTTGATTTTTCTTGCTGTCAAATCAAAGCTTAAATCGAGCAGCCATTTGATTTTTTCGGTGTCAACGCTGCCGTCAAGCATAGCTGAAATCCAGTTGGTTTTGTTCATGTGATATGCGGGGAAAAAGCCTTTTTCATTTCTCAAAGAGCCGCATAGAATAGGGTCGCATTTCAAATTTAAAATATCAACCGCATCGTGTTCGGCGAGTCCGAGCTTTGCTTTGGGAATGTTTATGATAACCGCAAACCACTTTTTGTTGTTTGCGTGGCGAAACACCGCCGTGTCGGGGTATTGCATAAAGGGGTATTCCGCCTCGGTGCCGTAGATTTCGGAAATATGTTTTATAATGTCCGCTCTGTTCATATCAAAGCTTTGCCTTCCCATTCGCTGTCGGGCTCAACCCCGAGAAGCTTTGTGACCGTGGGGGCGATATCCATAATGTTTGCGTTTTCAAGGATTTTTCCCGCTTCAAAGTCCTTGCCCTTGATAATAATGGGGATAATCATATCCTCAGGCATGTCGGTGCCGTGAGTTCTGTCGTGGCCGCCGTGGTCAGCCGTGATGATATATGTATATTCATCGCCGAGAGCGTTCATCAGCTTTTCGATGTTATCCCAACTGCTTTGGATTGCTTCCGTATATTCATCCGTCATCCAGCCGTAATTATGACCCTGCATATCGGGATAGCCGAAATAAATAAAGGTGAAATCCGTGTCGTATTTTTTTAGATATGAAATTGCGGCATCGGTCAGCTCCTCGCCCGCCTGCTTATAGCCGATTCTTCTGCCCGCATAAAAGCAGGAATGCGCAAGGGAATTGGGGCGCGAAACGTCGCGGATTTCTTCCCAGTTATAGAAAATTGCGCATTTCTTATCTGCCTGCTTCAAAACCTCGCAAAGACCGTTGACGGGTCTGACCTGCGGCATATAAGTGTTGGTGGTTGTGCCGTGCCTTTGCGGAGTAACGCTGTGGAAAAGCGAAATGTGGCAGGGCAGGGTGACCGACGGGAAAACCGTTTGCGCTTCCATTGAATATGAGGATTCTCCGATAATTCTCTGCGCGGTTGCGATATCCGTCAGCGAGTCGGGGCGCATGCCGTCAGGCAGAATAACGATTACTTTCATTCAGTTCACCTCAATCGAAGATAACATAAATCTCGTGATAAAGAGTTTCAAAGAAATTACGGATTAAACGGAAGATTTTTACGATAATGTTTTCACCCTTGTATTCCGCATCGGTTCCCGTGCCGCCGTAGCAGCCGATGTTGTTGCTTTGAACGGGATTGCCGAAGAAATCCTTTTCAACGCCTTCAACCGCGGAGCCTGCACCGATAAGAGGTGAATTTTTCGAAAGCATGAAGCTGTTCACATCGGAATAATCGCTGCCTGCAAAGCCGGGCACGGTGTTCATTGCGCCCAAATCAACAATGGGTGACATAACGTTGTAATAGCAGTTATTTTCGAACACATTGCCTCTTGATGAATCAACGTCATAAGCAAAGGTCGCGCCGTTTTCCGGAATTATTATGTTGTTTGCGATATATGCATTATAAAGATTTTTGAACTGGAATTCACCGCAGTTGATAATGGTGTTGTTATAGAAATTAAAGTTATGCTCTCCGCATTCGCCGACTGCCGTTGTCGAACGCCCGCCGTTATCGTTGACCGAAAGACAGTAGCGCACTGTGTTGCCCTTCTGACCGCTGTAGTTGGGGTTGTTGCACATGAAGCGCATGTTGTCGTGAGAGTAGATATACTGATAGGTGCAGTTGTTGGAGTGGGAGTCAAAGTCAACCGCCATGCCGTCGCCAACATTCTTTTGGCCTGCGATTTCGCAATACTGAATTGTGCTGTTTTCGCTGCCCCAAAACCACATTGCCGCGGTGAAATACGCAATCTCGCCGTTTTCTTTAAGACCCTCACCCTGGCAGCAGTTAATTGCGCGGCAGTTTGTAATAAGCGCGCCGTCGCAAATGCCGACAACAACCGCCTCGGCATCCATTTCGTGGAAATAGCAGTTTTCGACAAGCACTCCTTCATTGTAGATGGGGTCAATTTCTTCCTCCGTGCACCAGGGCTTCTGCTCATCGTTCCATGAGCCCCAAAGCATAAAGCCGTTTGCGCAGTTATATACTTCGCAGTTGCGTATTGTTAGGTCATTAACCGCGTATCTTGATTTTGCGGGCAGACCCTTGACCATAACCGCTGCTCTTGCGGAAGCCGCGCCGTTTGAAAAATCGTCGCGAAAGCTGACTTTGTAATTCTGCATATCTTCAAAATATATGTTTTCGATTATGATGCCCTCGGAGGTCTGACTGTGTGTGTCAATCCATATTCCGCCGCCGTTGGGGGCTTTGATATGAAGGTTTGACACGGTCACATATGAGCAGTCAAAAAGGCGCAAAACCTCTGTTTTTTCGTTGGTGTAAAGAATTGCGGTTTTGCCCTCGCCGTATGAAGAAACAACAACGGGGTTGTCCTTTGTGCCGTTGCATGTAAGGGTTGCGGCGCATTCGTATTCACCGCCGTTTTTAAAAAGGAAATGTGTTCCGGGCTTAACATCAAGATTTTTAAGACCGCCAAGCGTCTTAACGGGGCTGTCAATATCCGTGCCGCTGTTGGAATCGTCGCCGTTTACGGAATCGAGGTAATAATAGTTTTTATCGGCTTCGGCGGCATATGCGAAAAATGCCATGCTTCCGATGATAACCGAAAGTGCAAGCAAAAAGGATAAAATTCTGTTTGATTTTTTCATGGATATAACTCCTTTTTAAAAACCGCGTCTTTGTTTTTTATGATATTTCGTCGAGGTTTGCTCCCTTGGTTTCTTTAACATTGAGCGCAAAAAGCATTGCTGCAACCGCAACTGAGGGGATTGAAACGGCAAGGCATGCAGTCCATATCTGCATTTGAGTCATGCCGATTATCGTGGTAATATAGCCGAGCGCAAGTCCGATAATAACCAAAAGGCCCTCTGCGCCGACAACCGATGCGCGGATGTCCGTTGGCACCTTTTCGGTCATCATAACGTTCATGTAGTCCCTGCCAATCCAATATGAGCCCTGGTAAAGACCCGCCAGTGAGCCGACAAAATAAGGATTCCAGCCGTTAAGGATGCCGACAACAAAGAGAATATAGCCCGTAATGCAGGTTGCGGAGAAAAGGGTAACCGTTGTTTTTCTGCCCGCCTTGTCGGCAATAAAGCCCGAAAGGAAGGTGATTGAGGCATATATCACGGGCACCATGAACAGAGCCTTTGTTATTTCGCTTGTGCTCATTCCCGCGCGGTGCATCGAGGATTCGAAATAAAGCGCGATTGCGGGCATTGCTGCATCGAAAATGATGTGAGCAATGATAAGCATTTTTGTGTCTTTGTTTGCGAAAATATATTTAACGCCGTTGAAAACGCCTGATTGATTTCTCTGCGCCTCTTTTTTCTGTTTTTTGAGAGCTTTTTCAGCCTGCCTTTCTTCGTAGGGTCGGGAAAGATAAGATATTCTTTCACCGATGAAAACCTTCGTGTCCTTTGCAAGAAGAATAACAAGAATAACCGCCGCAAAGCCTATAAGGGCGGGCACAAGGAAAATCTCGCGCCATTTTGTTGCGTCGTTGCCCATAAGTGCGTCGCGAAGCGCGGGGATAAGAATGACACCGAGAATGCCGAAGCTTTTAAGGAAGCTGTAAATCTTTGCGCGGTGCTTGTCGGGCGCTTCTTCAAGAATATAAATAATCTGAATATCGTGACCCATGAAAAAGCTGATAATTGCAAAGCCGACAAGGAACATTATGTAGCTTGAAGAAAGATGAATCACCAAAAGACCCGCCGCCATGCCGAGGGTTGAAATTGCAAAAAGAGGTTTTCTGCCCCATTTATCGGCAAGGGCTTTATAAAACGGGGTAAACAGACCCAGAACATAGGTGAAAACGCCTATGCTTGAATGAAAAGCCAGCCCGTCCTCATAGGTGTAGTACTTACCCATGAACGGATTATTCACAAAAAATTCCGTAACAAAAGAGGACTGCACCGTGACGGTCAGGTTGCTTGTGACCTCGTCAAGGATGTTGACAACGGCAATAAGAAAAAGCAAAATCATGAAATATTTGCTTCCCGAACTGCGGTTTTGCATTTTGCCGAGCCTTGCAAGCTCGCGTTTTTCGCTTTTTATAATTTTTTCGGC
>JAZSGU010000028.1:0-7793 GCA_045532895.1 Acutalibacteraceae bacterium | reverse complement strand
ACAAGGGTCGATTTATTAACTGAGGTTAATAAATCGACCGCACATTTTTGCTTGTTTGTCAAGTGCTTTTGCAAATTTTTTCAAAAAAAACAAACCGGGTTCTTTTCTGAACTCGGTTTGTTGCTTAACTTAATGGTATTGCGCTGCGGCGGGCCTTTTTGTTTGAATTTATTTACAAAATTGCAAATCTGTGCCGATGTAGCCGACTTCTTTAAAATCCTCAAAATTATGGCGGATGATGAAATCAATATATGAAGCGACCATGTGCGCGGTCAAAACATAGCCCATGGGGTTTAGGTGACCGCCCATATAGAATTTTTTGCGGAATTCGTTGTTGTATTCGGGGCCGTACTTATAAAAATCGAGAACATGGGTGTTGTCAAAATAATCAGCCAAATCAAAAAGAATTTTTCTGTGCGCCTCGGTTTTTTCACGCATTCTGTGGTTTTCGCTCTCGTTCATCATCGTCATCAAAAAGAACTTTGCGCGCGGCTGAATTGCTTTAAGATGCTGAATTATCTGAGCGTAATATCCCGTGAATGTGGCGGCGTTTTTTGTGTAATCCTTGGGGTTAATGTCATTGATTGAGCCGATTTCCTGATTCTGATTCTGAATGTCGTTAATGCCCAGCGCGATTATATAGCATTGGCAGGCATACTGCGGGTCCCAAAAACGCATGCTGTCGGCAAAGCTTTCGCAGTATTCCTTTGCAGTCATTCCGCCCCTTGAAAAATTGAAGCAGGTGCTGCCGCACATTCTTGCAAGATACTGACCCCATGAATATTCAAAATAGTCGTGATAGCCTTTGTTGCCGTTTTGGTCAAGGCTTTCAAATTCGCCGGATGAAAGGCTGTCACCCACAACGCCTATACGGCGGAAAATCGCGGTGTAGCCGCCATTGTTAACAAGCGTTTCAAGCGGCCTTTCGTCACAGCCGCAAAGCATTTTTTTGATATCCATAAAAACGCCTCCTTTAATCGGATTTTAGCACATCGGACAAAAAATATCAATATTTGCAAAAATATTATGTAAATTACTTGTAAATTCTTTGTAAATATGAGATAATAACTTTTATTATCGGAACTGTTTGTCAGTTCTTTCAGGAGGACGGTTAAATGAGCGAAAAAAGAAGCAGCTTTACCGGGAAAATAGGTTTTGTTCTTGCTGCTGCGGGCTCCGCGGTAGGCTTGGGCAACATCTGGCGTTTCCCTTATCTTGCAGCTAAATACGGCGGAGGAATTTTCCTGCTTGTCTATCTTATTCTTGCCGTAACATTCGGCTTTGCGCTTATGTGCGCCGAAATTGCAATCGGCAGAAAGACGGGACAGAGCGCAATCAACGCATTCACAACATTTAACAAAAAATATTCGTTTATCGGCGTTATCGCCTCGGTTATCCCCGCGATAATCCTGCCTTATTATTCGGTTATCGGCGGCTGGGTTACAAAATATCTTGCCGTTTTTGTCAGCGGCGGTGCAGGTGCAGCAGCGGCGGACGGCTATTTTGAAAGCTTTATTGCAAAGCCCATAGAGCCTATCGGCTGGTTCCTGCTTTTCATCGGACTGACCGCATTGATTGTTCTTCTCGGCGTTGAAAAAGGCGTTGAAAAGGTGAGCAAATTCATGATGCCCGTGCTGGTTGTTCTGACCATCGTAATCGCGGTATATTCAATGTTTATGCCCGGCGCAATGGAGGGTGTTAAATATTACCTTACCCCCGATTTCAGCAAGTTTTCGGCAACAACCGTTCTTTCGGCTATGGGTCAGCTTTTCTATTCAATGTCACTTGCCATGGGTATTATGATAACATACGGCTCATACATGAAAAAAGATGTTAACCTTGAATCCTCTGTCAGACAGATTGAAATTTTCGACACGGGCGTTGCATTCCTTGCAGGTCTTATGATTATCCCCGCAGTTTTCGTATTCTCCGGCGGCGATGAAAGCGCATTGGGCAAGGGCCCCGGACTCATGTTTATTACTCTCCCCAAGGTTTTTGACAGCATGACCGGAGGTTCAATTATCGGAGCAGTTTTCTTCCTGCTTGTTCTTTTTGCGGCACTCACCTCATCAATTTCTCTTATGGAAACAGTTGTTTCAATCGTTATGGATAAGTTTGGCTGGAGCAGAAAAGGCTCATGGCTTGCAGTCTTTGTTTTCAGCATTGCACTCGGCATTCCATCATCTCTCGGCTTCGGCGTTTTGAGCGATATCAGCGTTAACGGAATGACAATTCTCGATATGTTTGACTTTGCAAGCAACAGCATTCTTATGCCGATTGTTGCTCTGTTTACATGCATTTTTGTCGGCTACGTTATCAAGCCCAAGTGCCTTATTGAGGAAATTGAGCTTACCGGCAAATTCAAGAGCAAAACGCTCTTCACAATCGTTATCAAATATATTGCTCCCGTATGCATTGTTTTGATTCTTATTTCTTCCGTTCTCGATGCGTTGGGAATAATGAAAATATAAAAAGAGGTGCAAAAAATGAAAAAGATTTTATGCTTTGTTCTTACAGCGGTTATTCTTTTAACCTCGGCTTCGGCTTCGGCTTTTGCGGCGCAGGAAGAAACGGATTTGAGCTTTGCCGTTGCTTCGGATTTGCACTATAATGTGCCCGAAGAAGAGCTTACCGCAAGCGGTGAAATCGACGATGAAATTTATTGGTATGCAAACCGCCGCGCGGCTATGGAAAACGAAAGCGGCTGGATTATTGACGAATTTCTCAATCAGTGCGCCGAAAATGACGAGGTTGACTTTGTTTTGATTTCAGGCGATATCGTTGATAATGGCAGAGCAATCGCGCAGGAGCACATCGATGTTGCCGCAAAGTTTGCTGCTTTTGAAGAAAAATCGGGCAAGCAGATTTATGTAACCGTCGGCAACCACGATGCGGGCTATAACAGCGAAACAACCCCCGAAGATTTCAAAAGAATTTACGCAGATTTCGGTTATGACCAGGCTCTTACGGTTGTTGAGGATGATTGCTCATACACCGCAAACCTCGGCGAAAAATACAGACTTATTTCCCTTGACAGCTGCAATCACGATGCTTCCACAGAGGACGGCATGACAGCAAAGAAGCTTTCATGGGTTAAGGAGCAGGCAAAGCTTGCAAAAGCGGACGGCAGATATCCCATTCTCATGATGCATCATAATCTGCTCGACCATATGCCCGTGCAGAGCATTTTCAGCAAGAACTTCATCGTTAAATTCCACCTTACAACCGCTGACCTGCTTGCAAACTGGGGCATTAAGCTTGTTTTCACGGGTCACGAGCATTGCAGCGACGTTGCAACCTACACAAGCTCACTCGGCAACAAAATCTATGACTTTGCAACCACATCTCTCACAATGTATCCTCTCCAGTACAGAACTTTCAACGTTACGGAGAAGGAAATAAAATATGAGGCACAGACTATTGAAAAGATTGATACCGACAGCCTGACTGCTGCAATCGGAGGCTATTCGCAGGAGCAGATTGACCTTATGAACGCGGGTCTTAATGCATACGGCAAGGGCTTCCTTAAAGCGGGCGTTCAGTGGCGTTTGACCCGCTCTCTCAAAATGGAGCAGATGGGCATTGAGGAGGATTCAATCTTCTATGACCTTGTTAACACCGCAGTCGGCGGCTTGAGAAAGGTGCTTGAACAGCCTCTTTACGGCGAGGACGGCATTCAGCAGCTTGCGGCGGAATATAACATAGAAATCCCCGACAGCAATTATGAAACCGGCTGGGATGTTGCGCTTGAGCTTGTTGCGGCTCACTACGGCGGAGAAGAAGCCTTCTATTTCGACTCAACGGAAGTAACAATCTTCCTTCGCCTTGTTGCCCTTGTTCTTCGCGATGACCTTTCAACCGTTGCCGATGAAGTATTCTTTGAGGCGGCAAACAAGATTTTTGCTCATCTCGGAACGGATGCTTTTGTTACCGATATCACAAAGCTTGCAACAAAGATTCTCGGCGGCGTAACTCCCGTTGAATATCTGCTTCTTGCAATCGTTTCACCCATCGTTTATGAATTTGCGGTTGATACCGACGGCGTTAACGACAACAACGGCGTTATCGAGGGCTACGGCGCGGATGCAAACGGCATCGGAAACGTTTTTGCAAAGCTTTACGGCATCGCTAGTGACATAATCACATATATCACAAACGCATTGAATATCGTTTTGAAGATAGTTCTTTGATGATTTTTCTCCCGTCCTGACAGACGGGAGATTTTTTTGTTAACAATTAATTATCAATTTAATAAATTTTTATCTCTTTATTGCTGTTGACGGATTGAATATAATAATATATAATATTAATTTACAAAAGTGTATTCATTAGGAGTTATACCATGGTTAAAAGCGAAAATTTAAGAATAATGCCGGCTGTCGCTCTGCGCGGTCTGGTTGTTTTTCCCGATATGTTCATTCATTTCGATGTCGGCAGAGAAAAATCCGTTAATGCGCTGAAAAAGGCGATGGATACCGACCAGGAAATTTTTCTTGTCACTCAAAAGGATATAAGCGTTGATGACCCCGATTACGGCGAGCTTTATGAGATAGGCGTTGTTGCCAACGTCAAGCAGGTTTTGAAGCTCCCCGGAAAGAGCGGCAATGTCCGCGTTGCGGTTGAGGGTCTTTACAGAGCAAGGCTTGTTCAGGGCATGGGTGACGGCAAAAATTATCTCAAAGCAATGATATTCCCGATTGAAGAGCCTGCCGTTAAAGCGGCTGACGATGACTACGCAAAGGCGCTTGTGCGCCACACAAAGGATGTTTTTGCCGAGTATTCGGACTGCGCGCCGCAGATGCCCGCCGATGTTATGACGGGAGTTATGCAAAAGAAAGAAGCGGGTGCCCTTGCGGACTATATTGCGGGCAACATCATGCTTGAATATGAGGACAGGCAGCATATTCTGTCTACCATCAATCCCATAAGACGCCTTGAAGAAATGTGCATTATGCTTGCAAGCGAGAGCAACCTGCTCACCCTTGAAGCGGATATAAATGACAAGGTGCAGGAACAGATTGACAAAAATCAGCGTGAATATTATCTTCGTGAGCAGATGAAAGTAATTTCCGAGGAGCTCGGCGGTGGCTCACCGGAAGAAGAAATGAGTAGCTTCAGAGAAGCAATCTTCAACCTTAACGCTTCCGACGAGATTAAGGAAAAGCTTTTCAAGGAATGCGACAGACTTGAAAAATATTCGGCGCATTCACCTGAAGCGGCAGTCAGCAGGAATTACATAGAAACCTGCATTTCACTTCCGTGGAACAACATGAAGCCTGAAAACACCGATATCGCAAAGTCAAGAAAAATCCTTGAAAATGATCACTACGGTCTTGAAAAGATAAAAAAGAGAATTCTTGAATACCTTGCCGTGCGCGTGCTTGCTCCCGATATCAAAGGTCAGATAATCTGCCTTGTAGGTCCTCCGGGTGTCGGCAAAACATCTATAGCGCGTTCAATCGCAAGCGCAACGGGCAGGGATTATGTCAGAATTTCGCTCGGCGGTGTTAAAGACGAGGCTGAAATCCGCGGACACAGAAAAACATATATCGGCTCAATGCCCGGCAGAATCATAAATGCCATGCAGCAGGCAGGCTCAAGCAACCCGCTTATGCTGCTTGATGAGGTTGACAAGCTTTCGTCCGATTACAAGGGCGACCCGACATCGGCACTTCTCGAGGTGCTTGACCCCGAGCAGAATTCAACCTTCAGAGACCACTATATCGAATTGCCGTTTGATTTGAGCAAGGTAATGTTTATAACCACGGCAAATGTTGAGGCTAACATACCCGAGCCTCTGCGCGACAGAATGGAAATAATCGAGCTTGGCAGCTACACAAGCGAAGAAAAATTCCAGATTGCCAAAAAGCATCTTATCCCGAAGCAGATTAAGCGTCACGGTTTAACTGCAAGCAAAATGAGGATAACCGACAAGGCTTTAAGGCTCATTATCGAGGGCTATACCCGTGAAGCGGGCGTCAGACTGCTTGAGCAAAAAATCGCCTCGGTTTGCAGAAAATGCGCAATGGAAATTGTTGAGGGCAATGCCGAAAAGATTTCCGTTAAGCCAGAGGATATTGAAACATTTCTCGGTACTCGCCGCTACAAGGCGGATGCCTTTGTCAGGGAAAATGAGGTCGGCGTTGTTAACGGACTTGCATGGACAAGTGTCGGCGGCGATATGCTTGAAATTGAAACCGCAGTATTAAAAGGCACGGGCAAGCTGGAGCTTACGGGCTCGCTCGGCGACGTTATGCAGGAGAGCGCAAAGGCGGCGGTCAGCTATATCCGCACCAAGGCGGATTCATTGCCCATAAACGGCAGCTTCTATAAAGAAGCCGATATCCATATCCATGTTCCCGAGGGCGCAACCCCCAAGGACGGACCCTCTGCGGGCGTTACGATAGCGACCTCGCTTGTTTCCGCTCTTACGGGCAGAAAAGTGCGCAAGGATGTTGCCATGACGGGCGAAATCACCCTGCGCGGCAGGGTGCTGCCCATAGGCGGACTCAAAGAAAAATCAATGGCGGCTTACAGAGCGGGCATAAAGACCGTTGTTATTCCCTATGATAATATCTCCGATTTGGATGAGGTTGACCCCAAAGTCAAAGAGGCAATAACCTTTAAGCCCGTTAAAACGGTTGATGCCGTTTGGGAAATCGCTCTTGAAGCGGAAAATTCCACGGTTGAAAAGGCGGTTAAACCCGTTGAAGTCAGAAAGACCTCACGTGCGTCAATAGCACAGTAAAGGCAGGAATAGTTAAAATGAGATTTGATAAAACAGAATTTACGGCGGCTTACGGCACGGCAAAGCAGCTTCCGCCGTCAAAAGAAGCGGAGATTGTTTTTTCGGGCCGTTCAAATGTCGGCAAATCCTCGCTTATAAATAAGCTGTTCAACCGAAAAAATCTTGCGCGTGTCAGCTCCATGCCGGGCAAAACGATAACCGTTAATTTCTTTAAGGGTGACGGTGTGTATTTTGTTGACCTGCCGGGTTATGGCTATGCAAAGCGTGAGCAGGCTGAAAAAAAGCGTTGGGCTGACCTTATGGAGGGTTATTTCCACTCCGGCAGAAACATTGCGCTTGTTATTCAGCTTATAGATATGCGCCATGCTCCGTCTGCCGATGATATGATTATGCTCAATTTTTTGCGCGAAACTGAAATTCCGTTTGTGATTGCGCTTACAAAATGCGATAAGCTCAACAAAGCCGAAACCGAAAAGCGCAGAGAAGCTCTTAAAACAGAGCTTGCGGATTATGCGGATATAAAGATGATTGAGTTTTCTGCGGTTAAAGGCACGGGTGTTGAAGAAATGAAGGCGGCGGTTGAAGAAGCCGTCAGGTAGGAGAATGTTGCGATGTATGTTTCGGATTGTATTTCGATAAATGAACGCGGTCATCTGACCGTCGGCGGTGCGGACACCGTTGAGCTTGCAAAGCAATACGGCACACCCGCTTATGTTTTTGACGAAAATGAAATACGAAAAAATTTAAGAGAATTCAAAAAGTCAATCGATGAACACTATGGTGGCAACGGCCATGTTTCCTATGCGAGCAAGGCGTTTTGCTGCAAGGAAATGTGCCGCATCTGCATGAGCGAGGGGGCGGGGATTGACGTTGTTTCGGGCGGCGAGCTTTACACAGCTCTTTCCGTCGGCTTCCCGAGCGAGGATATTATTTTTCACGGCAACAACAAAACCCCTGTGGAGCTTGAAGCGGCGGTTGACAATAATGTCGGCAGAATAGTTGTTGATAATATCACGGAGCTTGAAATGCTCAACAAAATCGCCGC